>CADDYT010000017.1 GCA_902810755.1 Chloroflexota bacterium
GTTCCCACGTGTTACTCACCCGTGCGCCACTCCCTCTCTGGCCGAAGCCAGAGAGGACGTTCGACTTGCATGTGTTAGGCACGCCGCCAGCGTTTATCCTGAGCCAGGATCAAACTCGCCATTCAGTTATGTGAAGAACCTCTCCACAGAGGTCCCTGTATACTGTGAAATGACAAGTCCGGTCACTTTGACAGGGTCAATTGTTCCTTTTGGTTCCTTACCACTCTTCAGTTGTTCAAGTTCCTCCCGATGCATCCGCATCTGGCGCGCCTGCGTCTCTCTCAAGCGCATGGAGATAATACCACTACGTTTGCGCCTTGTCAAGAGGTTTTTTGCGAATTTTTTGGAAAATCGCAAAAATTTGGATACAGGAAACCGGGTCTGGCACAGGGTAGGACTTCTTTCCCGCCATCCCACCTTCTTCTTCAAAAGCAATAGCCCGAAGGCACAGAAATTTCTGTGGATATGTATGTGGATAAGTTCGTGGATAAGTGGGGATAACTCCTGGAAAACGGTGGAAAACCGGGGGAAAAGTCAGTATTATGTCATGTAAAGCCGCTCTTACGCGCATGGATAGGCCCGAAATTCCAGAAGATATCCACATATCCACATGGCCCATTTCAATCCTTCGATTGATTTTATCGGCAAGATTGGCTACACTAGTGAAGCAACCATTTTGGGAGACATCGGGAGAACAGCAAGAGAACGCCGGGCGAACGCGAGAAACACAACGCATGTGGAGATAATGGCGCTTGCTTGCGCCCAAAAACTCGAACCAATGTGCTATAATCTCGCCAGAGAGGCAGGCAAACGGGAGACGAAACGTGGAAAAACTTTTGCCGCAAAACATTGAGGCAGAATGTGGTGTGCTGGGGAGCATCATCATCGATCCTGAGGCCATCGTGCAGGTCGCAGATTTCCTGCACCCCGATGACTTCTATCGTGACGCCCATCGCAGCATCTACGAAGTCATCCTGCACCTGTACGAGCAGCACGAACCGGCGGACTTCATTACGATCTGTGATGAACTGGAACGGCGCAACAGGCTGGAAGAGGTAGGGGGAGCGAGCTATATTACCTCGCTCATCAACCAGGTTCCCACCAGCGGCAACGTCGAATACTACGGGCGTATCGTCGAGCGCACCTCGATCCTGCGCCGCCTGATTCACGCCGCCGGGCAGATCGCCGCCATCGCCTATGAAGAGGGCGACGCCGATGTGGCTCTGGACCGTGCTGAACAATTGATCTTCAGCATCAGCCAGAAGCATGCCCGCTCCGATTTCTCGCAACTGCGTGACATCCTCTCTGAATACATGGACAAGCTCGACCAGCTACATGAGCGGCGCGGCACCATCGTCGGCGTCCCCACCGGCTTCACCGACCTCGACCGTTTGACCGGCGGCCTGCAAAAATCCGATTTGATTATTTTAGCAGCTCGCCCAGCCGTGGGTAAAACTAGCCTTTCCCTCAGTCTCGCTCACAACGCCGCCGTCAAGTACCGGCAATCCATCGCCATCTTCAGTCTTGAGATGAGCAAGGAGCAGCTGGTGCAGCGGTTGCTTTCGATGGACGCAGGCATCGACCAGCATCGTCTGCGTACCGGATGGATTGAGGACGACGAGTGGGACCGCATCGTCTACTCGCTGGGGACGCTTTCCGAGGCCAACATCTGGATCGATGATACAGCAGGCATCTCCACCGTCGAGATGCGCAGCAAGGCTCGCCGCCTGCACGCCCAGCACCATATCGACCTCATCATCGTCGATTATCTCCAGTTGATGCAGGCCACCATCGGCAACAAGCGCAACGAGAACCGCGTGCAGGAAATCTCTGAGGTCAGCCGCAGCCTCAAGGCGCTGGCCCGCGAACTCGATATCCCTGTTCTCGCCCTGGCGCAGCTATCACGCGCGGTGGAGAGCAGGCAGTCGAAAGTGCCGCAGTTATCAGATCTGAGAGAATCGGGCAGTCTGGAGCAGGACTCAGATCTCGTCATGTTTATTTATCGCGAGGATGTGTATAACCCGGAGTCGGAACGGAAGAACATTGCCGACATTATCGTAGCCAAGCACAGGAATGGCCCGATTGGTGAAGTCAGCCTCTATTTTCAGGCTAATCAGACCCGGTTCCGCGACCTGGAACTCAATCCGCCCGCGGAATAATCACTTTCTTATGTGATGTCTATGGATTGATCGTTATGACAGGTTTTACTGGTTTTCCATCGGGGAAAAACCCCTATGTGCCGGTGCCGGAAGTCTTCTTCACGGCCCTGCTGCCAGAAATCGAGGACAGCGCCGAACTCAAGGTTACGCTGCACCTCTTCTGGCTGCTGGCACAAAAACAGGGCAACCCGCGCTGCGCCAGCGACCGCGAGTTACAGGCCGATCCTGTACTCCTGCGCAGCCTCCGGCGGCAGGGCGATCCGCGCCCGCCGGAGGAGCGACTGCGTCAGGGGCTGGAACTGGCGGTGGCGCGCGGCACCCTGCTGCGCATCAACTTGCGCCTCGTCAGCGAGGGCAGAGACGAGGCGGAGGTAATTGCCTGGTATTTCTTTAACACGCCGCGCAGCCGCAAGGTTGTCAACGAACTGCAAGGAGGCGAGATGGTGCCTGTTCGCCTGCTCAGCCAGGAACAGGAAGAGGGCAAGAGCAACGGCAACGAAGCCATGCTCACCCCGGTCACAGCCGAAGCCGCCAGGGGCGGGGACGGGGAAGCGGACAAGCAGGGCGCAACGAGGCGCGCGGGCGGCAGAAAAGTACAGGTCCAGGTAGAGCGTCCCAATATCTTCGTGTTATACGAACAAAACATCGGACTCCTTTCACCATTGATCGCGGAAGAACTCAAAGAGGCCGCCGACCGCTATCCGGCGGAATGGATCGAGGCGGCATTTCGTGAAGCGGTATTGTATAATAAGCGCAATTGGAAGTACATCCGTGCTATTTTACGACGGTGGGAAACGGAAGGCAGGCAAGTATGGAACGCCTGAATGACATCATGGGAAGAACGCCGCAACGCCGCTATCTTCCCAGACAACGCACGAACGCTGAACAGGTAGCTGACGAGCAGGAACAACAGCTGCCAGAGACATATACGCACCCGCGCCCTGTCCAGTACCCGGAAGCCGGTCAAGGCGGGAACCCTGTTTCCGGTTCCCGGCGCCCACTGCGAGAGCAGCGTCCGCGCCAGGGGCAGCCAGCCGACCCGGCTCCGCGCCCCCTTTCACAGGGTACGCGCCAGAGTCAGACAGGACAAACGGGACAGGGAGGGTATGGCTCTATGAATCCGAATCAGCGCGAGCGGCGCGCAACAGGGGAGGCGCGGCCTTCAATGGGATCAGCCCCGCGTCAGGGCAGTTATGGCCGCCACCAGCTGGAGAAAGGCAGCTATGCCCCACGCCAGCTCGCCAACGAAGAGCATCCGCTGAACAGGCCGGTTACCCGACCAACCGGTGGCTATCGGCGTGGCGACAGCTATCAGCGAACTTCTGCAGATGTGGCGGAAGAGTGGGACGGCGAGGGAGATGAAGAGATGGGCATGGAGTACGGTGACTGGGAAGGCAGCGAGCAAGAGGTCACCATCTATCGCCGCCCGGAGCGCGAGAGCAATCCGCGCCCCGACGAGAGCGATTATGGCTTCCCCGCCGAGGCGCAGCCCTATGCCCGCGATCAGCGCGATCATCGCGAGTACCCTGACAGTCACGATCCTTATGACCCTCGCTTCACGCGCAATGTACGCAGCGCGCGCGGGTCTTTCGCCTCGCCTCTGCATCCCCCCGCCCCATCTATGCGCACGCAGGAGATGCCCTCACCCTACAGAACCCAGCGCCGCACGCAGCCGCTGGACCCACAGGTGCTGGCGGAGTTTGAACGCGAGCAGAATAGCGGCAACGGCGAACTGCCTATTCGCGCGCCTCGCCTTCCGCGCCAGCCGGTCATCCGCGAACGCGAAGCGGCGGCCTACCCGTCGGCGCCACTGCCCACGCCGCTGGCTCCACGTAGCGTCTGCCCGATCTGTAAAGGGGCCGGCTATCTGCGCGTCGACGTGCCGTTCGGCCACCCCAATTTTGGCAAGCCCATCCCCTGCGAATGCAAGGAGGCGGAACGCAAGGAAAAACGCCGCCAGCAGTTGATCGAGCTTTCCGATCTGAGCGCGTTCCATAATAAGAGCTTTAAGAACTTCAACACCCGTTTTCCGGGCGTGCATCCGTCCGTACTGGAGGCATTTCAGGAGGCATACCGCTTCGCACAGGCCCCTAACGGCTGGCTCGTCCTGATCGGCCCCAACGGCTGCGGCAAAACGCACCTGGCTGCCGCCATCGCCAACCAGACGCTCAGCGACGGCGCGGTCGTCCTCTTCACCGTCGTTCCCGACCTGCTGGCGCACCTGCGCGCCACCTTCGGGCCGGGCGCGCCGGAAGCCTACGAGCAGCGGTTCGCCAAAATGCGCGAGGCCGAAGTGCTGATTCTGGACGATCTGGGCGCGCACCAGAGTTCGCCCTGGGCCAACGAAAAACTCTTCCAGTTGCTCAACTACCGCTATAACTCGGCCTACCCGACTGTCATCACCGCCAACAAGCAGGGGCTGGCCGGGCTGGATGAGCGTATCCTGTCGCGCATCTCCGACAATGCCCTCGTCACTCGCATTGTCATGAACGGCGCGCTGGATTATCGCCCACAGAATCCCAGACGCTAACGCGAAACCGCGTATACTCAGGGAAAGGCAGGTCATCTATGCCAACCGTTGTCTGTGATACATGCAGTGGCATGGGCGTGCTGGCCATCAGCGCCCCCTGTCGCAGGTGTAGTGGAACAGGGGAACTGCTCGTCTATGAAAGCGACGGCAGCGAACGCATCGAGACCTGCCCCAACTGCGACTTCGGCCTCGTCTTTATCGAACAGACCTGCCCTTCCTGCAATGGCAGCGGGCAGCTCGAATTATAACCATTCTGGCACTCTTACGATTTGAGTGCTAGATTGAGCAAAAATGCCTTGCGTTTATGACGGAGAAGTGCTATCATAACGGTACAAATTCCAGTATGGGATTCCTCTGCACATTCCAATTTTGCGGACGGTACATTTCAGAACGTTCAGCGAGAAGAGCATGAGCAAGAAATGGATCGTTTGAGATGCATAAGGAGCAACAATGACGGCATTTAACCCGAAAGATCCGAAATGGATTAAAGAGACACGAGAAGTTCTGGAACCGTATGGGATTCATGTCCCCGGTGTGGTTGAGTCCACGCCGCGCGGTGAGCGATCCTGGGATCTCTTCTCTCGCCTGCTGAAGGAACGCATCATTTTCATCGGCACACCGATTGACGACGTGGTCGCTAATATCACGGTGGCCCAGTTGTTGTACCTCCAGAGCGAGGACGCGACAAAGGACATTAACCTGTATATCAACTCGCCCGGTGGCAGTATCTATGCCGGCCTGGCCATCTACGACACCATGCAGTGGCTGCAGCCGGATGTCTCGACTGTGTGTATGGGCATGGCGATGAGCATGGGTGCGGTGCTGCTGGCCGCAGGTGAGCATGGCAAGCGATACTGCCTGCCCAACTCCACTATGCTGATTCACCAGCCGCTGGGTGGCGCGGAAGGTCAGGCGGCGGATATCGAGATCACCGCTCGCGAAATTCTGCGCCTGCGCCGCAACCTGTACGAGATTCTGGCGAAGCACACGGGCCAGACGATCGAGCGCATCATGCAGGACTCCGACCGTAACTACTACCTCGACGCCCGCCAGGCCGTTGAGTATGGTCTCGTCGACGACGTGTTGACGCGCGGCGAAGAGATCGTTACCAGATAAACTCGTACAGCCGGGTAAGAAGGAAAGGTGAATTTTCCTTCTTACCTGACCTATTTTTTGAGACGAGGGAGGGCGTTTGCCTGACAATCCGGTACCCGCTTTACACGGGCGAACCATTCGCTGCATCCTGTTCGATCTGGGCGATACGCTCTGGTCGCGTAAAGATGCCAGCGTGTGGCAGCGCATGGAGGGCGCATCCAACCAGAGGGCAGTAATCCTCCTGCGCCAGCACGTTGCGCCCGCCTTGCTGCCCGCACTCGATGATGAGACACTTGGCCAACGCCTGCGCGACGCGCTCAATGAGCAGGTGCGTGCTGCTATTCGCCTCGATCCTATGCACGAACCCGACTGCGCGCTCGCCATTGTGCAGGCGCTGGGTGGGTGGGGTATCGAAATCAGCCAGAGTCTCGGCGCAGCCCTCTTTGAAGCCCTGCGCGTGCGCATCCCCGGTTCGCGCCCGCTTTTTGACGATGTCCTTCCCACGCTGGCAGAACTGCGCCGACGCGGCTTCCAGACCGGCGTAGTGACGAACCGACTCTGGGGCGGCAAACTCTTCCAGGAAGACCTGCATGCCCTCGGCCTGCTCAATCACTTTGAGTACCGTCATATGGCGATCTCCGCCGATCTGGGCATACGCAAACCGCACCCCGCCATCTTCCAGCACGCGCTCGATGCGCTGTGCGTCACAGCAGACCAGGCGGTCATGGTGGGCGACTCGCTGCGCTCGGATATCGTCGGGGCGCAGCGCCTGGGCATCTTCAGCATCTGGAAACCCAAGCCCGACTGGCGCAGGCGTATCGAGGCGCAGTTCGTCGCTTCCGGTGCCAACACCGGCGCCGGTACGAACGTGGCTGCCAGTCTGCACCAGGCGCTCATCCAGGCGGAACTGGCGGCAGGCGCGGAGGTAGCCGCGCCCCCGCCGGGCGTGCATATCACCGACGACGACTTCGTACTCGCCCAGGTCAACAGCCGCGATGGGCAGTTCGATCGCTATATACGCGACACCATTACGCCCGATCTGGTCATCGAACACATCAGCGATTTACTGAATATCTTCTTCGAGGCTGGAAAACAGTGACACCACATCTGCGCAAACTACTGTTTGAAACCCTGTATAAGAATCGCTACCTCTACCGCTTCGCCAGCACCGTTCCCTTCGCCGGGCAGTGGCGAGTCTGGCAGCGCCAGGTACTGCCGCGCATCGTTGGCCACGACGTGCTGGAACTCGGCTGCGGCCTCGGCGACCTGCTGGCCGATATGCTGGCGGCAGGCTACCACTGCCGCGCTGTTGAGCAGTCGCCAGAGATGGTTGCCGCCGCGCGCGAAACCCTGCGTCGGCGCGGCGTTGGCAATGAGGCAACGGTGCTACTCGGCTCTGCGCAAAGCCTCACCTTCAACGACGCCTCCTTCGATACCGTCGTCAGCACCTTCCCGTCCGAATATATCTACGATCCCGATACCATTGCCGAAATTGCGCGCGTCCTGCGTCCCGGCGGTCGCCTCATCGTCATCGAGGGCGCGAACCTGCTGCCCGTTGGCCTGCTCCAGCCCTTCCTCATGCTCGTGCAGATACTTGTCTACGGCCCTGCCGCTGTCTTTGGTCCACGCAAAGAACGCAACCTCAACGATGAAATGGCGCGCAACCGTGAGAACCAGCAGCAGCGGCGCAAGAGCAATATCCTCTACAACGACAGTGAGACCGGCACCGGCATCACTACCGATGTTGTGCAGGATGCCTGGTTTGGCCAGCACATCCCCCTGGAACAACACGGCCTGCGCCGCCGTTCCGAGCGCGTGCGCAGCCCTCGCTGGGAAATTTACATCACTATCGGCGAAAAAGCATAGCATGTCCGAGGAAATGAGAGGAAACAACAAGCTCGTCGGAAACGTGATAATACTACTATGCTCAAATAGACGTTGTCATGAACACCGACGGAGTGAAAAATGAAAGAACAGAAAGACAAGCAAGCCTCGGAACAGCTTCATGAAGGAGCGCAGCAGGCCGTTGAGGGGGCAAAACGTGAGGTGCAGCGAGCGCGTGTCCCCTGGTATCGGGCCGTCTGGCGCGGCGAATTACTACTGGTCGTCGATGCTATCGTGCTGGCCCTCTTCGGACTGCTGGCGTGGTGGGTGCATGTTCACCCCATCCTGTCCGTCGATATCGCGATCACTCGCGAGTTTCAGGAGAATCACACCTTCTGGCTGCAAACCCTCATGCTGGCCGTCAGCGTGCCTGGCACCTACTGGGAAGTCCAGACGGCGTTTGTGGCGCTGGCTGCCCTGATCTTCTGGCTCCTCGATATGCGCCTCGAAGCTCTTTTTATCTTGGGGCTTTCTGCGGTGAGCGCGCTACTGGACCTGGTCATCAAGCTTGTGGTGGCCCGACCGCGCCCAACGGCCCGGCTGGTCGACGTGATTCAGTATGCCAGAGGGCTGAGCTTCCCCAGCGGGCATGTCATGTCCTACGTAGCTTTATGGGGCCTGCTTTTCTCGTTCGGCATCATCCTTTTCAGAGGTAATCACTGGTGGCGTAGCGCGCTGCTGATCGTTTCGGCGCTGTTCGTCGTGCTGGTTGGCCCTTCGCGCATCTACCTGGGCGACCACTGGGCCAGCGATGTGCTGGGCGCTTACCTGATCGGCGGCGTCTTGCTTGGCCTCGCCCTTTTCCTCTTTCTCAAGCTTAAAGCTCTCGGCATACTGGAGCCGCGCAGGCAGAGAGGCCACTGGTACCGCTACACACGGCGGAAAGCGACCTCATAGCCTGCAGTTCAGGGCTGCGTTGAACTGTAGGGTTCCGCCTGATCTGTCAGCGCCTCGTCCTGTGCAACGACAGTGTAGGGCTGCGAATCGGGCGGGACAGAGGCATGCTGATCGGGCAATTCTGCCGACTGCGGCCTCTCCGGCAGGACACGATCCTCCGCCTCATCGGGATTCTGGTTCGGCTCCTGAGCATTCGGCACGCTCGTCTCGTCCCCGCTCTGAGCCTGCTCCATATCTGTTGCGACGTCGTGTGCCTGCGGCTGTTCCTCTTGCTCTGTCTGCTGGTTGCCATCGGTACCTGCCTGCTGCTCCCAGGAAGAGGTGCGCAACGCGCTCAGCTTTTCCTCAATGGACCGCAGTCGCTGCTGGCGATCTTCAAGGCGCGTCTGCGCTTTTGTGGCTTTGTCCTGCGCCTTTTGCACATCCTTTCTTGCCTGCTCGACCTTGAGCATCAACTTCGCTTCCTGTTTCGCCAGCTTTTTGCGCGCTTTCTTCCCTTCGCTGGAAGAAGTATTCAACTGAATCACATTCGCCATTTTTCACCCTGTCCTTTTGTACATGTATCAGTAAGACGTACTCTGTTATCATTACGAATAGCTGGTCTAATTCGTCTCAAAACCCCTCGCTCCCTCTCGTTTTCTCCTACCATCTCATCTACTGGCTGTAATACCGGCAGGAGTAGAAACCGAAAATGGGACTTTACAGTGTAGAAAGTAGAAACAACCGCACCGGCACAGCGTCTCTCAACCACTTTCTTGATGAGAGCATGCAATATCGTGCCGACATCTCTACTTTTAAGGAGGGAAAAAACTATGGAAATGATGGCAAGACCGGTAGGCCGCCACTGGTGGGCGCTCCTTATTCGCGGTATCATCGCGATTCTCTTCGGCATAGCGGCCTTGATCTGGCCGGGTATTACCGTGATTGTGCTTGTCTCACTTTTTGGCGCCTTTGCGCTGGTGGATGGCATTTTCTCGGTCATCGCGGCCATTGGCGAGCGCGGACACAATAACTGGGGCTGGTTGCTGGTCGGTGGGCTAATCGGCATTATCATCGGCATCATCACCTTCTTCTGGCCCGGTATCACCGCGCTGATCCTGCTTGATCTGATCGCCATCTGGGCGATTCTGACGGGCATCTTCGATTTTGTGGTGGCCTTTGCCTATCACCAGCCTGCCGGGCGCGAAATCCTGCTGATTATCGCCGGGCTGCTCTCGCTGCTGTTTGCCGCGATCCTGCTCTTCCGCCCGGCGGCAGCCGCGCTTGGCCTCGTCTGGGTGATCGGCGTCTACGCCATTGTCCTCGGCATCCTGTGGATCATTCGCGCCTTCCGCTTCCGGGCGCTCGTCCATGCCTAGCAAATGACTCATACCCCCACTCTCAGGACGGAAACAACAGAGCCGCTCAGTACGCTGAGCTGGCTCTGTTGTTGTCTATTCTCTTGCGATATGGTACATTCAAATCACAGAAAACTCTTCCCGTCGAGACGGAGAACACCACAGGATAGCAAACAAGATGAAATTGAATGATACGAGCGATTACCAGCGTTGTTTTGTCTGCGGGCAGCGCAACCCGTATGGGCTGCACCTCGTTTTCCGGCAGGAAGGCGAGACGATTGTGGCCGATTTTCAGCCGCGAGAAGAACACCAGGGCTTCCCCGGCATCATTCATGGCGGTATTGTCGCCGCCCTGCTCGACGAGGCGTTAGGGCGCACCTCGCTGCTGAGCAGCCAGCCAGAATGGACGATGACCGGGCGGTTGGAAGTGCGCTATCGCCGCAATGTCCCCTACGGCCCTCTGCTGCGCGTGCGCGCGAAGCTCGATAGCGAGCGCCGCCGCCTCATGCTGGCCTCCGGCGTCCTCACCCTGGCCGATGATGAAAGCGTCATCCTGGCAGAGGCAAAAGGCTCCTTCATGACCATCTCGCCCGAACTCGCCGACAGCATCATGCAAGACTACCCTGACCTGCGCAGCTTCTTTGAGCAGGAGGAATGAGAAGAGAGAATCAAGAAGAAAAGCATCACAGGCCACCTCTTGCCGGTGGCCTGTGGCGCCTCTCACAGAAAACTTTTTGCGTTAGCTGTTGGTCTCCGGCATGGGTGGGGCCGGGGGTGGAGGAGCGATAGAGCGTGGAATGCTTTTGGAGAGTTCCTGCTTTGGCACGATAGGCGCGCCGGTCTCCTCCAGAATCTGCTGCAATTGCTGCGCGTCGATGGTTTCGTGGATGCGCAGTTCGCGGGCAATACGATCCAGCGTCGGGCGATAGGTGGTCAGCAGGTCAAGCGCCTGCTGGTAGCAGGAGCGCACGATGCGATCTACCTCGTCGTCGATCAGCTCTGCCGTCTCCTCACTGTAATCGGAGGGGGCAGCCGAATCATCCGTTTTAAGGAATGGGCTTTGTCGCTCGCTGTAGGAGATGGTTCCCAGGCGCTCGCTCATGCCCCAGCGCATGACCATCTGACGCGCAATGGCGGTGACGCGCTGCAGGTCGTTCTCGGCGCCCGTCGTAATCTGGCCAATGGCGACCTGCTCTGCCGCGCGCCCGCCCAGCGCGTAGACGATCTGCGCCAGCAGGTACTCTTTCGAGTAGTTGTAGCGATCATCGAGCGGGGTAGACATGGTGACGCCCAGCGCCTGCCCGCGCGGCACAATCGTGACCTTTGTTACCGGGTCGGAGAACTCTTGCAGCAGGCCAACCAGAGCATGGCCGCCTTCGTGATAGGCGACGACGTTGAGGTCAGCTTCACTCAGCACCAGCGGGCGCTCGGCTCCCAGGAGAATCTTGTCCAGCGCCTCGTTAAAGCAACGCTGCGTGACTTTATCCAGGTTGCGGCGCGCGGCAAGCAATGCCGCCTCGTTGACGAGGTTGGCAAGATCGGCGCCGACCATGCCGGGCGTGGCGCGCGCAATGGCCAGCAGATCAACATCGCTGGCCAGAGGAACGTTGCGAGCGTGAATCTTCAGGATGGCCAGGCGACCGTTCCAGTCGGGCCGGTCAACGGTGACGCGGCGGTCGAAGCGACCGGGGCGCAGCAAAGCCTGATCGAGGCCGTCTGGTCGGTTGGTGGCGGCAATCACGACAACGGCCTGGCGAGTGTCAAAACCGTCCATTTCGACAAGCAACTGGTTGAGCGTTTGCTCGCGTTCGTCGTTGCTGTTGATGCTGGAGCCGCGCTGGCGACCGACGGCATCGATTTCGTCGATGAAGATGATACTGGGCGCGGCTTTCTTGGCCTGCTCGAACAGGTCGCGCACGCGGCTGGCGCCCACGCCGACCAGCACTTCGACAAACTCGGAGCCGCTCATCGAGAAGAATGGCACCCCTGCTTCCCCGGCGACGGCGCGCGCTAAGAGCGTCTTGCCGGTTCCCGGAGGGCCGACCAGCAGCACGCCGCGTGGAATCTTGCCGCCCAGCCGCTGGAATTTGCCCGGCGTCTTCAGGAACTCTACCACCTCCTGCAATTCATACTTCGCCTCGTCCACGCCCGCCACATCGGCGAACGTCGTGCCGGGCCGGTCTTCCAGGATCAGCTTCGCCCGGCTTTTGCCAAAGCTGAAGATACCCTGCTGGCCCTGTGCGGCTCTTCGACTGAAGAAGACGAACGCGCCGATCAGAAACACCCAGGGCAAAAAGGCGATCAGGAGATTGACGAACAGGCTGTTGTCCTGCGGGGCCTGATAGACGACCGTTGCCCCTTTGGAGATGAGCAACTGCGGCAACTGGTTATCGCCATTGGGCAACTGATAGACGTGATACTGCGAGTAGCCGTTGACCGGCTGGCGAAAATCGCCGGTGATATCGATCTGCCCGTTAAAGGTCGCGTCCTTGATGTTGCCCGCGTTAATCTGATCGTAGAACTGTGTATAGGTTAACTGGTCGCGCTGTGGCGCGCTAGAGCTGCTACTGCTCGCGCTAAAGTACTGGTAGAGGTAGACGCCGATCATCACGACAAAGATGATTAACAGCCAGCGATTGAGCATCGACGGGCGATTCTGCGGCGACTGCCCGCCAGGGCCGGAACGCCCATTGCGGCCAGGGTCAAGCTGTTGCCTTTGCGGCGAGTTATTATTATTGAGCAGCCAGTGTGTTCTGGCTAGCGGTATACCCATGCCAATTACCTGCTTTCTGGGTCTCGACATGCATTATTCGGAAAAATGCGAATGAACATGAAGAACAATGACAATTGATGTTCCTATTATATCTTACGGATGACCCCCTCTGCACGTTGCCAACTATGCCGGACAGATTAAAAAGTATGGACAGGATGGGCAGCGAAAAGGGTCAGGGTTGATCGGGTATTCGTGGCGTTCCATGCCCAGAATCAGTTCTACCAGTTCCTGGTAAAGCTTCTGCTCTTTTTTCTCCGTCAGGGTAATCGGCACCGTCTCGCCCGTACTCAGGTTGTGGAAATGTAACTCCAGCGGCTGGCCGGGATGGTGCTGGCGCAGGGCCTTTGCGTAGAGCAGTTCGCGCGTTTCAGCCGCCGGTTTCTCCTTACGCTTGCGAAAACCTGTGCGCACAAAGCGGACCGGCTTTTTCTCCTCTGCCTGTCCCTGCTCCTGTGCGGCCTCGACGCGATCCACCGGCACAAGCACCGTGCGGCCATTTATATCGACGCTATAGCTCTGCCGCTCTCCCCATTGCTCGCCCTTGCCGGTCGCCAGCTTATGCAGCAGCATATCAACGACTTCGTGGCCGTGCTGCTCGTAGAACGAGGCGAAAGGAGTGAGATGGCCGCCCAGTTCCTGCCAGTGGCGGGTATAGAGGTCGTGCGCCTCCTGCTGAACCGAGGCCGCCGTGATGGGTTCAGGCAGACCTGACTGCTGCGGGGAAACAACCGGCTGCGCTCCTATGTCTCCGTTTTGCAGCGCCTCCACCGTTTTCTGCGTAGCGCGCCAGAAGAGAGCATAGGCGCCAGCCTCGCGCTGAAAGCGGTAGACGCTGCTATAGGCATACTGGCGCGGACAACGCTGGTAGGTTTCGATATCTGTCACGCTCAACGTGGCGGGCTGCATCGCCTGGACAAAGCTCTCGCCGGGCTGCGAGGCGGGGATCAGGTCATCGGCGGCGGCGGCCAGATAGCGATATTCGTCGCGGCTGTGCCATTCCAGCTGCGTGATGCGTTCCTCCGGCAGCCCGGCCAGCAGCGCGTCGATATAGGGAGAGCGTTTGTAGCTGCGCTTGCCGTAGCGCGTGCTGTAGCTCAGCACAAGGGCATCGCGGGCGCGGGTGACGCCAACGTAGAACAGGCAGGCTTCTCCGCTGTCGTGTGCAGCCTCGCCCTCGCTGCCCGCTGGAAGCATGCCATCCGGCGCGGCCACCAGGCTGCCCTGTCGCCGGATGGGGAAACGCTGCTGCACCAGCCCCGGCAGGTAGACGACGGGAAATTCCAGCCCCTTGCTGGCGTGAACCGTCATCACACGAATCACATCTGGCGTCTCCTCGCCGCTGCCCTCGCCCTGCTGCCGGTTGCCGCCATCCTGGTGCAACATCAAAAGAACGCTCAGGTAATCCAGAAATCCCCTTGCCTGCTCCTTTACCGCCGGTTGATTGTCGTCGCCCTCCTGCCCTTCCCCTGTTTCCTGCATTTCCTGCATTTCCTGCGTTGCTCGCACTATGCGCTCGGCCCGCTGCTGGTCATAACGACGGGCCAGCGCGAGCAGATTGGCGTAATCGGCCAGCAGGCTCTGTCGCAGCTTGCTCGCCGATGAAGAGAGCAGGTCGCGGATAAGCGAGGTTTCGATGAAGAGATAGTGCGCCAGCAGCGACCAGACGCTGGTGGTATGGTGCAAGTTGCGCACAATGGCGGAGAGGCGAGCGAAAGAGTGCTGTCCCTGCACGCTCAAAGCAGACGGAATTTCTCCGCGCACCATCAGGCTGTAGAGGCTGCACTGCGCCTCACGGGCGGCCAGCAAAAGGGCCTCGATGTCTTCCTGGCTCAGTGGATGCTCGCGCAAACGAGCGGCGCGCAGGATGCCCATGCCGCTGCTCTCGGCCAGCAGTAAGACGATGGAGAGAATATCTTTGATATGCTCCTGCCCCAGCATGCCGCCGGTTTCGATGACGGGCAGCCCGGCCAGCGCGAGGGCGCGCATGATCTTGCGCGCGTGCGAGCGCGTGCGGCACAGCACTACGATATCCTGATAGCTGTAGCCGGTCGCGCGTTTGTGTTGTATATCCGCCAGCAGGCCCGCCAGTTCGCTGGCCTCGTCATCGGCCCTCGCCACCGTCACATACGTTTCGGGCGCCGTCAGCCGCGCCGGTTGATTTCTCACCGGCTCGACCTCCTGCCCCAGTTCGAGTTGCCGGTAGCGAAACGATTCCGCCAGGCTCACGATATCGGGTCGCGAGCGGTAGTTGTGACTGAGCGGCAGGATAACCGCGCCCGGATAATCCTGCTCGAAGCTGGCAATGTTGGCGGGTGAAGCTCCTCGAAAGCCGTAAATGGCCTGGTTGGCGTCACCTACGACCCAGACGCGCCGCTCTTCTCCCGCCAGGTGCCGCAGCAAAATACCGCTGGCCCGGTTGATGTCCTGGAACTCGTCTACCAGAATGTGCCGGTATTTTTTCTGCTGTTCGTGCAGCACCTCTGGAAATTCGGTAAAGAGGCGCACCGTCAGCATAATCAGGCCACCGAAGTCGGTGTCTCCGCGCTCTTGCAGGGCCGCTTCATACAGCGCGTAAACGGAAGCCACTTCCAGAGCTTTTTCGGCCCTCTGCTGCGCCTCATCGTCCTGCGCCTGTTTCAGCATTGCCTCCGCCAGGGCGCGATATTGCTCCGGTGAAACGAGTTCGTCTCTGGCGCGCGAAATCGCTTTGAGCAGGGCGGGGAAGTAGAGGTCTGGATAGGACAGGTTGCGATAGTGCTGCAAGCGCATGGAACGGGCCTGCTGGCGCAACAGGAAATAGCCCTCGGTCTCATCGACGAGGGCGAAGTTGGGGCGCAGGCCAGACAGGCTGCCATACATGCGCAGGACATCGGCGCAGAAGGCGTGGAAGGTGCTGACAGTGGGGACGCGCTCCCTTTCGCCAAGGGCAGCCTGCAAGCGTTCGCGCATCTCCTGCGCCGCCTTCCGTGAGAAGGTCAGCGCCAGAATCTGTTCCGGCGGCACGCCGAGGCTGCGCACCAGGTATTCCGTGCGCCCGACCAGCGTGCTGGTTTTGCCGCTGCCCGGCCCGGCGACGATCAACGCAGGTGTGGGAGCCTCGATAGCTGCCTGCTGATAGGCATCATATTGCTTTGCCTTTGCAGGTATAGATTGCCACTCTTCCGCCTTCTCCTGATATTCGCGCTGATTGGCTCGCTCCCCTGTCTCACGCGCTTCGTTCAGCAAAACGGCAAGGCGGTTGAGCAGGGCGGCATCGGAAACATCGAAGGTCGCGGCAAGCTGATGAGGGGGAATCTGCTCAACGAGGTAGAGAGCGCGCACTCGTTCCAGGGGCATGAGCAGTTCAGCCGCGAAGAGATTGGCCTCCAGTTCGCGTTCGCTGCGCGGGTCATACTGCATGCCGATGCCCAGCGCCTCCTCCATGTACTCCTGCGCGGTCGGCACCGTTACCTCTTCCAGCACGTCCGGTTGCTGGCACGGGTCGTCGGGAGAAAGCTCAGGGAGATCATAAGGAACATGGGTGGATTCCTGGTGCAGGACGGCATGCCCCAGTTCGTGGGCAAGCGTGAAGCGGCGGAAGGTCTCAGACAGACCGCGACAGAGCCAGATCAGGGGTTCGCCGCGTTCAAGGAAGCCATACGTTCCTTTCGGGTGATCGTCCGGGTGAAAGGTCTCCACATCCAGGCCATACCAGGCCACCAGTTCATCAACGGGGGTTCGGTCATCCGTCCATTGCGGCTGTTCCGCCTGAAAGCGGGCCAGCAACTGGCGCGCTGCCTCCACAACCTCTACGCGCCTGCGCTCATCCATACATACCACCTGCTATGCGAAACGAAATATGAGCATCTCACCAATCCTCTGAAATTCTCCTCAAATTCGACCAGCCCCTATTGTACCATAGCTGCGTAAGAATGGCACATTCGATTCTGGCATGTCATTGCACCGGTACTTTTGCCTTCTAAGCGAGGGTGATGCTGCGCAGCCGCAAAGACATAAACAGGAGCCACAGCACGCTGCTCGCAATGTAAATACGCTCGCCGATGCCTGTCCAACCGACAATTGCCAGCATGCCATACACTGCCAGCGCCAGTACAATAGCGGCCCCCCGGATAGACGAGAGGCGAGAAATCGCCTGCCAGCGTGTATCATGCCTGAAGCAACTTGAGAGGAGAAATATGGCGATCATCAGGCTCAGGAAGGAGATACCGGCGCCAGTCCAGTGGACGAAGGCGCCAGGCGAAGCGGGTGGACGCGGCACATCCACATCGCTATGAAAAAGGCCTGTCACGATCAGGCCTGCTGCCGCCAGGCGCAACAGAAAAACACTGACGATAGCTTTTCGAGTGCGCGCAAGGCCGCACACAAGCCCCTGAGCTAAAGCAAACTCGCTCATAGCCAGCATAAAGAAGGCCGAGGTCATAAGCAAGCCAAAGGAGCCGACAGCATAATTGCTGACCGCGTGGGTAACAGGGTTTAAATCAGGCCGCAGCAGGTGCAAAATAACCACAGCAATGATAAAATAAAGCACGCCTGCGCTACTCGCCAGCGCCCACCAGGCTGCTCGCCTGTTCTGGCGCGTGACGGGTGAAAGAGGGATAGTGCCTTTGCGCTCAATCATTGTTCTCTTCCCTCACAGGTGGCTGCGCGTCACTCGATAACCTGATCTATTGTATCACACGCCCATCGTATACGAGTCATGAAACAATGCGCACGAAGACGAATTTCTGGCTAACGGTACGCATACTGGAACTGATCACCGCGTTCTCAAGCGGGCTGGCGATCTGGCGCGTCTATGGGCTGATCCCGGCACTACGCTACCTGCTCGGCCTGGCGCTGGCGATGAAAGTCCAGCGCGCATTTCTGGCAGCCATGATCGACAGAACCGGCCCCAGAGATGCCTCGCTGGCCGATGTGATGACATTGAGCCGGGCAGCGACGGGCGCCGTACTGGCAGGGCTGGCAGCCTCAGGCATTCGCGACCGCACAGGCATGGCCGGAAAATTGAGCTGGTCGCTGATCCTGCTGGAAGCCAGCGCCATAGACTGGCTGGACGGGCCGCTGGCGCGCCTGCTCGGCCCCTCGCAACTGGGCAGCGTGATGGATATCGAAGCGGACTCCTGGTTGACGCTCTGGACGGCCATCTGCGCCACCGCCTGGGCCGATCTGCCGCGCTGGTGCCTGCTGCCGCCCATCATGCGCTATCTTGACCCCATGCTTGACCTGAGCCGGGGCAGGCTGCCACGCGGCGGCGGCCCCTGGTGGGGTCGCCTGACCGGCACCAGCCAGATGCTCCTCTTCCTGGCCGCGCTCGCTCCCCTTAAAGGCCAATGGCGCGAACGGGTAATGAAAATAGTGAAACTGGCCGCGCTGCCGGTGAGCATAGGGCAGGGCACAACTATAGTGATCCATGTGGGCAGAAAGTTGAAAGAAGGAAATAGAACCGCTCCATAAGCCACCCCCAGCGTTAGCCCACCGAGCCACAGGCCAGCCGCACGCACGCAGACCACCCGCATGCACGCAGACCACCCGCATGCACGCAGGCCAGTCGCATGCAGGCCAGTCGCACCCATGCAGGCCAGTCGCACCCATGCAGGCCAGTCGCAAGGGGTGGCCCTACTATATACGGCCGCTCCACCAGGGGTACAACCGCCTCGTGGAGAGGAGGGCCACCCCCAGAAGCGGTAATGGAAGCCGGGGCGTGCGCAAGGCAGGCCACCCGCAAGAGATAGCCCTACTCTACGCGGACCCACTCAGATGGCTCTGGGAGCCATACTGGCACCGTATATAGTAGGGCCACCCCTTGCGGGTGGCCTGCGGGCGGCTGGCCTGCTACACCGCCGACCGCTGGCCTGCTACACCGCCGACCGCTGGCCTGCTACACCGTCGGCCGCTGGCCTGCTACACCGTCGGCCGCTGGCCTGCGGGCAGCTCGGTCAGTATCACGCTTCGGCAGCGGTACGCTTCAGATGGCGATAGGTGAAGATGTGATGGAATGAGAAATTGTAAAACAGGACAAGAATCAAAGCAACTGCCTGGGCGAAAATGGGGCGCACGTGCAGCAGGTGGCTGAGCGAAAACTCGATGACAAAGGTGAGGACGCTGCCGCCGACGGAGGTGATGTGGAAACGCAGGCAACGCGCCAGCCAGGTTCGCCGATGCCCGTCGAGATGGCGGAAGGTGAAGAAATCGTTGGGGATAAAGTTCGCCATGATCGAGATTTCGGCGGCAAAGAGAGAGGCAATGACGTTGCGCACCGTCTCGTTAGCAGGCTGCGCAATCACATCAAAGACGATATAGAAGACCGCCATATTGACAAGGGCCGCGCACCCACCGATAAAGGCGAACATAAAGAATCGCTGCACCCAGCCTGCACGCCCCCCTGAGAGGACATCGATAATATCAAGTATCTTATTGACAGAAGCCCAGCGCGTGGGCTGATAACTGGCTGAAGGAGTGGTAGAGGTGGCTTCCTGCGTTTCTGACGAATGGACAACTTCCGGTTTCTGTTCCAACAACGACTGTTTCATCGACTCTCCGTGCTTCTAAATACAAAGATACTGATCCAGAGGTTGACGCGAAGTAGGCGTCATTACCTACACGCTTACAACGCTTTGCTGGCGAGATAGGTAACAGATAGCAAAAAGTCTTATCTACAGCGCGGTTCAGCGGCCTGACGCCCGCCCTGCAACTCCATCCTTACCAACATCGCTTTATTACGCTTTATGAGAAGAACGAATCTGTACCAAGAGATGGGGTAATCAGCGGCGCAATCACCCTTGCTACTCAGTGGGAGAGTTTCATATAATGGGTAGAGAAAGATGTTATGGATTGCCTGTGTGTACAACGTATCGGAACAAAGGAGTTTCGGCATGTTGGTTTGTGTCTGGAAGGGTCGGGGTTCCTGCCCGGAATCGGGACTGAATTTTCCCACACGCACCATCAGAGTACCTGGAACGAATGAGGTAGCCGTGTCTCATTCAGAGCGATACGTATTTTCACCTCAGCAGTATCATTACCACACAAAGGAGTGTTGCAATGGCCGAACAAGAACATGATTTCATGCCCATCCAGAACTACGATTACCTGGAGTTCTACGTGGGCGATGCGCGGCAGGCCGCGTACTATCTTGAGCATGGATGGGGCTTTGTTCCCATCGCCTATGCCGGGCTGGAAACGGGCGTGCGCGACCGCGCCAGCTATGCGCTTGAGCAGGGCAATGTACGCCTGGTCGTGACCTCGCCGCTGGGGCCAGAGGGCGAGATGAGCGAGCATATCAAGCTACATGGTGATGGCGTCAAATATATTGCGCTGCGCGTCGATGATGCCACACAGGCGTATCGCGAGGCGACGAAGCGCGGGGCAACGGGGACAATGGAGCCAACCAGCAGCAAAGACGACTATGGCATGGTGAAGCGTGCAGCCATCCAGCTTTACGGCGATACCGAGATGGTCTTTGTCGAACGCCAGGACTACAAAGGTTCCTTCCTGCCCGGCTATCGTCCGCTGGCTTCCAGTTTGCCGCGCCGCGCGCGACCGGCAGGGCTGGCCGCTATAGACCATGTGGTCGGCAATGTCGAACTGGGTAAAATGAACGAGTGGGTGGCATTCTTCGAGCGAGTGCTGGGCTTCACGCAGCTTGTGCATTTCGATGATCGCGCTATCAGCACGGAATATTCGGCCCTCATGTCGAAGGTCATGCAGAACGGCAGCGGGCGCATCAAGTTCCCCATCAACGAACCCGCACCCGGACGCAAGAAGTCGCAGATCGAAGAGTACCTGGACTTCTATCGCGGCCCCGGCGTGCAGCATATCGCCCTCAACACCGACGATATCGTCACTACCGTGCGCGAGCTGATGGGGCGCGGCATCGAGTTCCTCAAAACGCCGTCGACCTACTACGATGACGTGCTGGAGCGCGTCGGCAATATCACCGAGAACGTGAAGGACCTGGCCGAACTGGGCATTCTGGTCGACCACGACGATGAAGGCTACCTGCTGCAAATCTTCTCCAAACCGATTGTGAGCCGCCCGACGGTCTTCTTCGAGGTCATCGAGCGCAAGGGCGCGCGCGGCTTCGGCGAAGGCAACTTCAAGGCCCTCTTCGAGGCGCTGGAGCGCGAGCAGGAATTGCGAGGGAATCTATAGATGAAGCTGCTCACCTTCAGAACAGCAGACGACACCACCCACGCAGGCGTCATCAGCGGTAACCAGGTCTTCGAGCTTGACTACCCGAGCCTGCTGGAATTGCTGCGCGACCCCGCTGGGCTGACAGCGGCACGGCAGGCGCTGGCAAATGAGGGCAAAGCGCACAACATCGAGGTGCCGCTCACTCCGCTGCCGGAGCCGCGCTATGGCAGCGTACACGTCAAGGGCGCGACGGGCAAGACCTACTCGCTCAACGAGATCGTCCCCTTAGCGCCTATTCCAGAGCCGCCCTCGATTCGCGACTTCTACGCCTTCGAGCAGCATGTCAAGGCCGCCCGCGCCCTGCGCGGTCTCGGCATGATTCCCGAATGGTACGAGGTGCCAATTTTCTACTTCACCAATCCGAGCGAAGTCTACGGCACCGATCAGCCCATCCCCTACCCGAAGGGCAGCCAGGAACTGGATATCGAACTGGAGATCGCCTGCGTCATCGGGCGCGAGGGCAAAGACATTCCGGTGGAAGAGGCCGACCAGTATATCGCCGGCTACACCATCATGAACGACTGGAGCGCGCGCGACTTCCAGCGGCGCGACATGAAGCTCAATCTCGGTCCCGGCAAGGGCAAGGATTTCGCTACCTCGCTTGGTCCCTGGCTGGTCACGCCCGATGAACTGGCACGCTACCGCACAGGCAGCGGCGCGAGCGAACGCTACCACATGCAGATGGTCGCCCGCGTCGATGGCAAAGAAATCTCACGCGGCAACTTCGACCAGATCTACTACAGCTTCCCGCAGATGATTGCCTGGGCCTCGCAAAACGCCCGCCTGCGCGTGGGCGACGTTCTCGGCTCCGGCACCGTCGGCACCGGCTGCATCCTCGAACTGGGTATAGAAGTCCATCCCTGGCTGCAAAAAGAGGAAGAGGTCGAACTCGAAGTCGAAGGCATTGGTGTATTGCGGAACCGTATCATGTAACCTTTTCATCCTGCAAAGGAGAGAACAATGCCGAGTTATCATCGCCTGGGGCAGATACCCCCGAAACGGCATACGCAGTTTCGCAAACCAGACGGCACGCTCTACGCGGAAGAGGTCTTCGGCACCGAAGGCTTCTCCGGCAATTACTCGATTCTGTACTACCACTACCCGCCCACGCGAGTAACAAAAGTTGAAAAGTTTCAGGATGTGAAGCTGGAAGAATGGGACGAGGGAGTGCAGCGCCACCACCACCTGAAGACGGCACAGCTGCCGCCGGGCGGCGATGCCGTGCTGGGCAATCAGGTCCTCATGTTCAACAAGGATGTCGCGCTGGGCATCGCGCAGCCCACGGAGCCGATGCACTACTTCTATCGCAACGGCGAAAATGATCTCGTCTACTTCGTGCATGACGGGCATGGAACGCTGGAAACCAACTTCGGCCTGCTACCCTACCACGAGGGCGACTACATCATCATCCCGCGCGGCACCACCTTCCGCTTTGATATCCCATCCGACAGCCCGCAGACGCGCTTCCTGACCATCGAGGCGCACGGCACCATCGAGCCGCCGCGCCGCTACCTCAACAGCAACGGGCAGTTCCTGGAACACTCCCCCTACTGCGACCGCGACATTCGCCGCCCCCAAGAGCTGGTCACGCACACTGAGCAGGGCCAGTTCGAGGTGCGCCTCAAGGTCGGAAACCGCATCACCAGCTACTGGTATGACTATCATCCGCTCAATGTGGTCGGCTGGGATGGTCACGAATATCCCTGGATATTCAACATCGCCGATTTTGAGCCGATCACCGGGCGCGTCCACCAGCCGCCACCCGTGCATCAGACCTTCCAGGGACCCAATTTCGTCGTCTGCTCCTTCGTGCCGCGCAAGCTAGATTATCACCCGCTCTCGGTGCCTGTCCCCTACAACCATAGCAACATCGACAGCGACGAGATGATCTACTACGTCAACGGCAACTTCGGCAGCCGCAAAGGCATCGAGCGTTCCTCGATCACCCTGCACCCGCGCGGCATCCCGCACGGCCCGCAGCCCGGCGCCGTCGAAAAGAGCCTGGGAGCCGAGCGCACCGAAGAACTGGCCGTCATGGTCGACACCTTCTACCCGCTCAAATACACCACCGTCGCTCAGGCCATCGACGACGAGAAGTACCCGTATAGCTGGCTATAAGAAAAAGGACGTGATCGTGTCATGAGGAATGACACGATCACGAACGCTGCCCCCTCACTTTTGCAAATATTTTACAAATTCCTGAGCATTTCTTAAGCGGGCTGTGTTATGCTCTCGATACCACATGGCGCGCGAGCAAGCACGATATCTACCCACCTGTGCAAAATAGCTGTACAATAAGGGCATAGATACCTTGCACTATGCTGTGGCGTGTCTATAAAGAAGTTTCTCCTCTGGGAGCTTGCCCGGAAATGCTCAGGGAGCCATCTCTTTATGAAGAGCAGGCTCCCATTGAAAACGTGAGTCAATGAGGAAAAGAGTATGCGTATTCTGATACTGGGCGGTGACGGCTATCTTGGCTGGCCGCAATCTCTCTACCTGTCCAATCAGGGACATGATGTCTTCATCTTCGATAACCTGGCGCGCAGGTACTTCGATCTCGAACGCGGCTTCAACAGCCTGACTCCCATTTACACGCTGCATGAGCGCGTGGCGGCGTGGCGCGACATCTCCGGCAGGGAGATACAGTTCCGCGTCGGCGATGTCACGGATTACGAGGCGCTGGCAGCCGTCTTTCGCGACTTCCAGCCCGAAGCCGTCGTTCACTTCGCCGAGCAGCGTTCCGCGCCCTATTCCATGATCGACCGCAAGCACGCCGTCTACACCCAGACTAACAACGTCGTCGGCACGCTCAATGTCCTCTACGCCATCAAAGAATTCGCTCCCACCTGCCACCTTGTCAAGCTCGGCACCATGGGCGAATATGGCACCCCCAATATCGATATCGAAGAGGGTTTTATCGAAATTCACCACAGGGGCCGCTCTGATATTCTCCCATTTCCAAAACAACCAGGCAGTTTCTATCATTTGAGTAAGGTTCATGACAGTCATAATATCATGTTCTGCTGCAAAATCTGGGGGCTGCGCGCGACAGACTTGAATCAGGGCGTGGTCTATGGCGTCGAGACCGATGAGACAACGCTGGATGCGCGGCTGGCGACGCGCTTTGACTATGACCAGATCTATGGCACGGCCCTCAACCGCTTCTGCGTGCAGGCCGCGCTGGGCTATCCTCTGACCGTCTATGGCAAAGGGCAGCAGACACGTGGCTACATCAACTTGATGGATACGATTCGCTGCATCGAACTGGCGATTCTCTCGTCGGCTGCCGAGGGGGAGTACCGCGTCTTCAATCAGATTACCGAGCAATTCTCGCTGCTGGACCTGGCAGAGATGGTGGTGAAGCAGAGCAAAGAGCTGGGATTAGAGGCGCATGTCCGGCATCTTTCCAATCCGCGCGTCGAGGCGGAGCAACACTATTACAATGCCACGCACACCCGGCTGATCGAGCTTGGCCTGCAGCCGCACCTGCTCAATGGCCCCGTCCTCGCATCGCTGATCGGCCTTGCCATCAAGTATCGCGACCATGTTGATAAACGTCTGATCTTGCCAACCGTCAACTGGCGCGCAACCAGAAACGAGATAACACAACCCCAGTTTCCGCAGGCGTAATCAATCGGCGCCTACGGGGTAGCAAATTGGCGCTGCGAGCAGGCGATCAATAGCAGGCAGGATACGTTGATTGGCCTGGATGTTCCATGTGCGGTAAGCATGGATGCTGGCCGCCTTTTCGGCGAGCAGGCCGGGGTCGCTGGCAAGCTGGCGCAGCAATGCGATTTGCTCTGCCGGTCGCGGGCAGACCCAGCCCAGGTTGTGTTGCTCAATGAAGCGCAGGTTGGGGGTTTCCTGGCCCGGAATGAAGGATGTGACCAGAAAGGGCTTGCCCAGGATGAAAGCCTCGGAGATAAAGCTGGCCCCGGCTTTGCCGACAATGACATCCGCCGAAGCCATATAGGGAGCGATCTGCGCGGTAAAAGGCAGCACGCGCACATGCTCGCGGCCCGCGTAACGGGCCGCCAGCCCGTTGTTGTCGCCACAGGCTAAAATGATCTGCACGGGCGTTCCGGTCGCCAGCACGCCCGTGATGGTGCGCTCAAGCCCGGCTGCCCCCATTGCCCCCCCTTGCAGGAAGAGCGTGAAGACGGCGGGGTCGAAGTCGAGAGAGCGCAGCGTTTCCTCTCGCACGTCAGGAGAAAGTGTCAAAAACTGCTGCCGGATCGGCCTGCCGGTGAGGTGCAACCGCTCCTGCTCGATGCCCTGCTCCAGCGCCTGCGCGAGAATTTCTTGCGTCGGCACCAGGTAGGCATCGGCCCGTTTCTCGGCAAACCACGTCGCGTTCAATCGCCCCAGATCAGTAAGCTGGAAGACAAGCGGAATACGCCGCGTCCCCAGCCCCAGGCCACCCGCAAGGGGTGGCCCTACTATACTACGAGCATCCGTGCTGCTTGTGGGGCCATCGTGTATAGTAGGGCCACCCCTTGCGGGTGGCCTGGCAATACGCTGCCCCGCCACGCGCTCAAGGGCGCGAGCAGTAGTATAAGAGAGCATGGCATGGGTGGCAATGACAAGATCGGGTTGAATACGCTCAATAAGATCACGAAAGCGCCTGCTGCTCTTGAGAGCCAGAAAGCGTTGCACGCAGAACGAAACAAACGGGTTATCGGTCAGGGCAAACTGCCAGTGCAAAAAGTGTACAAAATGGCGACTGGCAGCCGTATACATGGGGCCGACGAGCGGAGATTGCGGGTCCAGAATCACCACTTCATAGCGTGTCCCCAACGTTTCTCGCAATGCCTGCGCCAGATTCCGGTGTCCGCCACCGGTATGCGTGGTGAAAATCAAAATAGTCGGTTTTGCTCTATCCATCACTGCCCTTTATCTATCTAGTCAGAGACCGGCAGAGAACCACTATCATAGTCCATTGTCCTCATCACCTGCTGGAGCGGAGCGGCCATCCCGATTTCGATGTCGGGTACGGCCACGCCTTCTTTACCTGCGGCTGCTTCAGCCTTAGCTCTGGCCTGCCTGCGCTGATGTATTTTGCGCAGCAGATAGAAAGTGAGAAGCACGGCGATCAGCGCGGCCAGCACCAGGCTGGAGAAGGCCCCGAACACTCCGGCGACTTCTTCCCAGCTTTCAGCGAAGATGAAGCCGAGGCCAACGGGGATGATAACTCCCAGCGCCTGGCCGCAGACATCCCAGAACAGAAATTTGCGATACGGGTAGCGTTCTGTTCCGGCCAGCAGGTTGATCGGGCCACCCAGCACGACGAGGAGGAAGCGGGTAACAAAAATCGCCAGTCCTGTCCTCTCTCGAAAATACGTGCGTCCGCGCTCGATGGCTTCAGGGTTCATCCAGCGAAAGCGTTTCTGCCGTCCTATCCATTCCAGGATGGGCGCGCCCACGCGAAAGCCAATGAAATAGGTCAGGTTATCGCCGGCGACAGCGGCGCTCAAAGCGGTAGGAAAGAGGATGAAGGCATTGAAATCGCCGAGGGAGGCAAAAGCGCCAGAAGCAAAGAGGGCGAGCGAACCTGAAACGGGGGCGCCGGCGGAAGCAATGAAGACAATCAACCAGAGCGCCAGGTAGCCATACTGCTGCAAGGTATCAATAAAAAAGGAGGAATTCAAGATGTCACCCTCCTTTGTGGAGGCACGTGAGGACTGATGCCAGGGGCCGGTGTGGGCGTCGGAATATGATGCATTTTCCGGTACCTCACAATCGCCTGCTGAAGCGTGCTAATCACCTGCGTAATCGGCTGCTTTTTACGATGCGCAATGGTATCAAGCGTCATGTGACGGGTAGCCGGAGTATCCGGCAGGTTGAGCGTCTTATAAAGGTATGTCTCAGGCACGTGATAGATATGGGAAACCACGTGAATGGTCATCCAGGGATGAATGGCGCTCACATCCTGCGACTTCACGGCGCTATACTGATGCTGGAAATTTTTCACCGCCTGCACCGTGTTGATAGCGGCAAAGGCCAGCACTCCCAGCATGACAAGCAGCAAAAAGCACAGCAGAGCCAGCCTGGCACGCTCGCTCAAGTGCGCCAATGGCCACCCCTTTCTGCTCTCATATGACCTCGTAGAGATGTCGTTCACAGCATCCTCAAATTCTCGCGCGTTTCGCCGCCTGTTCTGTTCTCAGTAAATCTACTGACGCTAGCATAGCACCTCGAAATTGCCGCCGTCAAATCTGCTTCCATTTTGCCCTGGATTCCAGTAAAAGTACTCTTCCTTGATGCTTTTCTCAGGCAAATGTGTTATCCTACATACGGATACGTTGGAGTGCAATAAAGGGTTATTTTCCGGGAAGAACTATTACCGAGACTGGATCTGGGAGCGTTTTCGATGGCTGATCGCGTTGGGCAGCGCATGGGTAGTTACCGGCTGATCCAACTACTCGCACATGGCGGCTTCGGCGATGTCTATCTGGCGGAACATTTCTATCTTCAGACGCAGGCAGCCATCAAAGTTTTGCATACGCACATGGAGCAGGAGGATATCGCGCCTTTCCGCCGCGAGGCGGCTATTGTCGCGCGCCTGGTGCATCCTCATATCGTGCGCGTGCTGGAATTTGCCGTCGAGGATGGCACACCTTTTCTGGTAATGGATTACGCGCCCGGCGGCAGCCTGCGCAAACGGCTGGTGCGAGGCGTTCCCCTTCCCCTGCATACCGTCGTCTCCTACGTGACACAGGTGGCTTCCGCCCTGCACTACGCCCACAGTCAGAACGTGATTCACCGCGACGTGAAGCCGGAAAATATGCTCATCGGGCGGCAGAACGAGATTTTGCTCAGCGACTTCGGTATCGCGCTGGTGGCCCAGAGTTCGCGCTACCAGACGCAGGATATGCAAGAGCTGGCCGGTACCGTCGCCTACATGGCGCCCGAACAGATGCAATACCAGGCCGTTGCCAACAGCGATCAGTATTCGCTGGCAGTGGTGGTCTACGAGTGGTTGACCGGCGAGCTGCCCTTTCTCGGTTCGTTTACAGAGATAGCAGTGAAACACACGCTGGCAACTCCCCCTTCGTTACGCGAACGCATCCCGGATTTCCCGGCGGAGGTCGAAGCGGTCGTCATGAAGGCGCTGGCCAAAGACCCGAAGGCGCGCTTCCCCACTATTGAGGGTTTTGCCGACGCGCTACGCGAAGCGGCCGCCAGAGTACCGGCGGAAGCATACGCCCTACCCACCTCTCTCCAGGCGACATCTGGCCCATCGTCATTGCTGCTTCCCGGCGAGACGCTGCCCGTCTCTCTCGAACTCGCTCCCGCGCCGGGGCAGTCGCAATCAGAGCAGGTACAGCAGACAGTAGAGGAAGCGCACCCCACGCCTGTACCGGCAGCAGCCGGGCCAGACCCTTTGCCCATCCAGACACCTGATCTCGCGCAGCAGCCTGCACGGGTACCTTTGCCCTGGACACAGGATCTGAAACACAGCTTTTCACGCCGGAAGGTGCTGATCGGGCTGGCAGGAGCCGCCGTTGTCGCGGCGGCAGGCGGAGTCGCCCTGCTGGTCTATGAACAGGAACAACAGGCCAATAACGCGCAGTCCACGCCTGCCACGGCCTCTGGCACCGCCTTCTATACCTATCGCGGCCACAGCGACTGGGTCTGGTCCGTGGCCTGGTCGCCCGCCAGTACAACCAGTACGAGCAACGGGGCCTCGTCTTCCTTTCAGGCGCCGCGTATCGTCTCCGGCAGTGGAGACAGGACGGTACAGACCTGGGATGCCTTCAACGGAGGAAATCCGTACATCTATAGCGGCCACACCGGGCCGGTCTATACGGTAGGCTGGTCGCCGCAGGGCAGGTATCTGGCTTCCGGCTCTTTCGACAAAACGGTACAGGTCTGGGATGCCACAAACGGCACACAGGTCTATGTCTATCGCGGACACAGGAGCTGGGTCTGGGCGCTGGCATGGTCGCCCGATGGCAGACGTATCGCTTCCGGGGGGCTGGACAACACGGTGCAGGTCTGGGATGCCCTGACCGGCAACAATGCCCTGACCTATAGCGGCCACAACAACATTATTCACGCGGTGGCGTGGTCGCCCGATGGCAAATATATCGCCACCGCCGGCGCCGATATGACAGTGCAGGTCTGGGATGCTGCCAGCGGCATGCTGATCTTTACCTACCAGCCATACTCCACCTCTATCTGGGGGCTGGCCTGGTCGCCGGACAGTCGGCGCATTGCCAGCGCCGCAGATAACAAGACGGTGCAGATCTGGGATGCGCTCAACGGCGACCATCCCTATACTTACTATGGACACAGCGATTTCGTCTATACCGTTGCCTGGTCGCCCGACGGCAAGCGCATCGCTTCCGGCGGAGATGATATGACGGTGCAGGTCTGGAATACCGATGGCAGCAATCCTTTCACCTACACCGGCCACGACGCCAGCGTGCGCTCCGTCGCCTGGTCACCCGACGGCAAATGGCTGGCTTCCGGCTCCTTCGACAAAACGGTCCAGGTCTGGCACGCGCCGCCGGGGTCGTGAAAAGGGATTGGACATATCATGTCCGAGAGGGCTTTTTCATAAGTATATTGCTATTGCACTAGACTAAACTCGTATGATTTATCTCGATCATCTCTTGAAAGCAACCGAAGGCGTCCTGATCTATCCAGGCAAGCAGGGGCATTTTGAGGCGTTCAGCCATGATACGCGCCAGTTGTTGCCAGGCGAACTCTTTGTCGCTGTGCGCGGCGAGCATGGCAACGGACATGATTACGCGCTGGAAGCGGCGCAAAAGGGAGCGGGCGGCCTGCTACTGGAGGCGCAGGCGCTGAACGCGCTGCCGGAGGAGACGCGCAGCGCGCTGGCAGCCACAGGCGTCACCACCATCAGCGTCGATGATACGCGGCTGGCATTGCAGCGATACGCGCAGTACATCCTGCAATGCTGGCACCCCACCGTCATTGCCGTGACCGGCAGCGCGGGCAAGACCAGCACGAAAGAGGCGATTGCCGGTGTGCTTGGCAGCCATTTCGCCACCTTCAAAAGCTGGCAGAACTACAACGACCTGCTGGGCCTGCCCCTCTCGCTCGGTCGGCTGGAAGAACGTCACGAGTATGCCGTCCTCGAACTCGGCTGCGACCATCCCGGAGAAATCGGCGACCTGTGCCGCATCGTCAGGCCACAGATTGGCGTCCTCACCAATATCAGCGCGGCGCAACTGCAATACTTCGGTAGCGTCGAGGCGCTGGCGGCGGAACTGGCAACGCTACTCAGCAACCTGCCGACAGACGGCACGGCCATCGTCAACTACGACGACGAGCTGGTGCGCGCCCTGTTGATCGAAACGCCGGTGCAGGCGACCATTGCCCCGTTCGCGGCCTCGCTCGTGCGCGACGTGCGCGTCTCGTGGAATGGCACGCAGGGGAAACTGCCCATCGCGGATGACGAAGTGCCACCGCGCCTGCGCGAAGCGCGCCTCGCCTCGCGCCTGCTCGGCACGCACCATATTTCAACCATGCTCGCCGCCTTTCTGGTGGGCCAGCAGAGCGGCCTGCGCCCGGAGGAGATACGGCAGGCGCTGGCAACCATGCGCCCGCTTCCCGGCAGACTCAACCCGCTGCCCGGCGTCCATGCCAGCACGCTGCTCGACGATACGCACAACGCGACACCGGCCTCGATGCTGGCCGGACTGGAGACGCTGAAGGCGCTGGCAGCCGGGCGGCGTATCGCAGTGCTGGGCGACATGCTGCGCCTGGGCGAATACGAGGAGACGGCGCACCGACTGGTCGGGCAGAAAGCGGCCCACTGCGTCGATTACCTGATCACACGCGGCGAGCGCGCCGCCCTGATTGCCGAGGCCGCGCGCCAGGCCGGACTGGACGCAGAGCGCGTGATTGTCACCTCAACGCACGAGGACGCGGCACAGGCGGTGAAGCAGATCAGCGAGCAGCCCGCGCCGGAGCAGGATAACTTCTTTCGCCAGCATCACATCAGAAACACTATTCTCATCAAAGGCTCGGAAGAGACGCGCATGGAGCGTGTGACCGAGCAGTTGATGAAGGAGCCAGAGCAGGCTCGCGAGCGGCTGGTGCGGCAGACGCCGGGTTGGAAGCAGGTCGTCATCATGCAGTCCGAGCGGCCCACATGGGTGGAGATCGACCTGAGCGCCATCGGCAACAACACACGGCAGGTAAAGGAACTGGTCGGGCCATCGGTGCGCGTGCTTGCCAGTCTGAAGGCCGATGCCTACGGGCATGGCGCGCTGAAAGTGGCGCGTACCGTCCTGCACAACGGAGCCTGTATGCTGGGCGTGGCAACGGTGAGCGAGGCCGCGCCGCTGCGCGAGGCAGGCATCAATGCGCCCATCCTCGTCTTTGGCTACGTCCCCCTCTGGCAGATGCGCGAGGCTGTGCGCCTTGACCTGAGCATCACGCTCTACTCCGGTGAGTCGGCGCGCGCACTTTCGCGGGCGGCGCAGGCCCTGAAAAAGACGGTCAAAGTGCATATAAAGGTTGATAGCGGCATGGGGCGACTGGGCATCCGCGCGGAACAGGTTGAGGACATCCTCGCGCTGATACGTGAGATCAAGAGCCTGCCCGGCCTCGAACTGGAAGGCATGTTCACCCATTTCGCCATGGCCGATAGCCACGACCTGACGCATGCGCGCCTGCAACTCTCGCGCTTCCAGCAGGTCTTGCAGGCAGTAGAGGCCGCGCACCTGCGCCCGCCCATCGTTCACGCCGCCAACAGCGCGGCCATGCTCAACCTGCCGGAGGCGCGCTTCGACATGGTGCGCCCCGGCATCGCCCTCTACGGACTCGACCCCTCGCCGGATACGCGCCTGCCGCAGGGCTTCCGGCCCGCGCTCTCCTTCAAAACCACTGTCGCGCAGGTCAAAGACATCCCGGCAGGCGAATGCATCAGCTACGGCTGCGCCTACATTACAGAGCGTCCAACCCGCGTCGCCGTGCTGCCCGTTGGCTACGCCGACGGCTTCCGGCGCGGCCCCACCAACTGGGGCAGCGTTCTCATTCACGGCCAGCAGGCCCCCATCCTGGGCCGCGTCTGCATGGATCAATGCATGGTCGACGTCACCCACATCCCCCATGTGCGCATGGGCGACGAAGTGGTGCTGATCGGCAAACAGGGCCACGCCACCCTCACCGCCGGGCAGGTCGCCGACCGCCTCGGCACCATCAACTACGAAGTCGTCTCTGAGATACTCGCCCGCGTGCCACGAGTGGATTAGACCTTCAGCAACGGCTGGTAACTTCTCTCGCGCATAAAACGTATCAAGAGTAGAGCTATGGTATCCCTGTGGTTTTGTCTTTCCGCGGTTTCGCGTTTGTGGGCTTTGCGTGTCCTGTCAATATGGTAGTGTATCCAGAATTGGTAGTGCAGCGAGTAGTATGAGGAGACGACACGAAAAGCAGTCGCTACGGCGGTTCTCTCCTGTGAGAGCATTGAAGCGATGGAGAAAATCGCAGTATTTCTTTGATGGCAGGCACGACGATGAAAGAGGACACGTTAGAAAAGCAGGGAGTTGGGCTACAGCCACGCACCAGCGCGGTGATTATCGCCAACCCGACTTCGGGCAGCTTTCCCTATCACTCCCGCCACCTGGATGAGGCGCTGGCGTATTTGCGCAGCCGGGGCTGGCAGGCCGAACTCTGGTATACAAAAGCGCCGGAAGATGCGCGCAGGCTGGCTCGCCGCGCAGTGCTGGAGCGAGCGGATATGGTCATTGCTTCCGGCGGAGACGGCACCATCAATGAGATCATTCAGGAGCTGGCAGGTACGGAGACGGCGCTGGGTGTGTTGCCCAACGGCACGGTGAATGTCTGGGCGCGCGAAATCGGCCTGCCCCTGGATGACCTGAGCGCGTGTGATGTGCTGCTGCATGGCAAAACGCGGCGCATCGATCTGGGCTGCATCAACGACCGCTATTTCCTGCTCATGGCCGGTATTGGCTTCGATGGCGAAGTGACACGAGCAATTGAGCGCAGGCCGGTCAAACGACTGGGGGTTGTCGGCTACCTGCTCGTCGGCGCGCTGCTGGGCCTGGGCTACCCGAATTTCTCGGCCACGCTGAGAATCGATGGCAAAGAGATGAAGACAACGGCCTTTCAAATTGTGGTGGGCAACACACAGCTATGGGGCGGCGCGCTCCAATTTACCTGGCAGGCAAAATGCGATGATGGCCTGCTCGATGTCTGCGTCGTGCGCAAAAGCAGCATCATCGGTCGCCTGGCAACTGCGCTGGACTTTTTGCTGCGCCGCGAACACCGCCGCCAGCGCATCAGCTACCATACCTGCACGTCCATTGAGATACAGACTCGCCAGCCCATTCCCATACAGATTGACGGAGAAATCGGCGGCTTCACCCCCGCAACCTTCACCATCGCCCCCGGCGCGCTGAAGGTCATCGTCCCTCAGACCACGCCGGAAGAACTCTTTTCGCAGGAATGAGTGCATTCGTTTGGCATCAGTGACTACGATTAAACACAAAATTGACGGCGGTAATCGCTGCACAGACGATGGCCAGCCCGATCAATCCCCCTGTCAGGCCAAAAAAACCACCTATACCCGCTATAGTAATGCCAAAAATGATCGCTGTCAGCGGCACCAGTAAACATAATGAGACAATTGCCAGCGCGAGTCGCTGCCCTGCTGAAGCCATCTGACCTCCGAATTGCCCTATTTTCTGCCCTGAAAACCCGGCGAAATGGTCATCGAAGTTGACTCCCTGGCTCTGCTGGCTGCCCGAAGCCCCATAGCCACTCTGGTAGTTCTGCGCGCCCTCTTCATACTCCATCTGCTGCGACATACAAACCTGCTCCTTTTCTTCTCTCATTCAGGCCGTTTTACTCTACAACACCTGTAACTACGTACAACAACGGGGTGGGTTACAAATCTCTTTGCCTATCATCACTACTATAACCGGTTACAACGTGTAAACAGTAGAGAGCTTGCACTTTCCGGCTGCTTGCCACCCTGTGGGAAGCAGCCTCGCATACATTCTTTAGAGAGAGCAAAGGCTGTGAGAGCTATGGTAGGAGCGGTTTTGCACGAACGGCAGCGGGAGCTATTGCAACAGGAGCGCCGCCTGGCAGCCGAGCTACAGGCGTGCCTGGTTGGCTTCGAGGGCGCGGAAGCCTACGCAACGACGCTGCGACAGGTGACGACGGCCCTGGATGAACTCTTCCTGCTGGTCGTCGTGGGTGAATTCAACGCGGGCAAGTCCGCCTGCATCAACGCGCTGCTGCACGCCAACGTGCTGGAGGAGGGCGTGATTCCCACAACGCACCAGGTCATCCTGCTGCGCTACGGGGAGCAGGAGCAGGAACGCCTGCTGGAACCCGCCCTGCTGGAAGTGTTCTACCCGGCGGATTTCTTGCGCGACATCACCATTGTCGATACCCCCGGCGTGAACGCCGTCCTGCGCGAACACGAACGATTGACGGAGGAGTTTATTCCGCGCAGCGACCTGATCCTCTTCGTCACCTCGGTTGACCGCCCCTTCACAGAGAGCGAGCGCGCCTTTCTGGAACGTATCCGGGCGTGGGGGAAAAAGGTGGTGCTGGTGCTGAACAAGATCGACCTGTTGCGCACACAGCAGGCAATGACGGAGGTTCTCGCCTTCGTGCGCGAGCAGTGCGAGCATTTGCTTGGTTTCCAGCCGGACATCTTCCCTGTCTCCGCGCTGGATGCGCAGATGGCACGCACCGCTGTCGGACACGATGCCGTCAACCTGTGGGAAAAGAGCCGTTTTGGGTCGCTGGAAGAGTACCTGTTCCACACGCTCGATGAGGCAGAGCGCGTGCGCCTGAAGCTGCTGAGTCCGCTCGGCGTCATGCAGAGGCTGCTGGTCGAGACGGAACGTTCGGTGGAGCGGCGAGCCAGCCTGCTGGCCGAAGATGCGCGCACGGTCAGCACCATCGAAGAGCAGCTTCACCTCTATCGTGAGGACATGGAACGCAACTTCACGCACCGGCTCAGCCAGATCGAAAACATCGTCCTCGAAATGCGCAATCGCGGTGACCGTTTCTTTGATGATACTATCCGGCTGGCGCGCATCTTTGACCTTGTGCGCGCCGGGCGCGTGCGCGAGGAATTTGAACGCGAGGTGATCGGCGACAGCGCGGGGAACATCGATGAGGCGGTGGAGGGCCTGATCGACTGGCTGGTAGAGCAGGAACACCGCCTCTGGCAGGATGTGATGGAGTACCTGGATCGCCGCCGCCAGGTCAGCGCGCAGCGTGAGGGCGAGATGATCGGCTCGGTCACTCGCCAGTTCGATTACAACCGGCGCGCCCTGCTGCAATCGGTGGCGCGTACCGCCGACAGCGTGGTGAAGTCGTATGACCGGCAGGCCGAAGCGGAGAGCCTTTCAGCAGATTTGCGCACGGCTGTCGCCTCGGCAGCCATCGCCGGAGCAGGCGGCATTGGCCTGGGTGCAGCCATCGTGGCCCTTGTCGGCACGGCGGCAGCCGATGTAACGGGCATCCTCGCGGGCATCGCCCTGATCAGCCTCGGCCTCTACATCATTCCCGCGCAGCGCGCGCGGGCCAAACGCTCCTTCGATGAGAAGATGGCCGAACTGCGCGCGCGCCTGCACAACGCCATGCAGGAGCAATTTCAGAAAGAACTTAGTAATGCCATCAACCGCGTGCAGGAGGCTATCGCCCCCTACACGCGCTTCGTGCGGGCCGAGCAGAAGAAGACGGCGGCCATGCAGGAGCGCCTGCAAAACCTGAACTCCGCCCTGCTCAGTCTGAAAAGCGAGATCGAGCGCGTGGAATAAGCTCTGAAAGAGGCTCTCTCGCATGTCATCCTTAAATGCTCAGGAGGCAACGCCCATGCAACAGGAGAGGAATAGCACGCCTGGAAAAGCTTCGGCGCGCTATGCGATTATCATTGCCAACCCGGAATCACACCGCTTCGCCACAGGCATCGAAGAGCTGCATGAAACGGTGCAGTTCCTGCAACAACATGGCTGGCAGGCCGAACTGCGGCTCACGCAGGCCGCCGACGATGCCCGGCGCTTCACTCGCGAAGCTGTGGAGCAAAAGGCCGCAATGGTCGTCGTGGCGGGCGGCGATGGCACGATCCACGCGGTGATTCAGGAACTGGCGGGTACAGAGACGGCGCTGGCGGTGCTGCCAGCCGGTACCTTCAACGTCTGGGCAAAAGAGACGGGTATTCCCCTCGACATCGCGCAGGCCCGTGACCTTCTCCTGAACGGCAAAGTGCAGCGCATCGATCTGGGCTATGTGCAGAAATACGATCAATATTTTCTCTTGATGGCCGGTATCGGCTTCGGCGGCGAGGTCACGCACGAGGTCAAGAAAGACTCGCTCAAGTGGCTGGGCATCCCCGGCTATATCCTGACGGGCCTGCGGCTCAGTCTGGGCTTTGAAAGCTTCCCCGTCGAACTACTCATTGATGGCAAAGCAGAGAAGACGCGCACCCTGCAGATCGTCGTCGGCAACACCAGGCTCTACGGCAGACTGCTTCAGTTCACCTGGCGAGCAAGGTGCGATGATGGCCTGCTCGATGTCTGCGTCGTGCGCCGCCCCGGTCGCCTGCGCCGGCTCGTGGTCATGTGGGACTTCCTCTGGCAACTGCCGCGCCGCCGCAAATGGATCACCTATACCACCTGCAAAACCGTCGAGGTGCGCACGCGCCGCCCCATCGCCTTCCAGATCGACGGCGAGCCAATCGGCCACACTCCCGCCACCTTCACCATCGCTCCCGCCGTTCTCAACGTCATCGTCCCACAGGAATCGCCGGAGGGTCTGTTCTCGCACCCGCCCATCGCTGAAATGCGCACACAGAACGCCGGTGTATACTAGAAAAGATGGATTGACAACAGGTACACGCTGCTTTACAATATGCTCAGCAATTATACAAAAGGGGTGAGACAATAGCATTACAGTACCAGCAGAACGACGATCACGATGAGCAAACAGACAGGCAGCCCGGACTGGTAATCGACATCAGCCCCGCCCTGCGCCGCCTCAAAAAGGAACGCCAGTAATTGCGCCTGCATTGTTTGCTTATGAGGTAGCTAATGTCCTTCATCAGCAAATCCGCAAAGGCAAGATCACAGCAGACGAAGCAGCACAAACTATAACATACCTTCTTCAGGAGGTATTAGAAATAGACCTGACAAAGGATCCGGCGTTCAATGTGCGAGCCATGCAATTGGCAAATCTTTATGGACTGCCAGCCGTATATGATGCTCATTATCTGGCTCTTGCCGAGCGTGAAGCGTGTGAATTTTGGACTGCCGATACCCGTTTGCTCACAGCCATCAAAGGCAAGCTTGTCTGGGTACACACATTAGATGAAGTCCCCTGATTAATCATGATGCATCAGGTAATCTCGCAAAACGACTGCATCGGAGTGTTCGGCGTCGTGGGCGGAGAAGATGAGGGTGGTTTTCCCATGCTCCGCCAGCTCGCGCAGTTTGTTGACCGCTGTCCGGGCAGGTTCGGTTGCCAGTTCGCTTTCGTAGCGGCGGCGAAACTCCGCGAATTTTTCGGGATCGTGGCCGTACCACCTGCGCAGTTCGGTACTTGGCGCGATCTCTTTGAGCCAGAGATCAATATGCGCCCGCTCTTTCGAGAGGCCGCGCGGCCAGAGCCGGTCAACCAGCACGCGCGTCCCATCGCTCGCCGCCGGTTCGTCATAAGCGCGCTTCAAGGCGATGTTCAGTGACTGCTTGCTCATCCTATGCTCCCTCTTGCATCGAACAGCCATATAACTCCATTACGTAGATCATAGCGTTTTGCCGCTGTATCGTCCAGATGGTGAGCAATCCAGAAAAGCAACAGAAGCTGGATCAGCGAAACGCGGGATAATACGGCATGCCATCGGCCTGCTCAGGCCATGCTGCGCGGAGCTTTTTCGCCATCTGGCCTACGAATGAGTCGAGCGCCTCAAGATGCCCGATCTCTTGCGTTATGTTGAGCGGGAGCGAAGCACGACATGTTTTCCAACTCCCCACACACAGATGCTTCGCTCCCGCTCAGCATGACACGTTCGATACATCCATACATCCATACATCCACAACCGTTTTTCATAGCAGGCTATCTGTGCTATACTGGTGGGCAAGATGGAATACACAGGCAAAGGGAGGAGATGGCCTATGTTCTGTACAAATTGTGGTTCACCGGTCGAGGATGGCGCGCATTTCTGTAGTAGTTGTGGCTCGCCTCTTCAACAGCCGGGCGCTATTTCGTATCAACCGGTACAGCAGGCTGGACAAGGGGCGCGAGGCAGACGCGGGCAGGGACAGGCGGGAGAGCGAGCGACAGCGACAGGGAGAGCAAGGCAGCCGAAGCCGCAAGACCCGTACCAGCCACAGATCAAAGCACTCAAACTGCAACTCAAACAGATGAAGCTCTATCTCAAGCAGATCAATCAGGAAATGGCGATTACTCGCGCCCAGTATCAGGAGATGAGGCCCTTGCTGTTCGGTAGCCTGGCCTGGCATCTTGGCAAGGGCTTCGAGGAATTCCGCCTGTGGAAGCCGCAGCAACAGAAACAGGCGTTGCAGAACCAGATCATGCAGCTTGAACAGCAATTGCTCTCGCTAGAATATCAGCAGGCACAATGGCAGGCTCAACAACAGCAACAGAACCAGCAGTAGCAATTATTCTGACTTCACGTTCGAGAGGAAACAAAAATGGAGGAGCAAACGCCCTCCATTCTATTTTTGCCGACACAGAACAAGAAGTTACGCTTCCTCACTTCTCAGGACGCCGCGCGCGTGAGCGGGGGCCGGAGCCGTAGTCGCCGAAGGGGTCGTCGCGTTCGCGCACGGCCTGGCGGAAGCCGACTTCACTGGCGCGGGCGACGAAGTCGTGGCCTTCCTGCGTGTGACGTGCGATGCCGTCGAAAAGGGAACCGAGCAGGCGACTGCTGGCCATACCCATGTTTTCTACCGTCTGGTTGCAGAGCACCTTAAGCATCATCAACTGGCTGGTGGGAACCTGCGCCATGCGTTTTGCGAAGGCTAAGGCGTGTGCGCGTAGCTGCTCGTCGGGAACGGTTTCCAGGATGAGGCCGATGCGCGCCGCTTCGGGGGCGGGAATCTCGTCGCCGGTAAGCAGGTAGCGTTTGGCGCGCTCAAGGCCGAGACGATAGACCCACATGGCCGTTGTCGGCGTCCCCCAGACACGCGAGGGCGGGTAGCCAAAAGAGGCTCCCTCGGCGGCGATGATAATATCGGCGCAGAGAACCATATCGGTGCCGCCGCCGATACACCAGCCCTGCACGGCAGCAATGGTCGGCTTGGCGGCATACCAGAGCTTCATGTACGTATTGACGAACTGCGAGATCATGCGCAGATCGGAGACGGAATCCCAGATACGCTTGCCCGCGCCTTCAGAAGCCTGAGCCTGTGTCGACCAGTCGAGGCCATAACCGGCGCAGAAGGCGGGGCCGTCGGCGGCGAGCAGGATCACATGCACGTCAGGGTCAGCGTCGGCCTCGTCGATGGCGGCAGCAAGCTCATCACGCAGGGCCGGGGTAATGGTGTTGTATTCATCGGGCCGACAGAGGATGATAGAACGGACGCCAGCCTCGGTCTCCGTGCGCACAGCAGGGGATGTACTCATATAGGGATGCCTCCTGATTTATGGACTATTACCATTTTCAACGGTAATGATGCCTGTGGATATGACGGCCCCCAGGCCACCCGCAAGAGGTGGCCCTACTATACCCGCACGGCTTCTCAGGACGACGGACGCCCTCGCGTATAGTAGGGCCACCTCTTGCGGGTGGCCTGCGGCGACCTTAAGTTAACGCCTATGAGGGCCACCTCTTGCGGGTGGCCTGGGGGCCGGGCAACCTGCGGAGATCACGCTTACAACGGAATATTCCCATGCTTTTTCGGCGGGTTAGAATCGCGTTTGTTTTTGAGCATTTCCAGGGCGGTGATGAGTCTGGGTCTGGTATTGCGCGGCTCGATCACCTCGTCAATGTAGCCACGCTGAGCGGCGATGTAGGGGTTGGCGAATTTGGCCGTGTACTCGGCGATCAGCTCTCTGCGCCGCTGCTCCGGGTCGGCGGCTCTGTCAATCTCGTCTTTGAAAAGGATGTTAACAGCGCCCTCAGCCCCCATGACGGCGATTTCGGCGCTGGGCCAGGCATAGTTGATATCGCCGCGCACGTGCTTGCTGCTCATCACGTCATACGCGCCGCCATAGGCCTTGCGAGTGATGACGGTGATTTTGGGAACGGTGGCCTCGCAGTAGGCAAAGAGCAGCTTGGCCCCGTGACGGATGATGCCGTTGTGTTCCTGACTGACGCCGGGCAGGAAGCCGGGGACATCGACAAAGGTGATGAGCGGAATGTTGAAGCAGTCGCAGAAGCGAACGAAGCGAGCGGCCTTATCAGACGAGTTGATGTCAAGAACGCCGGCCAGCGAGCCAGGCTGCTGCGCCACAATGCCGACGGAACGCCCGTTGAGGCGAGCGAAGCCGATGATGATGTTGGTAGCGAAATGTTCCTGCACCTCGAAAAAGATGCCCTCGTCTACAATATAGCGAATGACGGTCTTCATATCGTAGGGCTTGTTGGGATTATCGGGAATGATCTCGTCCAGCGCCTCTTCGGTGCGCGTGGGCGAATCGACGGGGGTGAGGCGCGGCGGGTCCTCCACGTTGTTGGAAGGAATGTAGCTGAGCAGGGTGCGAATCTGGCGAATGCAGTCCGCCTCGCTCGGACAGGAGAAGTGCGCGACCCCGCTGGTACTGTTGTGAACCATCGCGCCACCCAGTTCCTCGAAGGTCACATCCTCGTGGGTGACGGTTTTGAGAACGTTGGGGCCGGTGACGAACATGTAGCTGGTCTGCTCCACCATAAAGATAAAGTCGGTGATGGCAGGTGAGTAGACGGCCCCACCGGCGCAGGGGCCCATGATGGCGGAAATCTGCGGGATGACACCGGAGGCGAGGGTATTGCGCAAGAAAATATCCGCGTAGGCGCCGAGGCTGACGACACCCTCCTGAATGCGCGCGCCGCCCGAGTCATTGAGGCCGATGACGGGCGCCCCATTTTTCATCGCCATATCCATGATCTTGCAGATTTTTTCTGCATGCGCCTCCGAAAGGGAGCCGCCGAAAACGGTGAAATCCTGCGAAAAGAGGTAGACGAGCCGACCATCGATATAGCCGTAGCCGGTGACAACACCGTCTCCGGGGATGCGCTGCTCATCCAGACCAAAATCGGTGGAGCGGTGGGTGACGAACATATCAAGTTCGCTGAAGGTGCCGGGGTCAAGCAGCAGATCGATGCGCTCGCGCGCCGTGAGTTTGCCCTTCTTATGCTGTGCCTCGATGCGCTTTTTGCCGCCGCCCAGTCTGGCAGCTTCCCGCAACTCGTGCAGTTCCTGAATTTTCTCCCGCGTGGTTTTCGTACCCGGGGTCGCCTGCTCCTGTGAGCCAGACGTTCGTTCGCTGGTGGTCATGTTGTCGTATCTCCATTGATGACTATATGAATAGCAAAGCTGGTATAACTGAGTATACCATATAGAAAGCCATCTCAGGAAACTTCACCTTCACGAACCCGTCTGACTCTGGATTTTCCACTGGCCCCCTTCCTGAATCAGCTGGTAGCGGTCGGTGCTGCTGCTGCCATCGCTGAAGAAAAAGGTGATGGAACCGGGGCAGGTGGTGCTGGTACAGGCAGCGACATCGGCTGAACTGGTATCGACGGTGCAGGAAGCAACCTTCTTCGCCTGCCAGGAGTAAGCAAAATCCGATTCTTTGAGCTGATTCTTCATGCTGCTGGCTAACTGCGCGTAAGCCGTCTGGTAATTCCCGCTTTTGAGGGCGTTACAGTACGTTGTGAGCGTTTGCGTAGCAGGATTACTGGAAGCGATGAAAGAATGGTTCAGGAAAAACACTACCGAACCGATAATCAGGGCCAGAATGACAACGCCAGCCAGGACAATGAACAGCCAGGCTCTGCCGCTCCCGGCGCGCGTCTCACGAGTTTGTGTCGCCTGACGCGGGGGGGTGGAAGACACCGCAGGAGTAAGAGGCACAGCAGGGGTTGCAGGGGTGGGCGATACAACAAGGGGTGCAGAGTTACGAGTTGACTGCCACGTGGAAGGCTGAGGAGTCTGCCGTGCAAAAGGTTGAGACGGTTGCTGTGGAGCTGACTGTCTGGGAAGAGGCTGAGATGGTTGCCGGGGAACCGACTGCCTGGGAGGCGACTGAAAGGACTGCTGTGGCGCCGATTGCCACGCAGAGGGACGAGATGGTTGTTGTCCCCGTGAGGATGGAAAGCGCGAGGAAGCAATCTCTTGCTGCGTCATTCTTACCGGTTTCCCACAGGTTCTGCAAATAACAGCGGTATCGGGATTATTCGCACCACAATGGACACAATTCATTGCGCAATTCCCTCCAAAATACATGCTTCATTGTATGAAAAATCTCCTGAATCATCGCCCTCCAGCGATACACCGGGAGAAATGGCCCTTCTCTTCCTCTCTGCTTCTTGCAGGATCATGGCAGAGAAATAACACAAGCTCTACTTCGCAAGTGTATATGAATACACAGAAAAAAGCAACTGGGCATAGTAGCTTTGCACATAAAAATTGTATAAAGAAAATCGGCTCGGAAGCGGTCAGCATTTGAGATAGACATGCACGATACGTTATGCTAATATGGATGCGGTCATTCCTGCGCTCATTTGCATCCTGTGATAGAAAATCACGAACAGAACACTATGTTTGTGTAGAAAGGCAGAAAAGCATGTCCTGGAATCCAGATCAGGGTCAAACCCCGCCGGGGCAGGACCCATATTCAGGGTATGGAACTCCCCAGAACCCTTACGGTACGCCGGAAAATCCGTACCAGAATCCCCAGAATCCATATGCAACTCCACCCGCTCCGGAAAACCCATACGCGCCGCCTCCCGCGCCGGAAAACCCGTATGCGCCGCAGAATCCCTACGCGGGCGCCAGCTATGGCGGAGGCTACCAGCAGGGACAGCAGGCATTCGGGTATCAGCCACCGAGGGCAACGCCGCTTCCACCGGGGCAGGCCATCCAGCAACTTCCCAACCAGTATATCAACATTCTGACGCACCCCTCACCCCAGACCTTTGCAGCTGAGATCGGCAAGGCAGACTGGGGCATTGTCTGGGTGCAACTGATTTTCTATGCTGTCATCGCCGCACTCCTGTCCTTTGCAGGCAGTCTGATCTCGCCGTTCAATACCAGCAATATCAACAGTTCCGGCGTCAGTGCCGCTGCCTTTACAGCAATTCTCGGCAGCATCTCCTTTGCCTATATCATCCTCATTCCGATTTTCTTCTTCATTGGCATGGGTATCATCTACGGCCTTGCTAAAGCATTCGGTGGACAGGGAACGTTCCTCCAGCAATGCTATGCCACGCTGCTGTACGAGGTACCGCTCGGCATTCTGGATTCGCTCGTCGCTCTGATCCCGATTGCCGGCGGTTTCATTGCCATTGCCATCGGCATCTACCAGATTGTGCTGCAAATCTTCTCAGTCATGGCGGTTCACAGGCTGAGCGGGGGCAAAGCAACTGCTGTTGTCCTTATTCCGGTGGCCGTCGCCTTCTTGCTTGTCTGTGGGCTTATCGTTGCTCTCATCGCCATTATCGCTTCCGCAGCCAGGCACGGCGGCTACTAGCGGCAGACAGATAGAAAGCAGGAGGCAAGGTGACAGTGGATATTCTGCTCGGCACAACTGTCGGCGGCTATGTACTGAAACAATTTATCGGCAGTGGCGGTATGGGAGCCGTGTACCTGGCGGAGGATCAGGCCATTGGCCAGCAGGTAGCGATCAAAATTATTCGCACGGATAGCATTGATCTGCCCGATGCCTCGGCGGCGGACCGCGCTCTGGAACGCTTTAAGCAAGAGGCTCGCGCGGTCGCCAGCCTGGACCATCTGCATATTCTGCCGCTCTACCGCTACGGTGAGGAGCAGACAGACACGGGGAAGCGCGCCTATATGGTGATGCAGTACCGGCCTGAGGGATCGCTCTGGGACTGGCTGCGCCGTCGGGGAGGCATGAACAGCGGCATCGGGCGCGCCTCTGTGCTGCCGCCCGCCTTGCCGGATGCCTGGCCGCTCGGTCTGGCTGAGGCAAACGAGTACCTGCAACAGGCGGCTTCGGCGCTGCAATACGCGCATGATCGCGGCATCATCCACCGCGATATCAAGCCGGCCAACTTCCTGCTGCGCATCGACGGCGGCCATACCGTTCACCTGCTGCTCTCCGATTTCGGTCTGGCCAAATTTTTCGCCTCCTCCTCCGCCACCAGTTCGATTCTGGGAACGCCGACGTATATGGCGCCGGAACAGTTCGAGGGCAATGCCGGGCCGGAGGCCGATCAATACGCGCTGGCCGTGATGATCTACTTCTTCCTCGCCGGGCGCGCGCCCTTCGAGGGAGAGCCGCTGCGCCTGATGCACGCGCATATTATGGAGCCGCCTCCGCCAATCCGCTCATTCGCGCCTGCCTTACCGCCAGCCATCGAGCCGGTGTTGGCGAAGGCGCTGGCAAAGAGACCGGCAGATCGCTTCCCAACTATCGCCGATTTTGCCTCTGCTTTCCAGGCAGCCATACGCGGGCAGGCGCGCGCGGTTCCGGCACCGCAGCCGCCGCAAGCCCGACCTTATGCACCTGCATCCTATTTCTCTCAGCCCGACCAGCAGACACCCGATAACGCGCCAACGGTTGCGCAACCATTTCAGGCTGCCGCGCCGTTGCCGCCGACCGCGCCTGTCCCCGCGCAGGCCAGCGCATCCAGCGTGGACAACGCGCCGACGGTCATTCAATCAGCGCCAACGTGGCCCGCCCCCGAGATCGATAGCGCGCCAACGGTTGCGCAGCCCTTCTGGACGGTAGGGCAAGCATCAGGCGCCGCGTGGGGATCACCTCCCCTGGCCACCTCGCCGGGGGAATTTGCCGACGACAATGCCCCCACCATCGCGCAACCATTTCTGCCGCCAGCGCAGGGTTGGCCCGCTTTCGATGCTACGGCGGCTGAGAATAGCCCGGCAATGCCCGCACCGGCGGCTGAATCCGGTAAGGTGGGGCGACGCGCCGCGCTGGCTTTGATCGCGGCAGGGGCGGCAGCCATCCTTGTCGGCGGCGGCGGAACCTACCTCTACCTGCATTCCGCGTCCTCAACACCCACAACCGCGATAACCCCGGCCACGAACAGCACCGGCACGACGCCCGGCACAACCGGCGGCCCGATTATCCTCAGCGGCCACCAGGATGTGGTAACGAGCGTGAGCTGGTCTCCTGATAGCACACAACTTGTCTCCACCTCGCGCGACGGCACGGCGCGCGTCTGGTCGCTGGCAAACCGACAGGCCAGCGCAACCTACACGGGCCACCAGGGCGCGGTGCTGACGGCGGCCTGGAGACCCGACGGCTTCTTGCTGGCTTCCGGCGGGGTAGATCAAAGCGTACAAATCTGGGATCCGACCGGGAGCGCGCAACGCAACTTCCCCGGCCTCGGCTCGCCCGTCAGCAGCATCAGCTGGGCAACCAACAACGAGGGGCTGGTGGCAGGGACGCTGGGCAGCGGCGATGATACCATTCTGCTGAAAAGCGGGCGCGTCATCAAATCCGCGCAGAACTTTACCGTTCACGCGCTGGCCTTCTCGCCCGATGGCCACCTGCTCGCGCTCGCTTTCGATGACGGCACTATCGGCATCTACGAAGTGAATAGCCGACATGGCAGAACATTCCACCGGCATATCGGGGCGGTGCTGTGCCTGGCATGGTCACCTGATGGCTCGCAACTGGCCAGCGGCGGCGCGGACCACACAGTCCACATCACAGACGCCAGCAACGGTCGCCCGGTGAAAACGCTCCTGCATCACGCCCCCGTCAACGGCGTGGCATGGGAACCGGCAGGAACAGCGCAGCTGGCTACCGCCTGCGATGATGGCATCGCGCGTATCTGGAACCTGAGCGGCAATAGCCATCTCAGCTACAAAACCTCTGCTGCGCTCACTTCAATCTCCTGGAAGAACAATGGGCTTGCCGCCGGTTCCGCGAACCACAACATCTTCATCTGGAAAGTGTAGCTGTGTCATGCCTGGAATGGTTCTCGATAGTACTTATTACCCCGCTGTATTGAGTCCTGTCTATAGAAGAGACTATAATAGGGGCTGTCTGGCGCACCTGCGCCGATGCTCACAAACAGGGGGTATGGACTCATCGAGAATCGCCTGCGGGCAGAGGGAGACTTACCTGTCTCCAACGGCCTCAAGTTCCTGTGTTGGTGAGCTTACTAAAACAGTAATGCGAAAGAGAAGGTGGAAGTATCACATGGATGTTAAAGGGAATCAGAAAGTAAAGGCTCCCCGGCAGCAAGTATTTCAGGCGTTGTTAAATCCCGAAGTGCTGAAGAACAGCGTTCCCGGCTGTGAAGGGGCCGAATTCGTTGATTTCCCAACGGGTCGCCAGTTGAAAATGACCATCTCGCCCGGTATTCCCGGACTGAAAGGACCCTTCACGGTCTTTTTGCAGACGGGCGAAGTGGTTCCCCCGTCACGTGTCGTGCTGATTGCCGAGCCAACCAGCAGCGTGGGTTCCGTCAAAGCAGCCTGCACCATCGACCTGGTGGAAGAGGCCGATGGCACCATGCTGAACTACAACGCGGAAGCCGTGATGGAAGGCAAGATCGCCGCGACGCCCGATATCGTCATCAAAGGCGCGGTGAAAGTGGCCCTCGACCAGTTCTTCAAGAACTTTGAGAAGCAGGTCAGCACCGTTACCGCATAAGAAATGCCAGGAGAGAAAAACGACTCAAGCTTACGCGCTTGAGTCGTTTTTGTAGTCGCCATCTTCTCGCGTCTTTGCACCTGACGCTTTCCGGTTTGATGGGATATTTCCTGCTGGAGCAACGGCAAACGTCGGCCTTTTACCAACCTCCCGTTCGGGATTGAAACACACATGCACCGTCCTGGGGCCGAAAGCAATGAGGCGGGCAGGCAGATCACCGATAAGCGGGACACGCAGGAGAAAGCGCACCCACGCGGGAATGATGAGCGGTTTCTCCGGGTTGAGCGCACCGGCGATGATATGGCTCTGCATGAAGTTCTGAAAGCCCTGGATCAGCCGCGTGGGCCATTCACGCTCGCGCTGCACCTTTGCCAGGTCGCTCAACCGCAGTTGCCTGGCTTTGAGCGATGGGCCGAGGATATTTGCGGCCACCACCGCATCCTGAATAGCATAATTGATGCCAACGCCGCCAATTGGTGACATCACATGGGCGGCATCGCCGATCAATAGCAGGCCGGGACGATACCAGCGTTTCAGGTGGCTGGATTCGACGGAAAGCACAGAAATCTGCTTCCACTCGCGCAGCGTATCCAGGCGGTCGGCCCAGTCGGGCAGGAGCGCGGCCAGTTCCCGGCGCAGAGCATCCATCCCGGCGCTGCGCAACTTCTGATAGCCGCCTTTGGGAATGATATAGCCGATCTGCCAGGAATCGGCGCGTTTGAGAATCACCAGGATGTGGCCTTTGCCCAGCCGCCCCTGCGCCTCCTTTTCGTCCCCCTCTTTGCGCGGCAACCGAAACCAGAGGACATCCATGCTCTGCGCGGCAGCAACCGGCTCAAAACCGGCCAGCTTACGCATGCGCGAGAAACGGCCATCCGCGCCGACCGTCAGCACGGCGCGCAGTTCGTGCCAGCCATCCTGCCCGCGATAGCGCACGCCATGCACATAGCCGTCTTCCTCGATGAGTTTCTCTGCCCGCGCTCCCATCACCAGCTTGAAGGTGGGATACTGCTTCGCCTCCCCGGTGACGAACTGCAAGAAATCGGCCTGCGGAATCATGGCAACATAGGGGAAATGCGTTTTCAGGCGGTCGAAGTTTGCCAGCTGGAACGAGCCTTCGTCCGTCTGCACAGACAAGGTATGCAGTTCGGCGTGCGGCAGTTGCAGCAGTTTATCGGCCAACCCGATCTCCTCCATCACCTGCATGGTTGAGGGATGCACTGTATCCCCGCGAAAGTCTCGATCAAAATCCATATGCTCTTCCAGCAGCACGACAGGGATACCCTGGCGCGCCAGCAGTAAGGCAAGCATAGCCCCTCCCGGACCGGCGCCCACAACGCAGCATGTTGTTTGTTCTGTCTTCTCTTCCTGTTCTGCCATAGCACTGCTCCTTTCTTAACTGATCGGTCAATTAATAACCGGCAAAAAATTTATCGTGGCTTAAGGCCTTCCAGTACCATTTCGACAACGCCACTGGCAATCTGCTCGTGCGTATATTGCAAGGCGAGCGGGTCGCGCAGGAGCTGCCGCCGCAGGACGAAACTCGCTACAGCACCAACTAAGGTTTGCGCCGCCAGCAATGCATCGCTATGACGCAATTCGCCAGCCTCCATCTTTGTTTGCAGGTAGCCCATTAAAAACGTGAATACGCGCTGGATAAAACTCGCTACGACGGGTAACGTCTCCGAGTTATAGATAATTTCCGGCAGCATGACCCGCACCAGACCAACAAAATCCTCTCCTTCAAGAATAGCAAGCACGCGCAGCATCAGAGAATGCAACGCTTTCTCTACCGGCCAGGACAACAAATCTGGCGGCAGCGATGCCAGTATCTGCACGGGCGATTTACTTTCCAGAACTGCCCTGAGCAGCGCCTCCTTACTTTCAAAGTAGTAATAGATCAGACCCGGCGTAATTCCAGCTTCGCGTGCAATGTCCTTATTGGTGGCCTTTGTAAAGCCCTTCTGTGAGAAGACGCGCATAGCCGCGTCAATGATCTGTTCTCGCCGATCTTCTACAACTTTTGGCGTTCGCGCCATTGTTTTCCGGTCATTTCTAGTTCGCAGGATTCCAGCTAATTAATTAGCTGAATGATTAATAACATTGTAACCCGAAAAAGGGAGAAAGTCAAGGGTTTCTGGAAGCTATTTTCTCACCTTCAATGGCCTGCGTGCGTGGATGTTTGCTTCATATGATGATGCCTGCAAAGGTTTTCAGGACACAAGGTCGAGCTGTTGCACATCCAGGACGCGCGCCAGCAGGCGGATGTGATAGGGCTGAGGGTCCTCGCTGCCGTTTTCAAGATGGGTGATGGTGTCGCGGCGCAGGCCGCTCAACTCGGCCAGCTGGCCCAGGCTGAGGCCGCGCTGCTGGCGCAAGACGCGCAGGTGAGGGAGGCCACGTGTCTTTGTGGGCCTGCCTTTTGATGTCCGTTGCTTCATGATGTATTTCCTCTCCTTTGAGGGTGTAGTACCTGCCTGTTTTCCGGCGACGCTGCCGGAAAAGCCTGGAAACGCCAGAGAGCTTTCCCCTTACAAGTCTTCCGCCCTCTGCCACCGACTTCTGGCTCTGTCTACCTGTTACCAGTATATATCATAGCACATATGCCAGACAATGCCAGTGGACTTTCGTCTGTCTCTATCTGGCCGGTCTGACCTTCACTTAGCCAGCGCGCCACCAGTCGGCAATGTTCCAGTCGCTGGCGCTGAGGTCGGCGGAAGGGATGATGTTCTGGACGCTTTTATCTACCGTCATGATATTGAGGCCGGTGTAGAGGGGGAGGATATAAAGCTGGCTCGCCAGGCGTTCGAGGAACCGGTGGTAGGCGCGCTGGCGGTCGGCGAAGACGACGCTGTCGCGGCCCTGCGCAAGGGCCTGATCGATGATGGGATCGTTGACGCGGGCGTAGTTGCCGAGATCGGGATTGCTGGCAGACGGAATTTGCGTAGAGGAAAAGGTGTTGTACTCGTCATCGGGTTCGGGACTGTCGGCGTAGGCGAACAGGGCAAGATCAAACTTGCCTGTCGCCAGAATGCCGCCCTGCGTATAGAGGCCAAAGAACTGGTTGAGCGAGTAGAATGCGACCTGAACCTGAATGCCCACCGCCCGTAAGGCGCGCTGAATATAAGCGGCGGCGGCGGAGCGCAGGGGATTGTCGCCAGTAGTGACGAGACGAATGCTGAATGACTGCCCGTTTCGACTCAATATACCCTGACCGTTAAGCGACCAGCCAGCCTGGGCAAGCAGACTGCGCGCGCTGGCCGGGTCATAGGGAAACGGCTGAATAGTCGAATCGTAGAACAGCGAGGGCGGAGGCTCGACCTGCGTGGCCCGGCGCGCGCAATTTGGAGCATGCAGGACGCTCTGGATGAGGCCGCAGACGTTGATCGCCAGGGCGATGGCGCGGCGCACGCGCACATCTTGCAAAAGTGGTTCCCCATTATTGAAATCGAGATGCTCATAGGCGGCGGCGGGCGTTTCCAGCACGTGGACGCTGGCGGGCAGAGAGGCCAGCGCGGGCAACTGGTACTCCATATAGCCCTGGCTGACATTCACCTGCTGCTGGCGCACGGCTGCCGCCAGCGCCGGGAGGTCGCTATATGCCCGGTAGATGAGGCGGGCAAGGAAGGGGCCGTGAAACGTACTTGAATGGTAATAGGGATTGGGAATCATGGTGTAGCTCTGACCATCCACATAACTGGCAAGTTTGTAGGGGCCGTCGGTAATCTGCGGGGCCGAGTAGATGCTGGCCATGTTTTGAAGCTGGATGGGCGCAATCTTGCCCCAGGCGTGCTGCGGGGCGGCGTAGGGCAGGTAGAACAGATAAGAGCCAGATGGACGCTTCATATGCAGCACGACGGTGTACTGATCCGGCGTATCGATACTGGCAATCTGGTCATAGCCGCCGGTGATGAGCGCGCCGGTATCAGGGTTCTGGTCGAGCTGCCACCAGTAGCGAAAGTCGCTGGCGAGGATGGGCAGCCCATCCGACCAGCGTAGATCATGGCGCAGGCGCATGATGATAGTTTTGCCGCCGTCGCGCACATCGCCATTTTCGGGCAAGGGGACTTCGGTCAGTTGATCGGGGTGGACATGGAAGCTCTGATCATAGAAGACCGGACTGGCCCACAGCGCGTCGCGCACGGCAAAATCGCTATCGGAACCGGCGAAGAGCGGATTGACTGAAGCGGGGAACTGCATATCTGCATAGACGATGGTGCCGCTATGAGCGGAGGCAGCAAAGGGGGTAGAGACATAGGTTCCGAAAAGGGGGGAGCGGGCTGTAGAGGTCTGCGTGGCCGGTGCAGAGGGTGAGAAACTGCACGCGCTCACCATCTGCGCCAGGAGCAGAACAAAAACGACAATGTGAATACTGCTACGCTTCACCTGGATTTCCCGGCAGTCTTTGATGATTGCTGCTGCTGATCGGGGCCGGCCAGGACAATCGACATATCACTCAGATTCTGATTGGAAGAGATAGCGATAATGTCGCCGGTAAAGAGGCCGGTCGAGTCGCGATTCAACTGTGTCACAGAATAGATATTCTCGGTGACATGCAGGGCATAATCAAGATTGAGCGTTTGCAGGGAAGTAGCAATATTCATCAACACATCTTTTGTGATGCCGTCGCGCTGGTCGCCAACAATCCAGAAGACAATGCCGTCGCGCTGGTAAATCAGCTCGCTGCGCTCACCGAAGACCCAGACGTGGGAGAATCGATTGCGCCTGACCCACTGCCCGTCGATATAGATGGCCCGCGCCTGGCCCATGCGGTCAACATTGAGGGGATAAGCGGCGCCGCGCTCGACCACCTGAAAGACATTGCCATCGGGCTTGAACTCGCGTATAGCAATATTTCCGGTACCGGCGGGGATAACGCCGGGGGCGGAGTAGTCGTAGTTCAACTCCAGGACAGGCCCATCGGCCCATGTCTGATCTGCCGACTGGTAGAGATAGAGGCTACTTAGACTATAATTATTCGGTATATCCAGGGGTAAGTAGATGGGAAATTGCAGTAAATGCTCTGCCTGCAGCAGCGTCATCTGCGTGGGTTGAGACTGATCTGCCGCATCCGCCTGTGCGGGAGCATGGACGCCTGCCGGGTAGCGGACTACCTGCATCACCCCGCTATGGGCGCCATGCAACAGGATATCCATGCCGGAGGCAAAGGACTGGCCGGTGAGCAGCACGGTACACGCCATCAAGAGCAGGATGGCGGCGGTCAACGTCGCCAGCGCCCTTCTGGCGGGCAGGGCATTGACAATACCGACAAGGGATGGCCGCCTGGGCAATAAACGATAGTGCAGGTTGAGCTGACGAAACACCCGCGCGCGGGTCTTCTGTTCAAACCCCGGCTCAAGCGGGTGAAAACGCGGGTCTTCCGCCTCTAAAAGCGTCTGGACGAAGTAGGGGGGGATCTCCTCTTCGTCGACAGAGAAAAAGGACTCCAGTTCCCGCGCGAAGGCCAGATCTTCCTCGCTGAAGTCAGCGGGCGGTTCGTGGCCTGGGCCATGGCGGGAAAGAGGAGCAACACCTCTCCCGTCATCCTGTTGTCTCTCAGATTCGCTCATACTCATGGACATACTCCTTGAGCGCTTCGCGCAAGCTTTTCCGCGCCCGCCAGATTCTCGTATCCACAGCGTGGCGGGTCAGGCCGGTTTTAGCGGCCAATTCCTCGGTACTGGCGTACATAAAGTATCGCTGGTAAATCAGGTAGCGGTCAAGCTCAGGCAACTTCGCCAAGGCGAGACGCAGTTCTTCGCGTCTCTCACTCTGTTCCAGCAAGTGTTCCATGCTGGCTTCTGGATGCGGAGGAAGCGCGATACGGCTCATGCTTTCACTTCCGCCCCATCCGGCTGCTTTCCGCCCCCCACTGCCATCAGACGATGTCCATTGACGATTCTCGTCTGCCGATTGCACATGATGTGGCTGCCGACGCAGCAAATGGCGTCTTCGATCCAACGCGATATACTTTGCGCGCATAGTCAACCACGTGCGCAGCGTACCTCGTTCGGAGTCGAAGGCATCGATCTCTTGCCAGGCAACAAGAAACAGATCATACACACATTCCTCGGCGTCCTGCGCGGCCCCGACCCCATCCAACACTAACCGGATAAAATAAAAGAGTTCGCGGGAATATCGTGCGATGAGGGTTTCCAGGGCTTCCGGGTCGCGTTCACGCAACCGTCTGGCAAGGTCTTCATCCGACCAGTTCTGTCGTACCATTGTTGCTCCTTACAGACCCCGGTTCATCCCTCTGCCCCCGGCTGCACTGTGTGGCGCTGGTAGATAGAGCTTCCTCTTCATTGAGGGAGCGGAAGCGCCGGGTGCAGCTTCAACCTGTTTACGGTCTCCATCATCGGCCCAACGGAAGACGATGCGGTAGAGGGATTAGCCGATCGGTGGCGCACTCACCTTCATCACGAAAGATATACGTTCGCTCCAACAAGAATCTCTCATGTTCTGGCCTCACCTGGCAGCCAGAGATTGAAGGCTTTTTACAATTTTGCTTGAAAAAACGAAAAAAGTCAAGGCTTCGGCGTAAGGCAGCGGCAGAAGAGAAAAGCAAAGAAAGCAGAGAAGACATAGGAATAAGACAACAGGGTTGACGTTTATTTGTAGCGGGTCCGTCCATATGATGCCCCCCGGTGGCATGCTATAATACCCTTATTACTTTTCAACCTGTATTTTTCGGAGGCAAAGCGTATGACGTTTTCCATTGTAGCGCGAGACAGGCGAACGGGAGAGCTGGGGATTGCGGTACAGTCGAAATTTCTGGCGGTGGGCGCGGTCGTTCCCTGGGCCAGGGCTGGAGTGGGGGCCATTGCCACGCAGTCGTGGGCCAATACCAGCTACGGGCCGCGCGGGCTGGAGCTACTGGCGAGCGGGCTGTCGGCGGAAGAGACGCTGGCCCAACTGCTGAGTGAGGACGAGGGACGGGCCAGTCGCCAGGTGGGCATTGTCCCGGCGCAGGGGAAACCGGCGAGCTATACCGGCAGCGACTGCTATCCCTGGGCCGGGGGCGTAGTTGGTGAGGATTACGCCTGTCAGGGCAACATTCTGGTGGGAGCGGAGACGGTGCAGGCGATGGCGCGCACCTTTGAGCAGACGCCAGGGGCGCTCTGTGACCGCCTGATGGCCGCTCTGGCCGCCGGGCAGGCAGCAGGTGGCGATAGCCGGGGCCAACAATCGGCAGCGTTGCTTGTGGTTCGTGAAAGGGGCGGCTATGGCGGCTTCAACGACCGCTTCATCGACCTGCGCGTGGATGACAGTCCGCAGCCGATCCAGGAATTGCAGCGCATCCTGCAACTGCATAAACTCTATCTGTTCCCACCCGACCCGGCAAATATCCTCCCGATTGATGAGAGCATTGCTCGCGAGTTGCAGCAATTGCTGACGACCAGCGGCGACTATCAGGGCAGCATCAACGGCGCGTATGACGCCGTGACCCGCGACGCCTTCCGCGCCTTTATTGGCCGCGAAAACCTGGAAGAACGCTGGTTCGAGGATGCCCGTATCGACCGCGTGGTGCTGGACTTTATGCGTCACAGGATTCAGGGGCAACCGACAAAGACGGTCAGTGAATAAATTCCGGGGGGATAGCGTCGGCCAGCCAGACTGTGTCGTTGCCGCGATAGAAGGCAATGCCGTGCTGATGGGCGCGTTCAGCATCGATGGTGAGCAGCACGGGAGAAGCGGTGCGCCGCCCGCCCACCTGCATGGCCGTTGCTTCATCGGCAGAGAGATGGACGTACTGCCGCTTCATGGGGCGCAGGCCCCCGGCGCGAATGGCGGCGGCAGCCTGGGGCGTGGTGCCGTGAAACAGGATCGGCGGTGGCACTGCCGGGACACGCTCCACTTTCTGCGGCACGGAATGTCCGTAGAAGGCGCGGATCCATCCATCGCGCAGTTCAAAACGCTGCTTATCAGATTGCGCTATCATGGCGCGCAGGTCGTCTTCGCTGAGCTGCTGCCATTCGCGCCGCCGTGCCGCCAGCGCCGCCAGCAAATCCCGCACAGCAACCCGGCCCTCATCATCCAGCGTCAGCGCGTACTGTTCCGGTTTGTGACGCAGGGCATGTGAAATGGTGCGGCTGAGTCGCACCAGGTCTTCTCGCATGATAATCTGCCTATCTCCTCCTTCAGGAAATCATGGGAACACGAAATCCTGCCAGGCGCCGATTAACCGGCGCCTGCAGGATTATTATGCAGCGTTGAACACCGGAGCATTACCCCACGTTGAGCATCGGAATCTTCGAGACGGTCCAGCGGTCGTTGGGGCTGGCGACCTCGAATTGTACCATCGTGATGGCGTCGGTCGGGCAGCGCACGATGCAGAGGCCGCAGCGGATACACTTCTCCTCGTCGATAATCATATCGGCCCCGCCCTGCCAGGTCTGCGAGGCCAGGTGGATTGTTTCGTTCTTGACAACGCGCGAGAGGCCCTCCATACTGATGCAGTCGTAGGGGCAGATGTCGACACAGCCGGAACAGAGAATACAGATTGAGGGGTCAATCATAATATTCAACTGACATTGCAGGCACCGCCGCGCCTGCTCGACGGCCTGGATAGGGGTATAGCCTGTCTCCGTCTCGCGGGTATTGCTGTAACGCTCGTTCAAGGGCAACGACGGGATCAACTGGAAGGGGATGGACTCGTAATCATCGACCATACCGCGCCGGTAGTCGGGCAACTCGATCTCTTCGGGTGGTTCGGCAGGTTTATCGACGCCGCCGAGGTAGCGGTTGATCGCCCCGGCAGCATCGCGCCCATCGCCGATGGCCGAGATGAGGTTGCGCGACCCCTGGGTGAAGTCGCCGCCAGCGAAGAGGCCGGGGACATTCGTCATCCAGGTCTCGATATCGACCAGCGGAAGCCCGGTGCGCTTGCTCACTTCGAGGCCCAGCTTATCCGCGTCGATCCAGGACGAGTCGCCATACTGGCCGAAGGCGGGGATAACAGTATCGACCTCGATCTCAAATTCGGTTCCCGGAATCGGCACCGGGCGGCGGCGGCCACTGGCATCGGGATCGCCCAGCTTATTGCGAATGAAGCGCACGCCGCTGGCATGCACGCCGTCCTTCGTCAGAATAGCCACCTGCGTGACGAGATACTGGAACTCGATATGCTCGAATTCGGCCTCATCGACCTCGTATTCGTCGGCGGGCTGCTCTTCTTTAGAACGGCGATACATGACGTAGACCTTATCCGCGCCGAAGCGGACAGAGGTGCGGCAGCAGTCCATCGCGGTGAAGCCGCTGCCCAGTACGGCCACGCGCTTGCCGATGTAGGCAGGCTGCCCATAGTTCGTCTTCGCCAGCAGCTTGATGCCGTCTTCAACGCCCTTGAGGTTGGCGCCGGGGATGATTTTGCCATCGGGGCCGGTCAGAGGGTTGGAGACATAGCAACCGGCTGCGAGATAGACGGCGTCGTACTGTTGGAGCAGGTCAGAGACCTGGATATCGCGCCCGACGTAGGTGTTGTATTTGACTTCCACGCCGAGGTCTTCCATGTACTCATTGCACTCTTCGTAGGTCACGCTGCGCGGCAAACGCCAGACGGGGATACCGTTGACCATCACGCCACCGGCGGTCGGGTCTTTCTCGTAGATGGTGACGGCATAGCCCATCTCGCGCAGGTCGCGAGCGCAGGCCAGCCCGGCGGAACCAGCCCCGACGATGGCCACCTTCTTATCTTTCGTAATGGGCGGGCGCTCGGCGTGATGCCGGTACTCGCGGTGGTCGGCGGCGGCACGTTTGAGCCAGCAGATAGCAATGGGCTTGCCGTCGATCTTGTTGCGGCGGCAGACCGGCTCGCAGGGGCGGGCGCAGGTGCGGCCAAGCACGCCCGGCACCACGTTCGCCTTGCGGTTCAGCAGGTAGGCTTCATCGAAACGCGCCTGCGAAATCAAGCCGATATAGGTGGAGACGTCGGTATGGGCCGGACATCCCACCTGACAGGGAATATTGGTCTGGTACCAATCGGGATTGGCTACAACCGTCTGGTAACGCAATCCAAGTTCGCTATCGGGATCTATCATGGAAAACGTCCTTTCCTGGCTCGCCAGCGCCTGTTTCTGTATGCTCATTACGCGCCGGAAGCAGGGGAAATTCTACCTTCTGTGCCTGTTAAGCCTGATACAGGACAATGATTTCTGCATAGATTATAGCACACCGGCTCCAGTGGAACAAGCCAGCAGAGTCTATTGTTGGGCGACGGCGATCAAGCCTGCCAGCAGGGCAGTGCGCGGGGCGACGCTGCTCGCCACGAGGTATTCTCGCGGGCTGTGGTCGAGGCCGCCGATGGGGCCGAGGCCGTCGAGGGCGGGAATGCCCAGTGCTGAGGGGTAGCTGCCGTCCGAGGCGCCGCCGGTCAGCACGTGGCGCAGGGAGAAGCCGAGGTCGTGGGCAATTTCCTGCGCGCGCGCCGCCAGTTGCAGGCTGGCAGGCGTGGGAACCATTGGCTCTTTCCGGTCGGCTTCGGCCTGCAAGGTTAATTCAACGCCCGGCACCAGGTGCTGCTGCATCATTTCACGCCAGCGCGCCTCGGTGGCGATGAGGTCTTCTGAACGCAGGAAGCGCACGTCGAAGCGCACCTGCGCGAAATCGGGAACGACATTGGGAAGCGTGCCGCCGCTGATGACGCCGGCATTGATAGTGATGCCCTCGCGCCAGCCGTTGAGGCGCGAAAATTGCAGAGCCTGATGCGCGATTTCCAGAATGGCGTTGCGTCCCTTCTCCGGCTCCACGCCTGCATGCGCGGAACGCCCCTGCGCCGTCAGCGTATACCAGGCGTTGCCCTTGCGCGCGCTGACGATATCGCCGTTAGCGCGAGCCGCTTCCAGTACCAGCACAGCATCGCAGCCCTCACAGGCATCCAGAATGATCCGCTGGCTATGGCGATGATCGTTGACCTCCTCGTCGGAGACGCACAGGAAGCGGAGTTCCTCAAACGGGCGGCAGCCAACGGCATGCAGGGCCTCGACGGCGTAGAGGGCGGCCAGCACGCAGCCTTTCATATCACAGACGCCGGGGCCATAAATGATATCATCCTCGACGCGCAGGGGCCGTTCCGCCGCGATGCCGGGCGGGTAGACGGTATCGATGTGGCCAAGCAGCAGCACTTTGCCGTTGCCCTCCCCATGCATAACGCCCAGCAAATCATTGCCCCATTCCTCATGCTCATAGAGTGTGACATCCATACCCGATTCGCCCATGCGCCCTGCGAGGTAGAACGCAACCTCATCCAGGCCAGGCTTGTAGAAACTATACGAATCGATGCCACAGAGTTTGCGTAACTCTTCAATATATTCCGGTAAACGGCGCCGCGTATACGCCTCCACGCCCCGCACCACTGCTGATAATTCCATACGTACTTCCTTCTTGAAGACATATTGCACCGGCAAACTTTTGCGTGAGCGCAAAAGTTTGCCGGTGCAATGCACGTTCTTGATATACTATCTAAACGCAAAAGGCAGGCAGGAAGTATCATGCAAACGCCACCTTTTCCCGCGTGGGGAAATGGGATATACTCAAGGCAGAGAGCGATGTTGATCCCCTGTATGGAATGGAAAGGACGAGAGAAGTATGCCGCAGAATGAGCAGGCTTCCCAGGCGACGGGGCCGGAGAGAGCCGCGAAGAGCGGGGGCGCGCCCGGCCCACGCACAGTGCGCGCACCACGCGGAACGACACTGACATGCAAGGGATGGCAGCAGGAAGCGGCCATGCGCATGTTAATGAACAATCTTGACCCGGAGGTGGCCGAGCGGCCCGATGATTTGGTGGTCTATGGCGGTTCGGGACGAGCGGCGCGCTCGTGGGCGGCATTCGAGGCCATTGTTCGTTCGCTGCAAACGTTGGAGAACGATGAGACCCTGCTGGTGCAATCGGGCAAGCCGGTGGGCATTTTCCGCACCTTCCCCAACGCGCCGCGCGTCCTGATCGCCAACGCCAACCTGGTGCCGCACTGGGGTAACTGGGACGAGTTTCGTCGTCTGGAAGCCCTGGGCCTGACGATGTACGGGCAGATGACCGCCGGATCGTGGATTTATATTGGTTCGCAGGGCATCGTGCAGGGAACATATGAGACGTTTGCCGAGGCAGCGCGCAAGCACTTCGGCGGCACGCTGAAAGGCAAATTCGTGCTGACCGGTGGCCTCGGAGGCATGGGCGGCGCTCAGCCACTCGCGATCACCATGAACGAGGGCGTCTGCCTGGCCGTTGAGGTTGACCAGCAGCACATCCAGCGGCGGCTGGAGACGGGCTATTGCGATGAGATGGCCAGCACGCTGGACGAGGCGCTGAACCAGGTACGCGAAGCCTGCAATCTGGGCCAGCCGCTCTCCATCGGGCTGGTGGGCAACGCCGCCGAGATCTATCCCGAACTGGTACAGCGCGGCATCACGCCCGATCTGGTGACCGATCAGACCTCCGCCCACGACGCGCTCAACGGCTATATTCCCGCCGGGCTTACTTTAGAGCAGGCGGCGAAGCTGCGCCAGCACGACCCGCAGGAATATATCCGGCGGTCGCAGGAGTCGATGGTCGCGCAGGTGCGAGCAATGCTGGAGATGCAGCGGCGCGGCGCGGTTGTCTTCGACTACGGCAACAACCTGCGTGGGCAGGCGCTGGCGGCGGGCGAGACACACGCCATGGATTTCCCCGGCTTCGTCCCGGCCTATATCCGCCCCCTGTTCTGCCGGGGCAAAGGCCCGTTCCGCTGGGTCGCGCTCTCCGGCGACCCCGAAGATATCTACCGCACCGACGAGGCCATCCTTGAACTCTTCCCGGAAGATACGGCCCTGCGCCGCTGGATTACGCTGGCGCGCGAAAAAATCCATTTTCAGGGCCTCCCGGCTCGCATCTGCTGGCTCGGCTACGGGCAACGCGACAGGGCGGGGCTGGCCTTCAACGAACTGGTAGCAAAAGGTATCGTCAAAGCGCCGATTGTGATTGGCCGCGACCACCTGGACAGCGGCTCCGTAGCCTCACCCTACCGCGAGACGGAAGCCATGAAAGATGGCAGCGATGCCATCGCCGACTGGCCCATCCTCAACGCGCTGCTGAATACGGCCTCCGGGGCTTCCTGGGTCTCCGTCCATCACGGCGGCGGCGTCGGCATCGGCTACTCCCTGCATGCCGGGCAGGTCATCGTCGCCGACGGCACGCCGGAAGCGGCAGAACGCCTCTCGCGCGTCCTCACCAACGACCCCGGCACAGGAGTCATGCGCCACGTCGACGCGGGCTATGAAGAAGCCATAGAGTGCGCCAGAGAGCTTGGGGTCAAGATCCCCATGCTGGGAGAATGATTCCGTGGATATACCACCCAGCAGGCCACCCACAAGGGATGGCCCTACTATATACGGCGGCTCCACAAAGCGCACGAACCCATCGTCTCTAGTAGGGCCATCCCCAGAAGCGTTAACTTCAGGCCACCCCAGGCCACCCACAAGGGATGGCCCCAGAGGCGTTAACTTAAGACCGCCGCAGGCCAGGCAGGCCA
>CADDYT010000018.1 GCA_902810755.1 Chloroflexota bacterium
AGGCCACCCACCCTCCCCAGGCCACCCGCAAGGAGTGGCCCTACTATACGCGGCCCGGCATTGCACGAGCCACATCGGCGTATGAGCATGTTCCATCACGCTCATACATGTTGTGTATTTATGGTCATATCCCGACCGCCTGCTTGCCAGTGACAAGGCTGAAGGCGGCGTTCCAGTCGCGGGCGAAGCGTTGCAGGCTGAAACGCTCACGAGCAACGGCGCGCGCGCGGGTTCCTATGCGACGCGCTTTTTGCGGGTCGGCCAGCAGTTCGCGCATGGCAACGATCAGCTCATCGAGGTTGCAGGAGATGTAGCCGGTGACGCCGTTCTCGATGACAGTGGGCAATTCAGTTGTAGCAAGCGCAACGACCGGCATACCCAGCGTCATGCCCTCGATTACCGCCAGCGGCAGGCTGGTATAGCGGATGGGGCTGAACAGGAAGCGATACTCGGCGACCAGGCGGTGCAGGTCGCGATAGGGAACATCGCCCAGGCCGCCAAACTCCTCTGTCTGCATGCCGACTGCCTCCAGCGGCACTGCCTGCCGCGCCTGCAAGAAGAGATCATAACCGGCGATGCGCGGGCGTTTCTGCATGCCATTAATGACGGTGATGCCGCGCTCAAGTCGTCCCGTGTAGCGAGCCTCCGGGTCAATGGCGACGCTGTGTTCGATGACGGCGGTGGGCGTATCGCCGTTATCCCACATCAGACGATTGTAATGAGTCACATGCACCAGCAGCAGGTCGGCATCATGGGCCTCGGCGACGGGATGGCGCGTATCCACCGCGTTCGGCTTCGGCGTGTTGTGTTCCAGGTAGATTTTCGGCAGGCGGCGCTGCTGCGGGCTGAGAATCTCGTATTGATCTTCAAAGTAGTTTTTCGGCGTTTGATAGATGATCAGGTCAAGTTGCAGGTCGCGCACCTCCCCGGCAGGGATCTCGCGCACGTAGTCGGGCAGGTCGAAGGTGGGGCCGCGCCCGCCATAGCCCTCCGGCTTGCCGGGTTTCGTGGGCAGAAACCAGTTGTGTTCAATGCGCGCCAGCGCGTTCAGGTAGCTACCATGAATATGCCAGATCAGAATATTTAAGCGTCGCACGTGACAGTTCCTTTCAGGAGCAGGGCCTCGGCCTGCGCAATGACCCGATCAGGGGTGATCCAGCGCAGGCAGCGATGGTCAATGGGGCATTCGCGGTACGCACAGGGACTGCAACTGACCGGTTGCCGCAGGATGGGATGGCGCGCGCGGTCACGCGCGGCCCAGCGCACAGGGTCAACGGGGCCAAACAGCGTAATGCTGGGCGTATCGACGGCATTCGCGATATGGGCAGGGCCGGTATCGTTGGTGATGAAGAGGTCAAGCTTGCTGATGAGCGCGGCCAGCCCGCCCAGCGACGTTTTGCCGACCACATTCATCGCCCGCGTGGTCATATGTTTCTCCACCTCCCGCACGGTCATAAGCTCATCATTACTACCGGTCAAGATAATTTGCGCGTTGAAACGCCGGGCGAGTGTACCGGCGACGGTGGCGAAGTATTCGGCTGGCCAGCGCCGGGCAGGAGCGCGCGCACCGCTATGCAGCCCGATCCACGGGCGAGCCGCACGCGGCAGGCCGCGCAGTAACGTGGCGACCTCATGCCGGTCTTCCGCAGACAGAGGAAATTCCAGCGCGGGATAGCCGTTGGGACAGCCGAGCAGATAGACCAGCCCCAGATTGCGGAACACCTCCGGCCAGCCATCCGGGTACGGCAGGCCGAGGGTCAGTCCTGCCGGTTGCCTGCCCTCGTAGTAGCCAACGGTCACACGCCCGCCCAGCGCAATCGCCAGCGCATCGCTGGTTCTGCCGCTGCCGTGCATCTGGATCACCAGATCATAGCCATAGGCGCGCTGCTCCGTCAGGAAACGTAGCGTCTGCTCCGGCACAAAGACCACTTCCTGAATGCCGGGATAGCCGACAAACTCCACGAAGCGATCAATATAGTGCCGGAAACGCTGCGCAAACGACGCCGCCCAGGGCAAGCCGATCAACGTGATCTCGGCCTCGGGGAAACCGGCCCGCAGCGCGCGTAGCGCCGGGACGGCCAGCAAGAGATCGCCCAGATAGAGCGCGCGAAAAACGGCGATGCGGCGCACCGGGAATGAGGGTCGCTGCCAGGGTTCCACCTGCACCAGCTCGGCTTGCGGCGCCAGCTTGCGCAGCGCGAAGGCGCGTTCGCGGTCAATCATAGCTTGCCTCCCTCTGCTCCACATTCAGGCCGGCCAGCATTGTCTCGACCGCCGCGACCACGTCCTCAGGCGAGATGTCGAGGCAGGGCAGGCCGATGGGACATTCGAAGAGGTAGCAGGGGCTGCATGAGGTCGGGCGGCGCAGGAGCCGGGCCTGCGTTGTGCGCGGCTGCCATTGTTCTTCGTAGTCAGTACCGGAGAAAAGAACCACTTCGGGCGTTCTCACGGCATCGGCGAGATGCATGAGCAGCGTATTGTTGCAGATTGCCAGGGCAGCGCGTTCCACGATGGCGGCGTACTCGGCCAGCGTAGTCTGACCGACAAGAGCATGCCTGCTGTCCTCAGGGAGCCGTTGCAGCACTTCCTCCACCAGCGCGGCCTCGCGCTCGACGCCGCTAATGAGGACCTGCCAGCCGCGCCGTGCGAGCATGCGGGCAACGGTGCCGAAATGGCGCGCAGGATAGCGCCGGGCCTGCGCGCTCGCGCCGGGATGAAGCAGGATAAACGGCTCCTGCTCGTCTATGCCTGCCTGGCGCAGCAGTTCCGACGCTCGTTTGCGGGCCGCAGCGGGGATGGCGACGGTCAGGCGGCGGTCGCGCGCGCGAAAACCGAGATTTTCGACCAGGCGCAGGTTACGTTCCACCTGGTGCGCCTCCTCCGGCGTCCCGCGCAGTTCTGTTGTCAGCGTGCTACCGCCAAATTCTTTCGATTCCCCCGCGCGCAGAGGAATGCCCGCCAGATAACAGACATAGCCGGGCGCGTGCGGCGTCTGGCTAAACGAAGTGAAGATGATGGCGGCGTCAAAGGCGCGCTCGGCCAGCAGGGAGATCAGTGCTTGCTCGCGCGCCGGGTCAAAGGGCATGCGCCCGCCCACGTCCTGCCAGATGGGACGCCAGGCAATCACATCGTCAATCCAGGGCAGCAGAGGCGCGGCTGTCGCGCCGACGGGGCTGGCCAGCAGCGTCAGCCGCGCGGTCGGGTTGCTCTCCTTGATAGCGCGCAGGGCCGGGCCAAGCATCAGCACATCCCCGATATTGTCCATACGCACCGCCAGGATGTTGCGCGCCGCAAGCCACTCATTCATCTTCCACTCTCCTTTTTCATTTGCTTCCCCATATAACACGGATTGCTTGCTGGAATCGTATTCACCTCGCGCAGCAAATCGCGTGCGGCATCCACTACCATCTGCGGCGTGACGAGGCGCAGGCATTCGTGGCCGTAGGGGCAGACGCGGCTGTAGCAGAGGCGGCAGGCAACATCATGGTAGAGCTGACGATGCGGCACGCGCCAGGGACCCCACTGTTCCGGCGGGTTGGTGAGGGCAAAGAGGGCCACCACCGGCGTCTTGACGGCTGCCGCAATGTGCATCGGCCCCGTGTTGTTGGTAATTGTCAGGTCGGCGGCCTCGATGAGCGCGCAGAACTCAGGGAAGGGCAGCATTCCGGCCAGCGGCAACACCAGAGAGCGACGTTCAGGGGCAAGTCGATCGACGATGCGCCCCACCAGATCACGTTCATCCTCCGCGCCGGTCAGAAACACCGTCGCGCCCAGCCGCTGCACCAGCAGATCGCACACATCAACATACATCTCCCAGGGATAGGTGCGCGCAGGCATGCTGCAACCGGGATGGACAACCACCAGAGGCTGACCGGCCCTGACGCGGTACGTCGCCAGCAGGTCAGCGATGGCGCGCCTGGCCTCTGAGGGCACCTTGAGAACGAGGTCGCGTTCTTCCGTGTCAAAGCCCAGCGCGGCGGTGAGGTCAAGCCCGCGCTCCACCTCGTGCATCATACGCTCAGGGTGTTTGTGGCGTGTGGTCAGCAGAGAGCCGGGACCATCGATAGAGGCGGCGGCGCGCAGGGGAATGTCCGCCAGGTAGCAGAGGTAGGCGGCAGGCAGCGCGCTCTGGCGAAACGAAGTGAAGATGATGGCCGCGTCAAAGCGGCGCGCCCGCAGCGTTTCGATCATCTGCTGCTCGCGCCGACTGTCCTGCGGCAATTTCTGCCAGGGGTCCATCCAGGGGGCCTGATAAACGATCACCTCATCGAGGTCGGGATTGAGGCGAGCCACCTGCGCCCCCACCGGGCTGGCGAGCAGGGTCAGCGTTGCCTGCGGCAGCGATTGCTTGATGGCGTGCAGCGCCGGGGTCGTGACCAGCACATCACCGAGGTTGTCGAGCCGGATAGCCAGAATGCGGCCAGCGCGAGACCAGCGAGCGTCAATCATGATGGAGTAGCCTCCTCGTTACGTCCGGCCAGCGCGACGATACGGTCGATCATACGGCTGGTGCTGAAGTTACCGGCCAGGGGCAGGATGACAAGGCGACCGCCGACCTCGCGGACGGCCTCCTCCTCCGGCAGCGACTCGTCGGCATAGTCGCCGCCCTTGACGTGGATATGCGGGCGCAGGGCGCGAATCAGCGCGCCGGGCGTGTCATCGTCGAAGAGCAGCACGTAGTCCACCGGGTCGAGGGCCGCGACGAGGGCAAGCCGGTCGCGCTCGCTGTTGATCGGACGATTCTTGCCCTTGAGCCTCCGCGTGCTGCTATCGCTGTTGACGGCCACGACCAGCACATCGCCCAGTTGTCTGGCCGCCTTGAGAAACTGCACGTGACCGGCATGCAGGATATCGAAGACGCCGTTGGTAAAGACGATGGTCTTGCCAGCCGCACGCTCCTGCTCAAGCCGATCGTTCAGTTGCGAGAGCGCCAGCAACGATTCTATTTCGGTAGCGGGAAACTGGCCGCGCGAGTTGAGGGCGTGGTCGTGCAGGCTGACGCGCTGGAGCAGCTCCTGATAATGCACAACGGCAGTACCGCGCCTGGCAATGGCGATGCTGGCCGCATCGATGCCGATCCGGGCGGCATCCTCGATAGAGGCCCCGGCCCCCAGGGTGAGGGCCATCGCGGCGGCAAACGAATCGCCCGCGCCGATATCGTTGGGATGCTGCACCGGGTGCGCGGGCAGGTGCAGCGCGCCCTGGCGACGACCAACCAGCAGCACCCCATCCCCGGCCATCGTAATGGCTGCGTACTCGGTATCGATGAGGGAGAGCAGTTGCCGACCGATATGCTCCATCTCCGCCAGGTCTGGCCGCGCCTCGCTGGCCCTCACGCCTGACGGGCGGCTCACGAGATGGCCCGGACAGAGCAGGCGCGCTTCCAGATGATTGGGGGTGATAACCGTCGCGCCCGCCTCGCGGAAACGATACAGGTCTTTCGAGTCGACCAGCAGCGGGCAGGGATGAGCGGCGCGCAGGGCTTTGAGCCGCGACAGCAGTTCATCGGCCAGCACGCCATAGCAGTAATCGGAGATCACCACGACATCGCAGGAAGGCAGGGCGGCTTCAAGACGGGCCAGCAGCAGCCTGTGACTTTCGGGGGAGAAGGCGTGGCTTTCCTCGTCATCGAAACGCACAACATACTGCCCGTCGGCCAGAATGCGCATCTTATGCAGCGTGCTGGCCTGCTCATCCTCGACCAGCCACTCGTCGCTCACGCCTCGCTCGCGCAGGGCAAAGCGCAACAGCGAACCGGCGAAATCGCGCCCGATGATGCTCAAGAAGATGACATCGGCCTCCAGCGCGGCCAGATTGGCGGCGGTGTTGGCTGCGCCGCCGGGGTTGTGCAGCTCCGAGGTTTTGCGCACCACCGGCACCGGTCCCTCGCTGCACAGGCGAGCCGCCGAGCCTTCCAGGTAGGTGTCGAGCATGGCATCACCGATCACCAGCGCGCGCAACCGGCGAAAGCGCCGCACCAGATCAACGGCGGTCGTCATATACTTCCTCCATCCCTTCTTCCACCGAAAAGGGCCAGAGCGGAAACGTCACGCGCCTGCACAGCCCCCCACGCGGGCGGGCGATAGGTCAGATCGGCGGCCAGTCCGAGATGCTCAACCGTGCCGATGATGCGCAGGGCGTGTGCCGTGTCGCGGGCTACGAAATCGGGACGGCGCAGGCGGCGCGTGGGGCGCGCCTCCGTACCCAGGTCGACCAGAATGCTGCGACATCCCGCGCGTTTTCCGGCCTCAACGTCATCGAGGATGTCACCCACCAGCCAGGAACGGGCAAGGTCGATATCCAGATCGGCTGCAGCGGCAAGCAACATGCCGGGCGCGGGCTTGCGGCACCGGCAGCGAAAGGCCAGCTCTGGCACTACGCCATCCGGGTGGTGCGGGCAGTAATAGATGCCATCGAGCCGCACGCCCAGCCGCGCCAGTTCTGAGGAGAGATACTCGTGCATGAGGCGCAGGTCAACTTCCGTAAAGTAGCCACGCGCAATCCCCGCCTGGTTCGTGATAACAACCAGCCGGAAACCTGCCTTTTGCAGCCTTCTCAGCCCAGGCCCGATATGTTCATAGAGGCAGAGTTCCTCCGGGTGAGATGGATAGTGGCGCGGGTAGACCAGCGTGCCATCTCTGTCGAGAAAGACGGCGCGCCGCTTCATTGCTCCCCATCCCCTTCCCATGCCAGCCGGGAGCAATCCGCCAGCTTGCTCTCGGCAAGGTCGCAGAGAATATGTAAAACGGCGAGGTGTAATTCCTGCACAATATCGCTTGCCACCGCCGGCACGCGCACCGCCACGTCGGCCAGACGCGCCATGCGGTTCGGTCGGTCGCCCGTGATCGCTACCGTCGTCAGCAAACACCGCCGCCCGGCAGCCAGCGCGCGTACAAGATTTTCAGATTCGCCGCTGGTGCTGAAGGCGATAAACAGATCACCGGGCTGGCCCAGGGCAGAGACCTGTCGAGCAAAAACATCATGATAGCCGTAATCATTGGCAACGGCGGTCAGGATCGAGGTGTCGGTGGTCAGAGAAAGCACGGCGTAGGGAACGCGCTCGCGCTTGAAGCGGCCAACCAGCTCGGCGGCAAAGTGCTGCGCCTCCGCTGCGCTCCCCCCGTTTCCCGCGATCAACACCTTGTGTCCTGTCTGTAATGTCTCAACGAGCCGCGCCGCAGCCTCCGCCAACCCATCAACCCGCCCCATCAACTGCAAGAGCGCGGCATCCAGTATCGCTCGACGGTCGGCCAGGGCGCTCGCAATACAATCCCGATACTCCAGGTACGGCGAATACGCTGTCTCCGGCAACGGCGCCGGAGTTGTCACAACAATACGCTTCTCTTGACCGAACATCTTTTCCGTTTCTTTCTATCCCTGACAACTTGAACCGTGTACCGGGAGCAAAACCAGAACAGTATCTATGCTCAACAGTACACAAACAATACATATCTATGCTCTCTATAACAGCAAGCCACATCTATCTTTGCTATTTATACAATAACCAGAAGTGCGTAGATAATACAAGTCAGCAATGCTTGTCTAAGCATATTCTAAACCTGGCTGCCTCTTGCGCTTCTCCATTTTTGCTTCACAACCCGCTTTTACAGAGAAGAAGCGGAAAAGCATGTATCGGTAAAATTTTTCCGGGCATAGTTAGCGCAGAGAAAGCGGGCGCAGGACGTGTCATATGCTCTTCGTGAAACTCTCAAGTCGGAAAAAACGAACCAGTAAGGAGAAGACAAAGATGCGCCTGCTCTGCTTTAGAGACAGAGACCGCTAAGAATCGAAGGATAATCCCATGCAGAAGGTTTTATTCGTGGAGTTGCTGGGAGGGCATGGCGACCTGCTGATTGCTCTGTCGGCCATCCAGGCGCTGGGCCGCGCCTACCCCGAAGCTGAACTCACCGTCCTGACACACGCTCCTGGCGGCGAGTTGCTCACTCATGACCCGCTGGTGAGCCGTGTCGCCTACGCGCGAAGGAATACCCCCGCGTGCAAACAACTGGTACGCGAGTCAGTAGCCGCCCTGCTCGCGCACGAGTCATTCGACCTGATCGTCTCCGATAGCAATTTTGATGGCATCGATACGCTCATTCGCCAAAGCGGCGCGCCGCGCACCGTCACCAATCTCTGGCGCAAGCCGCCGTCAGATATGCGCGTGGGGGACCGCTTCCTGTACATTCTGCTGGAAGAGGGCTTGATCTCTCCTCTTGATATTGCTGCACCAGAGTTGCACCTGACGCTGGACGAGTACAACAAGGCTTTGCAACGCCTGGGAACATTTCACAACCCGCTGGTTCTGCTCTTTGTCGATGCAGGCATGCCGATCAAACGCTGGCCACTCGAACGCTTCACCGGGGCTGGCCGGGCGCTGCAAGATCAGTACGGGGCGCAGGTGATGGTGCTTTCCGGGACTGGAAAGACGGCAGAGGACGAAGCTTCAGCCGTCGCTGCGTCCATCGGCGGCGAGGCGAGGGCGCTGGAGCGCATGGGGCTGCGCGAACTGGCAGCAGTCATCAACTACGCCGACCTGTACATCGGCGCCGATACCGGGCCGTCTCACCTTGCCGCCTGCATGGGCGTGCCAACCATCACGCTTTTTGGTCCCTCGTGGCACCACCGCTATGGCCAGCCCGCGCCACATGTGAATCTGCAAGGCTACCCGTCTTGCCCTCAACGCATCATCTCAGATTTCACACTGCAACCCTGCTGGTATAGCCACCGCTGTCCGCTCGGCCTCTGGCAAACCTGCCTCGAAGACATCTCTGTAGAGCAGGTACTGACCGCCGCGGAGCCATTCATAGCCAGTAACGTACAGCAAGTTCATTACATGAAGTTGGCTCTCTAGCCACGCAACGACATAATTTCTGGGAAGGTGGATGATTGTGAGGATTGCCTTTATTGCCGGTACGTATCAACCGGAACTCTGCGGAGTTGTTCACTACACAATGCGCCTGCGCAAACTGCTGGGGGAGCAGGGCATCATCTCTCTGGTGCTGACGACGCGACGCGCTGCAAGGGGGAAGAGCGATGAGATAAGAGGCGTCACCGACGGTTTCAGGATGCGAGACCTGCCCGCCCTCGTGCGCGCGCTCCACACGACCGAGACGGATATCCTGCATATCCAGCATGCGGCAGGCAGCTATGATTTCAAGCGCGCCCTCTTCCTGCTGCCGCTACTCCTGCGCCTGACAGGCTACCGGCAGCCAATTGTGACGACCGTCCACGAATATGGCTGGTGGGAGTCGCCCGGCATCCCGCCGCACCTGCTGAAAATGCTCAAAATCTGGGGGCAGCGACACGAGTGGTGGGACGAGGAAGATGGCTTCCTGCTCACGCTGAGCAACGCCATCATCGCCGCCAACCCCGATGTCGCCGCCACCATACCATCGCGCAGCGCCTGCCACGAGCGCGCAAACGCCTCTTCACCATTCCTATCACAGCGAATATCGAGGCCGCGCCGCTCGAATATTCAGCAGCGCGGCGCATGTTGTGCCGACGCCTCGGCTGGCCCGAAGACGCCGTGGTGCTGGCCTTCTTCGGCTTCCTGCACCCTGTGAAAGGACTGGAGACGCTGCTGGCTGCTTTTCAAGCATTGCGGCAACGCTACCCGCGAGCACGCCTGCTGCTCCTGGGCGGCGTTGAAAGTCTGGCTCTGCGCGGTGAACGCGCGCAGCACTATCGCACCCAGGTAGAGACGCTGATCACAGAAGCGGGGTTGTGCGAGGCCGTTCACATTACCGGCTACCTGCCCGATGAGGAAGTTTCGCACTGGCTCTGCGCAAGCAACATCGGCGTTCTGCCCTTCAATCACGGCGTCTCGCTCAAAAGCGGCTCGCTGCTGACCCTGCTCGAACACGGCCTGCCAGTCGTGGCAACGCATCACGACCCGCCCGAACCGTTGCTCGCACACACCCCCGCCGTTCGCCTGGTACCCCCTCGCGATAGCGCTGGCCTGGCTCGCGCGCTGGAAACGCTGCTGAACGAACCAGAAGCATGGCCGCACCTCGGCGCGCTGGCACGCACGTTCGCGCTGGATTTTAGCTGGCAATCCATCATCCAGCGCCACATCGATATCTACCATGCCGTGCTGGAACGGCAGTCGCTCCTCACGTTCCAGACACCGCATGCAGCCCATCCACCGGGGCTTCTGAGCTAATCCTCTGCCCCCACGCCGACCTCGATATATTCTCTATCAGGATCGACCTCGATGACATGCGCGACGACGCGGTCGCCAACTTTGAAGTACCGGTGCATGTTCTCTACGCGAAAGTCGTAGACTCTGGGCCTGACATACGGCACCTTCGGGTGAATATCCAGCAGGATATACTTCGGCCCGACCCGCACAACTATGGCCGGATAGTAGCCGCCGCGCCTGAAGCGGCGCAGGGGGTTAGTTTCGGGCAGGCGCGCGCTCAGATCGGCATGCTTCTTTTTCCTGTCGAGCTGCTTGATACGCACGCGAATCGTCTTGCCTTCGCGCACGCTCTCCTCCTGAAGTATATCCTTTTCCTTCATCCTCTGCCATCCCCAGATGTCGGCCAGATGCAAATCCCCGTGCAGGCCGCCCTCGAAATGGATAAGCGCGTAGTTGAGCGGGGGCGGAAAGATGCGATCGACAACCCCTTCGTATATCTGGCCTACTTCATAGTGAAAGGTATCGTCGGCAGGCGCATCGATGCCGCAGATGCCCTCCGGCCCGTAGTAGGGGGCAAGCCTCACTTCCTCGCGCCGCCTGTTTTGCCGGTCAAGGGCAGCAAACGGCTTGAAGAGCGAGGCCAGGTCCTGATCCAGAAAGGTCCCTTTGCGTTCCACGTCGACACGCACTTCGATCCTGTCTTCGTAGCGCGTCTCCCTGGCGATAAAGGCCGCAAGATCGTAGCAGTCACGTTCCTCCTGCCGCAGCCAGTTGAGCCAGGCCGACGGAATATCGATAACCTGCAACGCCTGCCGCGTCCCACGCCCCTGCGACTGATCGGCCAGCGAGTCGGCAAAAAAGTAGAGGAAGGTTTGCTTCGTGCGCCCGTGACAGACCGAATCCTGGTGGATAGGAACCGCCTGCCGCTCTGTTGCGCTGCAAATGCCTCCCTTGAGCGTCTGGTCGCTTCCCTGAGCCGCGCCCTGGCGCTCAAGGGAGACCAGGTGATGCGCTATCAGCAGGCGCACCTTCGGCATCAGGCGCAAATCGACCGGGCGCACGTATTCGTCGTCACTCTTCTTGAAAAAGAGGTCTTTGAGCATCTGGTCGCGCTGGCGCTCAACAGAGTTGATGAGTTCTTTAGCATTGATCTGCCAGTTACGCGCCCAACGCTCACGATCCTGATCGGTCGAGCCGGACTGGAACCAGACACGGGCCAGCAGCAGGGCCAGTTCCAGATCATCATTGCACAGCGAGAACGAGGAGCGGAACTTTGATGGGATCGTCTCATCGCCCGTGACCTGCCAGGAGTGATTGCAATACCAGAGGAAGAAGCGTTTCGGGCCGCCCACCAGCAACATGGTCAGGTAGGTCGTCATCTCTATCGTACAGGAGAAGCGATCGGCCAGTTCGAGCAGCGGCTGCGAGAGATCGCTCGTGAACGCTAGCGCCATGTCTGACCCTCCCAGTAGCACCTGCGGTTAGAGTCAAAGTAGTACGGCGTCACCTCAAGCTCAGGAAGCTTGCCTGCTCGCACATCGCGCAGGTATTCGATGAGGGCGCGATAAAAGCCGATAACGGCGGCATGATAGCCCGTCTGATACAGGTGAATGCGCCGCACCTGCTTTTTCACGGCGAGAAGTCGCAATTGCTGCTGCGTCAATTCGTAGCAATGCTTATCCTTTCGCAGGTACACTTCGTCCTGCGGCAGTTCGCGGTTGACCAGCCAGTTCACATCCACAATATGATCGAGGGAGAGATGGCGCATGCTCAACAGGCCCACGCGCAACGGCCTTTCGTTATAGACCGGGTGCGAGACCTTTAGCGGTGGCGTTAAACAGTACAGGGGAACCGGCATCGATTCCTGCCCCTGTGTATACAGAAAGATGACTCTGGCAGGGTCCTCATTGCCATCTTGATAAGCAAACTCGTAGAGCAACTCGGCAAGCATATGGTGATGCAGGCTTTTCTCCTTCATCATCTCCATCACGCCTTTGCCATACTGGCGATATTGCCGTATTGCACTTCTCATCCGATCCCGCGCAATCGCCAGCACATTAGGATTCTGCATGGTACTTTACTCCTTATGCCACGCTCTTCACCTGAAAACCATTGAAGCAGCAACCTGGTCGCCATACATGATACTTCTGACATATTTTCAGATACCAGTCGTCATAAAAACAAATCAATCTCCGCCAGAAAAAGTTGCGTTTCCTGTATTTGATTATATCAACGAGACAGGTCCTCTGTATGCAATATCTACTGGCAGAGTTTAATGAGAGATAGAAAGAATGCAAAGGGAAGGGCTGGCGAGCATAGGCAGGGGCGCCCATGCTCGCCAGTATCCGTTATGCCTGCCGGTTCATCACTCAGGCAGCAGGGAGTAGAGGTTCTCGAATTTGGTGGTGAGGTAGCGCACAAAGTATTGTGGATTGGGCGCTTCGCCGGTTACGCGCTGGATGAGGTCTTCAGGCAGGTAGATCGAGCCATAGACATACATCTTTTCGCGCAGCCAGTTGAGGATAAAGAGCGTATCGCCGGTCGCCAGGCGTTCATCGAAGTCCGGGAAGACCTTGCGCAGGGTGGCATAGATCTGCGCGGCATAGAGGTTGCCCAGCGTGTAGGTGGGGAAGTAGCCAAAACCGTTCGTCCAGTGAACATCCTGCAGGATGCCCTCGGAATCGGTCGGCGGTTCGACGCCCAGATACTCGGCATACTTCGCGTTCCACATACCCGGCAGCGACTCGACCGCCACATTGCCGTTGACCATCTCGCGCTCCAGTTCGTAGCGTATGATGATATGCAGGTTGTAGGTCACTTCGTCGGCCTCGATGCGGATCAGGCTGGGTTCGACTTTGTTGAGAGCGCGGGCAAACGCTGCCACGTCGACATCCCTGAAGTGCAGCGGGAACGCTTCCTGAACAGCCGCATACTGGCCGCGCCAGAAGGGCAGCGAGCGACCGATGGCGTTCTCCCACAGCCGCGATTGCGATTCGTGCGCGCCCATCGAGGCCCCACCGGCCAGCGGAGTGCGTACCAGTGTCGGCGCGCTGCCCTGTTCATAGAGGCCATGGCCGCCCTCATGGATGGCCGCCATCAGGGCAGCCTGGATGAAACGAGCATCAGGATTGACAGTCAGGCGCACATCGAAGGGCGCGCCAAAGCTGGTCGTGAAGGGGTGCGGCGAGCGGGCCAGGCCGCCATAGGTGAAATCGTAGCCGATGGCGCGCAGGATTTTCGCGGAGAGCGCCATCTGCGGCTCCGCCGGGAAGTTGCCGAGCAGCACCTGAGCATCAATGTCGTTCCCGCTGCGCTGGATGCGCTGGAGCAGCGTCTTGCTGATCTCACGCACGGGCGCAAAGAGGCGATCAACCTTGCTCGTCGTCAGACCCGGCTCGTAGATGTCGAGCAGGGCATCGTAGCGGGTTTCGCTGTAACCATAGAGATCGGCGACCTCGCGCTGCAAGGCGATGGTGCGGCTGAGCCAGGGGGCAAAGGAGGCGAAATCGTTCTGCTCGCGGGCGCGCCGCCACGCCTCAAAGCTGCCTGCCGCCACGCGCGCCATCTCTTCCACCAGAGAGCGCGGCAATTTCGTCGCCTGTGTATACTCACGCCGGGCCACGCGCACCAGCCCCCGGTCGGCATCGGTATATGAGGATTGCTCGACCACCTGCTCCAGTTCGTCCAGCAGGTGGCCCAGTTGCGCATCGGTCCAGCGGTCGTGCAGCACCCCCAGAATCGTCGCCAGCTGGTGGCCGCGCACCTCGCCCGCGCCCTCCGGCAGAGCCGTCTGCTGATCCCACTCCGCCAGCGCCGCCAGCGCGCCGAGATCAGAAATTGCCTGCATGCGTTCCAGTAATGCCTGAATATGTGCATCGCTGCGCGTAAACTCAGGGTTCGCCATCACATCCTGTTCTTTTGTAGACACGTTTTCCTGATTCCTTTCCAGAGCTTTTCGCATATGTTGCAGGGAGCGGCCATTCTGGCCGCCTCGACTATGCATATTTGCCTTACAGTATACACGGTCAGGCAATGAGGGCAAGTTCATAACTCCATCACGCTGCTCGTTCTTGCGCTCTCCCGCGCCGCCTCAATCAGCCGCAGCGTTTCCAGCGCATCCTCCGGTCTGACGGGTGGAGGGCCACCGGAGAGGAGGGCGTCGCGCAACAGGGTGTAGAATTGTTCGTAGGAGCCGGGGAGAGTCTCGATGGGGCCGTCGAAGTGGAGGCCGTTGATGTCGGTGGAAAGATGGCCCCAACGGTCGCGTGGCTCAAGGCCCCACGTCGCGCTGCCGGGGCGCGAGCCTGCGCGCAGGGCGTCTTCCTGCGGGTCAAGGCCCCATTTTTCATAGGTGCCGCGCAGACCGAGCAGGCGCAGGCGCGGGCCGGGGATGCGGGCAACCACGCTCATCCAGAGATGGGCGCGCACGCCGCCGGGGAACTGGAGCGCGACAAAAGTGTCGTCGTCCACGAGCGCGCCGGGGCGACGATGATCCATCTCGGCGTAGACGCGCGCGGGCTTGCCGAAGAGCAGTAAGGCCTGGTCGATCAGGTGGCTACCGAGGTCGTAGAGCAGGCCGCCGCCCTCTTCGGGTTCGGCATATTCGCGCCACGCTCCCGGACGCGGCTCCGCACGATAACGATCATAGCGCGACTCGAAGCGCGTGAGCGGGCCAAGCAGGTCTGATTCGATCACTTTGCGCGCGGTGAGGAAATCGTTATCCCAGCGCCGGTTCTGGAAGACGGTGAGCAACTTCCCCGTGCGCTTGCTCTCTTCAATCAACTTCCCGGCATCGGCGACGGAGGTGGCAAGGGGTTTGTCGATGACAACGGGCAGGCCGACGCTGAGCGCGGCCAGGCCGAGCGGAACGTGCGCGCGGTTGGGTGTGGCGACCACCACCAGATCATAACGGGTCGGCTCGCGCCAGATCTCCTCGGTTGAGGAAAGAATAGAGACATCGGGGAAATTGCGCCGCGCCTGCGCGGCGCGCTGCTGGCTATTGGTGACAATGGCGGCAACGCGCATGCCGGGCGTCGCCGAGATAAGCGGTGCGTGAAAGACGGCGCCGGCCAGACCATAGCCGATGATGGCGACGCGCAAAGGGTTGGCCGCCGCCTGCGATGATGTTGATGCCATAGCTACCTCGTATTCTGTTTGCTCTCGGACGTGTCATGCTTCGCTCTGTATGACAGAAGTCAGGTCAGTGAAGTGCGGGCAGACCGTGAATGGCGTTGCCCCAGGTTGGGTTGGGCTGGCCGCTCAACTGGAACTGCACGCCGATATTTGTCTGTATTGTAGCAAATGGCAACCAGGGATTATCATATGCCGCGCCGTTGAGCGTCAGGCCCTGCACGTAGGGAGTGCCATCGAGGACAGCTGGCGTTCCGGCTGCGGTGATCTGGAAGGCATCGCCGTTTTCGAGATGAATGGTGATCCGCGGGAAAAGCGGGCTGCCGACAAAGAAACCGGAGACGCCGGGGATTTCGGGATAGAGGCCGAGGGCGGAAAAGATGTACCAGGAGGACATCGCGCCTCCATCGTCGTTGCCGGGCAGACCGGCGGGGCTATCCAGAAAGAGCTGCGTCTGGATACGGCGCACCACTTGCTGCGTATGTGACGGCGCGCCTGCGGCATCGTATTCCCAGGGAATCTCAAACTCTGGCTCGTTGCCCATGAAGGCATAGGGGCTGATGGGGCCGTTATCTAACTGCTGAAAGTGGTAGTCCAGTCGTTTCACCACCGTTGCGTTGCCCCCCATTGCATGGAAAAGATCGGGCAGGTCGTACTGAACCATCCAGGTATATTGCGCGCTGTCCCCTTCCACAAAGCCGCTTTCCCTCGTTGGACTGAAGGGGGCGAGAAACGTGCCGTCGGGGTTGCGCGGCTCAATATAGCCACCGGCGGCATTGAACAGCGTTTGCCAGTTGAGCGCGCGCCGCAAGAAGGTATGGTACGTGGCAGACTGGCCGAGCGCGCGAGCAAATTGCGCGATGGCGAAGTCGTCAACGGCGTATTCGAGCGTGATGGAGGCGGAGCCGGGCGTGCCGGTAGAGACGTAGCCATGAGCGAGATATTCGCCCAGCGCCTCGCGCACAACATGTTTACCGGAATGCGTGCCAGGCCGGGTCGCCCCTTCAACCATCGCGGCCAGCGCAGCCTGCGTATCAAAGTTCCTGACCCCGAAGGCGTAGGCGGTGGCGATCACCACATCGATGGAGTCGCCGACCATGCCGCCGGAATTATCGTTGGCGACTTCCCAGCGCGGCAGGCCCCCGCCGCCCTGCTGCGCATCCACAACCAGGGATTGCAACATATCGCCGGTCTCTCGCGGCTCCAGGATTGCCAGCAGGGCGATGAGAGAGCGGTACATATCCCAGCCGGGGAAGTTCTCGTACTGCGTGTAGCCCTGCGCAATGTGGATACGCTTATCGAAGCCGATATATTGCCCGTTGACATCGCTGAAGACGTTGGGATGGATGAGCGCGTGATAGAGGGCGGTATAGAAGCTGACCTGTTCGTCATGCGTGCCGCCCGCAATAGTAATCCGGCTGAGCTGCTGCTCCCAGGCGGCGCTGGCGCGAGAACGTACCGCGTCGAAATTCCAGCCCGGATTCTCGCTGGCGAGATTGAGCCAGGCATTGGCAATACTGACGAATGAGATGGCGACACGCGCCTGCACCATCGCCGTGCGTGTGGTATCAAAGGTCAGGTAGGCCCCGGAGTGGCTGCCGCTGCTGCTGCGCGCGCCGGGCTGCAATAGCGCGCCATTCCAGGTGCCGAAGCCGGTAAAGGGGTGATCGAAGATGGCGGCGAAGTAGACGGTATAGGCGTTCCCGCCGCCACAGAAATTGCCGCTCGTGGCGGAGCCAACCACCTGATTGCTGCCCAGGATGCGCACCCCCGTCCCATTGCTGGCATCTCCGGTGGCGCTGCCGCCGGTATTGATGAGCATGGTGGCGGCAGTTGACGACGGATAGGTGAACTGGCCAAAGCCGGTGCGCGGCGTGACGGTGAGGGCTACCTGAATGTTCGTTGAGTCGAGGTGAACGCTGTAATAACCGGGCGAAGCCGATTCGCGGCTATGTGAATACGACGAGCCATAGGCGCGGCTATTCGCAGGCGAGACGGAAAGCGGGCCGAGGGTGGGCATGAAGGGAATATCCTGATAGGCGCTGCAGCCGCGACCGCTAAAGTGGGTCAGGCTGAAGCCGTAGATGGTATGCTGGAGATAGCGATAGCCCCCCGGCGCATCGGTGGTATCTGGACTCCATTGCACCATTCCATGCGGATAGACCGCGCCGGGGAAAACATTACCGCTGTTTATGCTTGCTCCCGCATAGTTACCCGCCGCCGAGGGAGCCGTGCCGAGAAACGGGTTGACATACTGCACAGGATCGGAGACAGCCACAGGAGCGTTGTTGGAGAGCAGCGCGCCACCTGCCAGCACCAGGGCAGCGGCCACCAGTATCCCCGCCAGAATCACCAGCGTTCCTTTGTGCCAGAGTTGTTTGCGCATAGCCTTCCCACCTGTTCAAATACGGCTGGCAAAAGCAATAAATGAAAGCTGGCAACCATATCCTGCCGCTTCGCTTCCCTCAGTATGCCATGATTGCCAACACTGCGCTTCTACGCCTGTTGCCCCTCGGCGGGCTTCTCCCCACAGGCGGTCAGCATAAACTGAATGGCGCGGAAGCTTTCGAGCCGCATCTCCACCATCATCTGCTCAAGCAGGCGGTCGAGTTCTTCAAAAGAGATGCCTTCCCATTTATGCAGGAAGGGCTGGATGAGCTTGAACAGGATGCGCTTATTGTGAAATTCGCTTTCATGGGCATCTGCGCCAAAGGAGAAATCAACGACGGAAGCCACCTGCCGAATGTTCACGCAGCCGACCTCCCGCAGGAAGCCGCCCAGCATGGGGGTAATGCCGCTGATACGCCCATCAGGCGAGAAACTTTGCCCGGCCAGCATCATGGCATGACAGAACCAGCCGTTCAAGCGTTCGTAGGCCGGGCTGTTGGTGAAGCCCCACTCGCTCTCGGTCAGCCGGATGACGCCGCCGGGCCGCAGAACACGAAAATACTCTCGCATCAACGCTGGCCAGACGCGCGGGGGCAGGAACGCCAGCGTGCGCGCATTGACCAGATCGAAGGAGCCGTCGGGGAAATCCAGCGGCTGTGTGGCGTCCATGACGAGAAAGCGCGCGTTCTCCAGCCCCTGCACTTTCGCCTGCGCCCGCGCGTAACCAATCATCTGCTGGCTGATATCGATGCCCACTATCTCTTTGTCTGGATAGGCAAATGCCATCTCCTGCACCCAGCCGCCGGGGCCGCAGCCGACATCCAGCACCCGGGCAAACGCGGCGATCTTTTCAGGCGGCTGTTCCGCGAGTAGACCGCCCATCGCCTTCGTGATAATCCGATCCTGATTCAGCAGGCGCGCCATTTCAGCCGCGCTCTCCGTATCAATAAAATAGCTATTGCCATCATCCGTCGAGCCTGCCGGTGTTGCCATACCATGCTCCTTCTGCTCGTAACGTCTCTATACGAGCCGGGTCTCTTACTCGCGTTTTCTGGACATTGCTGCCAGATAGTTTCTCTGCTCATTAGCATAGCAGTTGCCAGGGCGCATGTCAATTTTGCAACCCCTTTTCCCCTTTTCTGCCATCTATTGCACCTCTCTCTATTTTCTATAAGCACATCCATAAACAATTACTTCTGGGCCTCTCTTTGCGCTCTACCCTTGCACTTTCAAAGAGTGCTTTGTTATACTTTTAACTAATGAGTTTGCTCTTCTGTCCTATTTCAGGTAATTCTACCATCTGGTTGGAGGTTTACATGGCCGATCATGCAGGAACAATTTCGACAGCATCCCCACAGGAACATATGCAGAGCGGTCGCACACGCGGCGCACTGGATGCTGATATCATCATCAAAAACGCGCCCGACCCGGTGTTTGTCTCCGACCTGGAAGGCAAGATTCTCTCGGCCAACGACGCCGTTTACGAGTTGCTCGGCTTCCGCACCGACGAAGTGCTGGAGCAATCCCTTTCTCGCTTCATCAGCCCGGAGGAGACGCGCGAGTTTACCGCCGCCCTCCGAGAAGTCATCGAGCGCGGCGCGACCCGCAATGCCCGCTTGAACCCGCGCAGCGCTTCCGGTGAGGTCATTCCCACCAGCCTCAACGCCTCGGCCCTGCGCGACGCCGACGGCAAGGTCATCGGCGCTATCGGCATCCTGCGCGACATGCGCGAACTGGACAAGGCCCGCGCCTACGCCGACAGCCTGATTAAGAACGCGCCCGACCCGGTGTTTGTCTCCGACCTGGAAGGCAAGATTCTCTCGGCCAACGACGCCGTTTACGAATTGCTCGGCTTCCGCACCGATGAAGTGCTGGAGCAATCGCTTTCCCGCTTCATCAGCCCGGAGGAGACGCGGGAGTTTACCGCCGCCCTCAGAGAAGTCATCGAGCGCGGCGTGATTCGCAACACGCGCCTGAACCCGCGCAGCGCCTCCGGTGAGATCATTCCTACCAGCCTCAACGCCTCGGCCCTGCGCGACGCCGACGGCAAAGTCATCGGCGCTATCGGCATCCTGCGCGATATGCGCGAACTGGATAAAGCCCTGGCATATTCGGATAGTTTGATTAAGAACGCGCCCGACCCGGTATTTGTCTCCGACCTGGAAGGCAAAATTTTACAGGCCAACGATGCCGTCTATGAGTTGCTCGGCTTCCGCCCGGACGAAGTGCTGGAACAGTCCCTCTCGCGCTTCATCAGCCCGGAAGAGACGCGCGAATTCCTGGCCGCCCTGCGCGAAGTCATTGAACGCGGCGTGACCCGTAACGCGCGCTTGAACCCGCGCAGCGCCTCCGGTGAGGTCATCCCTACCACGCTCAACGCCTCGGCCCTGCGCGACACCGATGGCAAGGTCATCGGCGCTATCGGCATCCTGCGCGATATGCGCGCCTATGAGGCCGTCGTGCGCGACCTGCAGGAGTCAAAGGCGGAATTACAGGAGAAAATCCTGGACCTTGAGAAATTTGAAGAGGTTGTGGTGGGGCGCGAACTCAAGATGATCGCGCTGGAAAAAGAGATTGAGAATCTCAAAAAGGAACTGGAAAAACAGAGCCGGGGGCAGAGCCGATGGACGTAGCTCCCGAAGTGGTTGCGGATATGACGGTAGATACCATAGCGGCGGAACCGACGCGCTCTGCCAGAGAGCTGGAGCAGGAGCTGGAAGAACTGCGCGAGGCATATAGCGACCTGCTGGATCAGAAGAACGCGCTGGCAATAGGGGTGCGCAAGGGCAAGGAGCGGCGGCGCGCCCTCATGCACATCCTGGCCGACCTGAACACTGTCAATCGCAAGCTGGCCGACCAGCGCAAGGCGATGATCCATATTCTGGCCGACTACGAGCAGGATCGTCGCCGTCTGGCTCGCCAGACCGAGCGGCTCGACAATTCGCGGCGCGCCCTGCTGCACATCTTGCAGGATTCCCACCAGTCTAACATTCGTCTGGAAAACAGCCGCAAAGCCATGATTCACATTATGAGCGACCTCAAGGAGACGACCGAAGAGGTCAAACGACGCGAGCAGGAGCTGCGCGAAAAGCAGGAGCAACTGGTTCAGGCCGGCAAGCTGGCAACGCTGGGCGAACTCACCACCGGCGTCGCCCACGAACTGAACAATCCCCTGAACAACATCGGCCTCTTTATCGGCAATGCCATCGACCTGATCGAACTCAATATCGTCGAGAGCGACCCTGAGCGCGTGCTGCGCGAATTGCAGAACGCTATGCAGCAGGTACGCAAGGCGACCGAGATCATCTCGCACCTGCGCACCTTCGGACGCGCCGCCTCGGTCAGCTACGAGCCGGTGAGCATTGCGCAGGTCATTCAGAGCGCGCTCTCGCTGATGCAGGAACAACTGCGCCTGCGCGAAATCGACGTGCAGTTGCATCTCCCGGCAGAAGAGCTGGTGGTGATGGGCAATGCCATTCAACTGGAACAGGTCTTCATCAATCTACTGACCAACGCTCGCGATGCTGTGGCCGAAGCGGCGCGCAAAGCGATCACCATTACCTGCTCGCAGCAAAACAATCTGCTGGAAATCAGTTTCCGCGATAGCGGCCCCGGCATTCCGGTCGGGCTTGAGCAGCGTATCTTTGACCCCTTCTTTACGACAAAGGAGGTCGGCACGGGGACAGGTCTGGGCCTCTCGATCACCTATGGTATTATCAAAGATCACCAGGGGGCGATCAGCGTGGAGAATCACCCCGGTGAGGGAGCAGTGTTCCTGATCCAGCTCCCCTTGCAGCAAGGATGAACGGAGAGAGGGAGATGAGCGACACCCATGCACCATATATCCTGATTGTCGATGACGATACCGCCCTGCTACAGGCGCTGCCCCAGGCCCTGCGTCTGCGTATCAAAGGTATCCAGATCGATACCTCTGACTCCGCGCCGAAAGCCTTTTCCCTGATCGAGCAGAACGATTACGACGCCATTGTCAGCGACATCAAGATGCCCGGCATGGACGGCCTGGCCCTGCTGGCGCAGATCAAGGCCCGGCGCCCGGAGACGCCCACGCTGCTCATCACCGGACACGGCGAACATAACCTGGCCATCCAGGCCCTGCGCGGTGGCGCATACGACTTCATCCAGAAGCCGATTGACCGCGACTACTTCGTCGCCGCCCTGCTGCGCGCCGTGCAGACGCACAACCTGCGTCGACAGGTGCTGGAGCAGCAGCAGATGCTGGAACAACACGCTCGCTCGCTCGAACAGACCGTTCAGGAACGCACGCGCGAACTGATCGAGGCCAACGCCGCCAAAGACGAATTTCTCAGTATCGCCTCGCACGAACTCAAAACGCCGCTCGCGAGCCTGAAGGGCATGGTACAACTGCTGCGCCGTCGGCTGGAACGCGCTGGCTCCGACGAAGCCTCGTCCCTTGCCAGTATCGAGCGTTCCATTCGCCGCATGGAACTGCTGGTCAACGACCTGCTGAACACCTCGCTGATTACCACCGGCATGTTTGTCCTGCACCCCACGAGCTGCGACCTGGTCATCCTCTGCCAGCGTCTGATCGAAGAATTTGTCGCAGGCACACTCCCCACACCCACCGTCAAACTTGAAACACCAGATGAGCCGGTTGAGGTTGAAATCGACGTGGAGCGCATCAGCCAGGTGATCCTCAACCTGCTCGCCAACGCGCAGAAATATTCGCCGGAAGGCGCGCCCATTACCCTGAAACTGGCATGTAAAGGAGATGTATGCATCATCTCCGTAAGCGATAGAGGGGTTGGCATCCCTGCACAAGTGCTTCCCCATCTCTTCGAGCGTTTCTACCGCGTCCCCGGCATCGAGCCGCAGACCGGTTCCCGCGTCGGCTTAGGCCTGGGCCTCTACATCTCTCATAAGATCGTCGAGAGTCACGGTGGCACCATCAGTGTGCAAAGCAGCCCCGGCAACGGCAGTACCTTCACCATCACCCTGCCCTTATCTCTCGCAGCAGTGGAGGGGCAAAACCCCGAGACGGTGGCGCGGCGCTCGTGAACATGGCAGGTCATCCTTCCTCGTCAGGAAGTCCTGCTATGCTCTCTGGAAGAGGCCGACTTCTGTTTCTTGTTGTTACTATGTACCTCGCCCTGCTTCCTCTGTTTATTCAACTCACTCAAAATTTTGCGGCGTGCCTGCGGCGTGCGGATAAATATATAGCCGCTCTCTCCCTCTTCATTGCGGCTAATCATCAGCCAGTTGGGGCTGGGGCCTCTGCCCATGCGAGAGGTAATCAGCTCAACAATCTGGCCGTTTTTCAGCTTATAATCCATACGTACAATATGATCGTCTACCTTCGCGCCGGCAAAGTTATTGCCAAGATCGCTGTGGATGCGATAGGCGAAATCAAGCGGGGTGGCATCCGCAGGAAAATCAAGTACATGCCCCTTGGGCGTAATCACAAATATTCGACCTTTGAGACGCTCTTTCTGTAATGGCACCAGATCCCGGTGAACAGGCAGAGATTCTTGCGAGAGGCTCTCCAACGTTTTGTTCAATTCAATAAGCATCAAACCTCTCTCTTGATTGATGATTTCTCTGGGCAGCTTCCCTTTTCTGTACGCTTTGCTCTCTTTATAGCGCCAGTGTGCCGCGTAAGTCGCGGATGTCACGCCATATTCGGCGATTTCGTGCATGGCATAGGTACGAATCTGCACTTCGACGATTTTCTGGCCCATCCTGATCGTTGTATGCAGTGACTGGTACAGGTTCTCTTTGGGAGTCGCGATCCAATCCCTGCCCGGCTGGCCATCATAGAAATCCGTTCTCGGCTCCCAGAAAGTATGAATAATATTCAGCACCTCATAACACTGCTCAATCGTCGCTACCAGAATACGAATTCCGAGCAGATCATTCAACTGCTCCCAGCGAAGTTGCCTGGCAGCCATCTTTTGATACACACCATAAATATGTTTCGCGCGCCCGGAAATGAAGGCCTCTACGCCAAATTCGTCCAGCATATCCTTTATGGCGGGAATAATTTCCTGCGCAATTGCCTGCTCGCGCTGCTGCTTACTGGCCTCTAATCCCCTGCCTATTTCCTTATAGAGAGTGGGATTGAGCAGGCGAAAGGCCATATCTTCGAGTTCCGATTTGAGGCGCCAGATACCCAATCGGTCGGCAATGGGCGCATAGACAGCTAAAGTGATCTTCGCCAGTGAAATATAGTCCAATCGCTCTTTTACAGCAGTATCAGTATCTTTCAGCAGGCGCATCAACAGCAGGCGATCGGCCAGTTTTATCAGGAGCGGGCGAAAATCGCTCACGGCCACGAAAAACATATCCATGAGATGCGCTATTTGCTTTTCTCGTTTCTGAAAATGCGCGGCCTCACTCTGCATGTCGTCAGTACCCGGCATCTCATCAATGGTGAGCAGGTACATTTTACGAATGATTTTTTTACGTTCCCTGCACGCATGCGATGTACAACTCCCTTGCTCTACAGCCCAGATATCCCATTCGAGGTGACTCAAATACAATAGCTCATCAATGAGGTCGAGCAGGGCAGGGTAACGCTGAAAGTGGCTTTTCAATTCGCCCACAGTCGTTTGTTCTAGCAGAGGCGGCGGGCAAAGCAGAGCGGCAACGATGGTAAGAGGCTCGGCCTCCAGGGCAGCCAGCATTCTGGCAACGCCGCAAGCGTAGGAGAGGTAGGGGTTGCCGGTAGGGTGAGTAAGATGGGTATAGTGAAGCTGCGCAAACAGGCAGGCTTCTTCGAGCAGAGCCAGTTCGGGCTGAGAAAATTGTTTTTGCTCTCGTAGATAAGCCTGTAGCTCATCTACGCCCACCAGGGTCTTCTTACCAGGCCTTTCGGACATAGCGCACCCCCCCAGTGCCTCATTCAGGAGACGCACTGCGCTCCCATAAATCGTCAAAATAGCGTTCAAAGCCTGGGAAAAGTGGGTTGCCTTCGCGCATCATCTGGAACACCGGCGTACTGTGATCGTGCTTCGGCCCTCCACCCACAAAGGAACTGACAAAGAGCGTACTATCGAACAACAGTAGCTTAAAGTTAGGTGACTCCTGATAGCAGCGCACGAGAAAATCGCTATTACGCCGGGCATGGTAGCGAAGATTGTCCAACGAATGACGCATCTTATCGCGAATCTCTTCCGGCGATTCATGATCCAGACGAGCGGCCAGTTCTGGCGAAATATGCATGGAATCGGGCGAGAGAACCAGCACTTTGACGCTGACACGGGGACCGTTGCGCCTGGGAGTGCAGAGGTTATACAACAGGCTGCGCGGCCCCATAAAGTAATTTTCTCCCCTGATGGTCAAAATTTTCGCTCTCTCTGTCATACTGGCTGCTTCCCGAATCGCATCTTCACACGTTCGCTGGCTCTCAAAACGCACAACAGGATCATGCGAACTCGCTGCCCTGGGCTGTGGCCGACCCTCTCGAACCTCGTCCAGCTCAGCACCGATGGACTGCAAAAGCTTTTCAGCTTCGATCCCCATGAGACGAGCCAGATGCGGTATCTGTTGCATGTGCGGCCTACGGATACCACGCTCCCATGCCGAGATCGTCTCCGGCGAAAAATGTAACCGGCGTGCCAGAGCTGTCTGGGTCAACCCGTGATTCCTTCGGTACATCCTCAAGTTTTCAGGAAAGCTGGCTGAAGAAGACATGGTTTTCCTCTTCCTGTTCCTTTCCTAACCTGTAACAGGTTAGCACATATCGCGCGTACAACGCCCATCAGATTCATACACTTCTGTACAGAACGTACAGGTCATACAGCGGGTCGGTACAGAGCAGGGTTTTACCCGTACAATAAATGATCTTCTGTATACAGCAATCATACCGTCGTATACATTATCTCTTGTTGCACAGTTACTACAAACAAATGTACGAGTATTCGCACCTGTTTTCCCGCTCTTGCTGATATACTCATGAGTAAAGAAAAATCTCCCTTCTTAGAGTATAGTATGAAGTTTATCTTTTGTCTACATCGTAAGCAGATCGAATAGGCTCAGAGTACCATTGAAATTGCATGTAAAACGGTGCATGCAATACCCCTTCCATTACGAAAGGAGCGGGCAGTTATGTGCCACAATGGAGATAGAAAACGAAGAACGCTGGCGATGGGAGCGATAAACCGGGAAGAACAGTTACTGGCCGAAAACGACGAGTACATTGTCAGTTTAGCGCGCAAAAAAGTCCCGCGCGACCAAACTCACCCGGAGAGCGTGACAGACGACATTGACGAATTAGCGCAACGCATTCGCATCAAGCTCTGGCTCATCTCGCTGAAGCAGGATATCACGGCGGTTCGGGCGTATATCCGCCAGATTGCCGCCACCACCTCGGTGGATATGCGGCGCGAGCAGAAACCAACGGTTGCGCTGCCGCTAAACGAAGAGGGTGAATGCTATCAGGGCCAGCCGCTCTTCACGCGACGCCAGGAAGAGCAAGACCCTGCCTGGTTGCTATCCCAGGAGGAGAGTTTCAACGATTGCATGGAATGGATGGCCGAAGGCGTGCTTGAACTGCCGACAGTGCAGCAGCAAGCCATGCTCCACTCGCTGAAGAAGCACATCGACAACCTGTTCCCCTTCATTGAGCTTCTTCAGCAGCGTGGAGCCGACATCGAGGGAGCAACGTTCCCCGCAGATGAGAAAGGGCAGCGCAGCCATCGCACCTCGCTCTCCGTCGCCCGCCGCAAGATGCGCGCCTGGCACAACCGCCGCAATGCTCGTTAGCTCACATGGAATTGTTGAGATAGCAAGAGGCCCCCTACCTGCAAGATGAAGTGTAGGCGGGAGGCCTCTTGTGTGGCGCCTGGTGAACAGGTAGTTTAGAAGCATCTACACTAAAGCAGGTAACACATGTAAGACTCAGGCTCGTTCCTACTGGAAATAAGCAGGAGAAGAACATCCATTGGGCAAAGGACTATGAATTATAGCGCGCCCGGTGAGATTCGAACTCACGGCAACCGATTTAGAAGACCGGTGCTCTATCCACTGAGCTACGGGCGCATATCTGACCGCATAAAGGAGGAATAACACTCCCAAACCCTCTGTTATAATACTCACGGAGTTGCGTTCTGTCAAGTATTGCCTCTGGCCCTCTGGCCCACTTAGCCAGCTTTTCCCGGCTCTTCGTCTTTGTGGGGGATGGAGAACCGTTTTCCCGCTAACCTTGACAGCGTGGGGCCGAGGGCCTATAATATAAGTAAATCCGAGTAGAGCAGTAAGGATTATGAGCGTTCAGGAAGCAGGGGCTTTCTGGCAGGAATTTTCCGTTTACGAAACAAGCCAGCAAATGGAGTGAATGGTATGAGTCAGGCATTCGATCTGGAACAGCAGGAGTACAGTCCTGGATTTCATGTTCCTGAAAATTATGTATTCAAGTCTGAGAAGGGCCTGAATCGCAAGATTGTCGAGCAGATCTCTGAAATGAAGGGCGAGCCGGATTGGATGCGCAAGTTCCGCCTCAAGAGCCTCGACCTCTTCGAGAAACGCCCGATGCCCACCTGGGGCGCCGACCTGTCCGGCATCAACTTCGACGATATCTACTACTATGTCAAGCCGATGCAGGAGCAGGGCAAGAGCTGGGAAGAAGTTCCCGCTGAGATCAAGGAAACGTTTGATCGCCTGGGTATTCCACAGGCCGAGCGCAAATACCTGGCCGGCGTGACGGCGCAGTACGAGAGTGAGGCCGTCTATCACAAGGTGCGCGAAGACCTGGAGAAGCTGGGCGTCATCTTCACCGATATGGATAGCGCCCTGCGTCTCTATCCCGATATCGTCAAGGAACACTTCGGTACCGTTGTCCCGCCCTCCGATAACAAGTTTGCCTCCCTCAACAGCGCGGTCTGGAGCGGCGGCAGTTTCGTCTACGTACCGGAAGGCGTGCATGTCGAGATTCCGCTGCAAGCCTACTTCCGCATCAACACCAGGAACATGGGCCAGTTCGAGCGCACGTTGATTATTGCTGAACCAGGTTCATATGTACACTACGTAGAGGGCTGCACAGCGCCAACCTACACCAGCGACAGCCTGCATAGCGCCGTCGTCGAGATCAAGGTGATGCGCGGCGCGCGCGTGCGCTACACGACCATCCAGAACTGGTCGAAGAACGTCTACAACCTGGTGACAAAACGCGCCGCGGCATACGGCGACGCAACAATGGAATGGGTCGATGGGAATCTGGGATCCAAGGTGACGATGAAGTATCCCGCCGTCCTGCTGATGGAGCCGGGCGCGCGCGGCGACGTGCTTTCGGTTGCCTTCGCCGGCGATGGGCAGCACCAGGATGCCGGGGCCAAGATCACCCACCTCGCGCCCTACACGACCTCGCAGATTCTCTCGAAGTCGGTCTCGAAGGGTACGGGCCGCGCCTCCTATCGCGGGCTGGTGCGCGTCAATCCAGGCGCCCATCACACCAAATCCAGCGTGCGCTGTGACGCGCTGCTGCTCGATGAAGAGGCCCGCACAGACACCTACCCGACCATCCGCGTCGAGGAGAACCGCACCGAGATCGGCCACGAGGCCACCGTCTCCAAGGTCGGCGAAGACCAGCTCTTCTACCTGATGAGTCGCGGCCTCGACGAGTCCGAAGCCTATTCGCTGATCGTCAACGGCTTCATCGAGCCAATCACCAAAGAACTGCCGATGGAGTACGCCGTCGAACTGAACCGCCTCATCCAGCTGGAGATGTCGGGCAGCGTCGGCTAAACCGGAACGCAAAACCAGCAAGCAAAAAGCAGGAGCCGCGAAATCGGGACTCCTGCTTTTTGCTATTTAACAAAACGGATCTTTCCCAAACAATACCCCTGATTTCTCACTAAGTTTGTATTTCTCATAGAAAAGTGATACAATCGGGAACAAATTTACTAACCTGACGGAGAAACGATTTTGAGGGAAAGCAAATGGGACGCATACAGTACCAAAAAGGCGATATATTCGACTCAAAGGCTCAGGTAATCGTTAATACGGTCAATTGCAAAGGAGTCATGGGTAAAGGGTTAGCTCTCTCCTTTAAGGAGAGATACCCCGATATGTTTCGCGTCTATCAAGAAGAGTGCAGAACGGGAAAGTTACATATTGGTAGACCCACTCTGTACAAAGCAAGCACTCCCTGGATACTCAATTTCCCGACGAAAGATCACTGGCGATTCCCCTCGAAACTGGAATATCTGGAAAAAGGTCTGACATACCTCGTCGCTCACTATAAGCGAGCTGGCATTAAAAGCATAGCCTTTCCAAAGCCTGGCGTACAGAATGGAAAACTCTCATGGGACGAAGTTGGCCCCTTAATGGCTAAATATCTTAGCCAACTGGATATAGAGGTCTCTATCTATATAGCTGATGGCGATGCTGAATATCAATATGACGAAGATAGCGAGAGAAACATCTGGAAACATTTTAGCGAACTGGCCCTCTCTCAGGAAAGCTTATGCCAGGAAGTCCAACTGAGTCCAAGAGAGGCTAAAAAGATATTGAAGGTGCGAGAGTCGATGGAATTCACTTCACAGAGTGACATCGATCAGATAGATGGGCTGGCTAAAAGCTCATCGCAAAAGATAAAAGCATATATTCGTAGCCAGGAGTACGCAAGCCCACAACTTCCGGGAATGGGGAGCAAAGAATTTATGTATCAGCCACTCAAAAAGAAAAGAAATACTGCTCCACGTAAGAAAAAGTCAAAAGACCAGGCCGCGAAAGCCAGTTCGCCCGAAGAAGATTTGTTTTCTGTAAGCACATCAGCCAGCAATTAGAGATCTAGTATCCTACTCGTGTAGATCAGTGCTACCGAACTTTCTACGCCTCTCAATAAGACCCCTTGCTCTCTTCACCATGCATTGTGTACAATCAAGGTTGCCCGCTTGCACCATGCTGCGCAACCGGTATTGTCGCCGGACGTAAATGTAGTAGAGCATGTTCATTATGCAAAAATCACTTCAATCACAATCTAAGGCAGGATAAGAAGGATACGTGGCTCGTTGTTTAAATCCACATGGTGGACATGAAAATCTGAATTCTGTGGTGAGTTGCCAACGCTGCGGCTTTCTGGTAGAGGGAGCGCGCATTGGACACTATGAGGTGATATCGTTTATCGGCACCGGCAGCTATGGCAATGTGTATAAAGTGCGAGAGCCTGCGCCGCTGGGACGCATTCTCGCGCTCAAAGTGCTGCGCACCGACCAGTTTAATGAGAAGACGCTGGGCAGCTTTTTTGATGAGGCGCGGCGCATCGCCAACCTGCAACACCCGAATATCTTGCCCGTCTTCAACTTCGGCCAGCTAGAAGATGGCCGCCCGTACCTGGTGATGGAGTACGCCCCGCGCACCATCAACGACCTCTTTCGCCGCGCCGATGGCACAAAGCGGCTGGCGCTGGCCGAGGAACTGACCCTCTATATCGAGCAGACCGCGTCCGCGCTGAACTATCTACACGAACACGGGCTGATCCATCAGGATGTCAAACCGAGCAACCTGCTCATCGGGCGCAACGGGCAGATTTTGCTCTCGGACTTTGGCACCGCCTTTTATCTGGGTCAGCAGACGCACGCCTCGCTGGACGAAGCGACGGGAACGGCAGTCTACATGCCGCCGGAACAGTGGCGCGGCACCCCCAGGCGCGAATCGGATCAGTACGCGCTGGCGATCTGCGCATATGAATTACTGACCGGTCGCGCCCCGTTCCTCTACCGGCGCATCGAGGAGATGTGGAACGCGCATATCAACGAGCCTCCGCCTTCGCCGCAGAGATGGAACCCGCGCATCCCCGTCGAGGTCGCGTCTGTCCTGCAACGCGCGCTGGCAAAAGATCATCACCAGCGATACCGCACGATTCTCGAATTTGCCGGGGATTATGCGCGCGCGGTTCGTGAGGCGCAGGCACGCTACGTTTGCCAGCGTTGCGGCACGCAGAACCGCACGGGTGCGCAACGGTGCAGCGGCTGTGGCGCAGAAAATGACGAACGGCGCTGCCCCTTCTGCGGCGCGGCGGCGCGCTTCGGGCAACGCTGCTGCTCGACCTGCGGGCGGCTGGTCTTCCCTCCCAACATAGTGCAACACAGCCCGCTGGCAGAGGTCGCCGTACAGCAGGGACGTTATATCATCAAGCAGGTGCTGCAAAAAACCGGGGAGCCGCCAGTAGCAGATAGGCACACATTGCAGCGGGTCGGCGGCTCGAAAGTAACCGTCGCCATCGCAGAGGATAGCCGCGATAACAACCGGCGCGTGATCTTGAAACGCTGGGAATGCACAGAATCGCCGCTTCAGCGCCGCGCCAGAGATTTTGCCCATTACGAACGCGCCACCGAAGCCCTGACACGCCTGCACCATCCTCTGCTCCCCCGCGTACTGGATCGCTTCGCCGAGGGCAAATATTACTATATGGTGCTTGAATACATCAACGGCGAAAGCCTGGAAGAGCGACTGCAGAAACTACTGCGCCCCCTGCCGGAACGCGACGTGGTCGGCTATATGAACAACCTGCTGAACATCCTGATCGCCCTGGAGCAGCAGCGCCCACCCCTGCGCCACTTCGATATCTCGCCCGCCAACATCATCATCGCAGGCGCTCGCGGACGCGAACGGGCCTATCTGACCGGCTTTCAGATACCGCTACCGTCCAATGTCACGCGCAAACTGCCGACTTCGCCCTATCTGCCGCCCAGAGATGCCCCCTATGATCGGCGCACCTGCATCTACATGCTGGCAGCCAGCATGCACCAGGCCCTGACTGTCTGCGCACCCGAACCCTACCCGGCCTCTGCTCCTCCCCTGCCCGTTCACTTGCTCAACCCGTCAGTCTCGCCCGCGCTGGAAGCCATCCTCAACCGCGCTTTACAGGAAGCGCCCGATATGCGCTACCAGAGCTTTGAAGAGATGCAGCGGGATGTGAAAAGATTATGGTCACGCTGAGCGCGAGCGAAGCATCTGGCCTACCGCCCGTACTCTAGCCCCTCACGAACAGGTCTGTCCAGATTCATCGTCGCGCTCCTGCAGCTGCAGGTTCACGTTCCGGCGCGTGGGTGGGTACGGGCGCGGCTCCGTCAGCGGATACAGGCGCGGGCGCAGCTCTCGACGGTTCCCACCTGCGGCGCAGGTCGTTGCCGAGCTTCATCCAGCGTTTTTCGATGACGACATAGAAGAGCAAGGCAAAGGGGATGACGACAAGCATGGCCCAGACCCAGTAGAGGCTGTAACCGACATAGTAATTCAGGCCGGGGATACGCGGCAGAATGGCGTTCATCAGCACGATGAAGAGTTGCAGGTGCCAGATGTAGAGGCCGTAGGAGATGAGGCCAATCCAGCGCAGCGGCGTCCAGGCAAAGGGGCGCTGCAAGGCGAGTGGGCCAAACAGGATGGCGGCCACACAGGCAGCGAAGCCGAGAGCGTAAGTGAAATCGCAGAACTCGTTGTAGTAGGGAGCCAGCCTGTTGATAAAATGCCAGCCATAGTAGTGATAGTCGTGCATAAAGTGCCACATGGCCGCGAAGTAGAGCAGCAACAGGCCGACGCCGAAAAACCAGGGGCTGGCGCGCCGGGCGAGCAACTTCAGGCGATTCTCCTGCGCTGCCTGTGAGGCGTAAATGTAACAGAGGCTGACAAGCATGCCGAGTGCAAACACTTCCAGGTATTTGCCGGTCACGCCGAAGCAGAAAAAGAGGACGGCATCGAGAGCGGGACGCGGCACCAGAAACGTTTGCGTGGGATGCGCCCTCAGGTAAAAGCCGCAGAGGCGCACGAGAAGCCCCAGCACAATCAGGCCGAAGAGGCAGGCAGCGACGGCAAGCAAACGGCGCTGGCGCGGTACGCGGCGCACAATGGCATAAATGCCGAGGGTGATGAACGGCAGCAGCATGTAGAACCACCACTCAATGCCGAGCGTCCAGTAAGGGCCGTTCAACTGGCGGAAGGTCACAGGCGACGAATCCATGAAGAAGGTGAGGAAGAGCAGCAACTGATTCCAGTGATCGGGCTGGAGATATTGCGGCTGGAAGAGCAGAATGATGACGAAGAGGGAAAGATAATAGCCGGGCAGGATGCGCAGCACGCGGCGCATGTAAAACAGGCGCACCGAGGGCCAGTTACTTTCAAACAGGAGAGCTTTCGCAAATGGCATAAAGAGCAGAAAGCCCGAAAGCACAAAGAAGAGGATCACACCAGCCGAGCCGAAGGTTGAAAGCGCAGAGGCAAACGGGTAGGTAAACTTATCCCAGAGCCGATCACCCGTCATACGATTGACATGATAGACAATAACCAGAATGATGGCGACAGCGCGCACTCCATCCAACACTGCTATCGTTCCTCGCGGCTTGTTCTCCTCCAGTTCGCGTGTCAGCCAGCCCCACACTCCCCACTCTCGCACCAACTGTAGCGGTTTCCATCTAAGAATTGTCTGTTTCCCCATTACTCCACTTTCTCAAGAAATCTGGTCCACATTCTTTCACCGTGTGTCCACATACCGCTGCTAAGCCTTGCAGTAAACAGAGAAAAATCTGTCACTGTTGCCAGACACTCAACAGAAACGGGGATGGAAGATATGAGGTAACAGATATCGGTAGTATTTCGGTAGTATTACCGAATGAGGATGAGCTACATGTGCGAATCCAGGGGCGAGATAGCGTAATTTGATATAGCCGGGATAGCAAAAATATGCTACACTTGCGTCATGCAAAGCCAGGACGATGAGAAACGAGGCAGCCAGATGGCAAAGTCTATGCGAGACGATGAGGAAGAACTGATCGCCCGCAGCCAGCATGGGGATGTTCATGCCTTTAACCAGCTAGTGTTATGCTACCAGCAAACGACCTACAGCTTCATCCTGCGTATGCTCGGCAACCCGGACGTGGCCGCCGACGTGACGCAGGATACCTTTATCGCCGCTTTTCGCGGCATTGCCTCTTTCCACCGGGGTTCCTCCTTTCGCGCCTGGCTGCTGCGCATTGCTTCCAACACGGTCTACGACCACTGGCGGCGCGTGCAAAGACGGCCAGCGGAGTCGTTAGATCAGCTGGCCGATGAAGAGGAATCGCGCGGAATAAACCTGCTGAACACGCTGGCGGCGACGGGTCTGGATCAGAACCCCGAAGAGCGGCTGCTCTCGCAGGAATTGCAGGCCTTGCTCCAACGCGGCCTGCAAGAGTTGCCCCCCGACCAGCGAACCGCCATCATCTTATGCGATATAGAGGGCCTTTCTTATGAAGAGATCGCGGAAAGCACGCAGGCGGCGCTGGGAACGGTGCGCTCGCGCATCGCGCGCGGTCGAGCGCGCCTGCGAGCCTATCTTATTCAGCACAGGGAACTTTTGCCCCGTCCGTATCGTTTATCCAATGAATGAAGAGTTGACGGTATAACGGAGTAGCAGTGTGGCACAGGAACAAAACCAGCATCTGACAACAGAACAACTTTCGGCATTGCTTGATAAGCAGCTTCCGGCGCAGGAGCAGACGCGCTGCGAGGCCCACGTGCGCGCCTGCCAGCAATGCCAGGCGCTGCTCAACGACCTGCGGCACACGGCCGCGCTGCTGCATGCCCTGCCGCAGCCGACCCTGCCGCGTTCGTTCGTTCTGACGTCAGAAACGCTGCGTGCAGCCGCGCCTACAGAGGACTCGGTCGCGCCGATACCGTTGACAATTCAGCTAGAAGAAAGGCGACGCCAGAGACAGCGCGAGCAGCGGGGCGCGAAAAGTCGCAGCCAGTTGCGCCGCTACATCCTGCCGCGCACCCTGCAGGCTATGAGTACGCTGGTCGCCGTGCTGGGTCTGCTCTTCGTGCTTTCGGCCATCCCCTTCCATCCCGGTGGAGCAAGCAGCGCCTCCAACGGCTCCTCATACGCGCCCGCCAGTTCTACAAGTGGGGGCGTGTCCTCTTCGCCTACGCCCAGTCCGCAAAAGGCGGGATCGGTACCGGACACAACGCCCGGTACGAGAAAGACCCCACAGGTGGCACAACAACCTACGCCTACTCCCGTCCTGACAGGCGTCCATCAGCCCGCAACGTCCTCTGGCCCGCCAGCTCTTGTGCAGGTGTTCAGCGTTTTGAATCCCACCGGTGCAGGGGGCAGAGCCATCGACGGCCTGCTACTCCTCTTCCTGGCCTTTGCTGGATTGCTGATCGCCAGAAGGTGGCGAGTCAGGCAAACCTGAAAACACGCTCCTCCGCACCGCAGCCCACCACTCACAGGCCCGCCATCACAGACCCAATGTCACAGGCCACCCCTGGCGGCTGGCCTGCGGCGGCGTACCTGTGACGGCGGGCCTGGGGCGGGCCTGTGAGTGGTGGGCTGGGGCGCGGGGACGGACCGACGGAGCCTTACGCCTCTGGGATCATCTCTTGCCGGTGGCCTGGTTGCCTTACACGTTTTTTGCCTGCCCACCGTTCACGGCAAATTAACTCCGATAGAGGCAAGGCCCTGACGCATCGTCTGCGGGGAAAGCTGGGTAACGAAGGCGGCACGGACGATGCCCTGGCTGTCAATGAAGTAGCTGGTGGGGATAGCAGTCACGCCATAGGACTGGTTGACCGCGCCGCCCGGATCGAAGAGCAGGGGATAGGTCAGTTTATATGCCTTGCCGAAGCGGGCGATATCCGTTTTCGGGTCGGTCTGATCGATGCCCAGCAGAATGAAGTGGCCCTGACCGTGTTGCGTATAAACCTGTTCCAGGTAGGGAACTTCCGACAGGCAGGGTGTGCAGCTTTCAGACCAGAAATTGATCACGACCGGGTGGCCGCGCAACGCGCGCAGGTGAATGGTACTGCCGATATCACTGCCGCCGTAAACGGGCAGCGTAAAATCGGGGGCGGCAGCGCCAACGGCAATGGCGGCGACCGGCGCGGGCGAGGCCGAGGGGAGCAACACAAGCCAGCCAAAAATGCCCGCGCACACAGCGATAATGGCCAGCCCGATGACCGTAACCACGCGGCTCCTGCTTGCCGGGGCGCGCGCGCTGGTCTTCCTGTGCGCGGCCAGTTCCTCCTGAAATTCCCTGCGCTGCTCGCGCGCCAGCGCCTGCTCCCGCCTCTCCTGTTTCTTCTTCTGACTCAGTTCGTGCGCCATATCGAAAATCCTTCGTAGGAAAAACGTTTCTTTGAACTACTGCATACTATAAGGCAAGCTGTGCATCTATGCAACGCCGGGATTAAATGGCATGCCGCAACAAAAGCCCCTTTACCTGTCATGCAGATCCCGTTGGCGAAGGCATGGTCCGGGGAGAAACAGGGAGGAACCCACGTCATCCTGAGTGAAGCGAAGGATCAGCGCGCCGCCGAGCCATATTGTCCCTCACAGGAATTGCATGTGGACAAATACAGCCTTATAATAGCTGTAGATTCTGATATATTTTCGCGATAGGAAGAGAGCTTTCTACAGGTTACGATTTCCTCGTACCGGCATTTTCAAAAAGATGGGCAGGCGATTACTATGAACAACGCGTGGTTGTTGATCTTTCCATTGATAAATGTGGTCGTGACGGCGCTATTTGCGGGAACCATTCTGCGGCAGTATGTGCAGAGGCATCGCATCTACCAGCTTTTCTGGTCGGTGGCGCTGAGCATGGGCTTTCTGGGAACGCTGGCCTACGTGCTGATGGTTGCAGCCGGGCCGACGAGCAGCGCGGGCGTCGTCTTCTTCCGCCTGTACTACATTCTTGGCGCGGGCCTCACCCCCTCCTGGCTCGGCATGGGCAGCGTCGCGCTGGTCGCGAGCAAGCGCATCAGAAATATCTGCCTGGCGCTGCTATGCGTCTTGAGCTTGCTGGCCATTATCTTCATCGGCCTGGCAGGCATCGATATGCAACAGCTTGGCCATGTCGCCGGGACGCCAGGCACAAGCATCTTACTGCCAGCCTTTGGCGCGTGGACGCTGACCATTATTATCGCCAATACGCTGGGCGTGCTGGCGGTGGTCGGTGTCGCCCTCTACTCCGCCTGGAAACTGGTACGGCGGCAGGCCACCGTCGCAGGCTTCCACGCCGGCAATCTCTTCTGGGCCAACATCCTGATCGTCGTCGGCGACCTGCTCAACGGGCTGGCCGGGGCAACGGCCCGCGTCTTCGGCAACGGCTTCTGGCTGATTATGGCCCTGGGCTGGATCGTCTTCTTCAGCGGCGTCCTGCTTACCAGCGCCGCTCGCAGCCGCAGACCGGCCACAGAGACAAAGCAAGCCATGGAGACAGGGCAGGCATAGCGAAAGACAAATACGAAAAGGCAGGCCACCTCCAGGGCCGACGGCGGGTGACCTGCTTCGCCTTCGCGCGCCCTTACGTTCACGCTCAGGGGACCATCCCTTGCAGGTGGCTTGCCTTCTATGTTCCTTAGCCCTGTACAGATAGTTCACCGAGCGTAACATTGAAGCTCATTTGCTGGCTGCCGCGATAGACCTTGACGGCGGCGGTGGCGCCGGGACTCTCTTTGAGCAGAGCGTCCTGCAGGGAAGAGACATCCGTGACGACGGCACTGCCTACCTGCACAATCACGTCTCCGGGCTTAATACCGGCTTTGTCTGCCGGGCCGCCAGAAACCACCGCTACGACGTAGGCTCCGTGATTGACGGAGAGATTAGCCTGTTGTTGTAACGCCGCCGTCACATTCGTCACCTGCACCCCCAGCGCGGCACGCCCACTGTGCTGCACGCTGCCCGTCTGGATGATCTGCGAGGCGATGAACTGCACGCGGTTAGAAGGGATGGCGAAGCCAACACCATTGGCCGGGGTGTTAAACTCCGGGTCGATGGCGGTCAGCGTGGGAATACCGATGAGCTGTCCCTGCAGATCGACCAGCGCGCCGCCGCTATTGCCCGGGTTGATGGGCGCGTCAGTCTGGATGGCGTTGGGCAGCACCGGCCCTCCCTTGCCCTCGGTCACATTGCGGTTCAACGCGCTGATAATGCCGCTCGTCACCGTCTGCGTGATACCCAGCGGGTTGCCAATCGCCAGCACAACCTGGCCGACTGCCAGTTTGGACGAGTCGCCCAACGGGATGGTTGTGAGCTTATTACCGGGGGGCGAAATCTTGACCACTGCCAGATCGTCGGCGGGGTCGGTGCCGACAATCTGCGCGGGAGTTGTCGTGCCATCAAAGAGGACAACCTGCACCTTCTGCGCGCCACTGACCACGTGGTTGTTCGTCACGATGTAGCCACGCGAGTCGATAATGTCGCCGGAACCAATAGCTCCTTTGTTGCCCGATAGAGCAACGTTGATGCGTACAACCGCCGGTTGCACCTGCGCGATTACCGCCTCCTGCACCTCCTGAATATTGCTGCTACTGAGCGCGGGAATGCCAGAAGCGGGTGTCGCTTGTTGTAAGCCTGTTCCCCCGCTCGTCCCTGCGCTGCCGCCGAGCTGGCAACCTGCCAGCAGGAGGCAGAGAGAAAGCAACAGCCCGACCACAAAAATGCCCGCTAGAGACACGCGAGAATAGTTCTTTTCCATCTCGGCACACCTTCCCTGTCCACCTGAAAATGGAGCAAAAAAAGCATAGCTTTTCCTGGTACTGCACTATACGTTCAGAAAATCTATATATGTCACGAATAAGAAGGATTTTTTTGATACGCATATGTTTTTCTGCCGGGGCTTGCCGGATGCTGTTAACCATGAGATAATAAGGCGCAATAACGGACAGAAAAGACAGCAGGAGGTTGCGATTGGACGAGGACCATGTGGAGTCTATGACCGGGCTTAACGCGCCGATACCCCTGTTCGCCGCTCAACGCGAGACACAGGCTCTCGCTTTGCAGGAAGAGAGCAGCGCACACGCGGAAGCAGAGGAAGACGAACAGTTCTCACTGATGATGGAGCAGATACTGACTCTGGAAGAAGAGGGAAACTATGAAGAGATGCTGAACATGGCACGGCAGGTCAGCCGCCTGTATCCAGCGTCGGCGCTGGCGCTGGCCTATCAGGCACGGGCCTTGCAGAAATTGCAGCGCATCTCAGAGGCGACCATTGCCAACGACCAGGCCCTCCTGCTGGACAACGGCCTGCCCCTGGCCTGGCTGAATCGTAGCGGCCTGCAATTATTGCAGGAACGCTTCCAGGATGCCTTACGCAGCGCCGAACGGGCGGTGGCGCTCGCGCCGGAGGATGCGCGGGCATGGGCCAATAAAGGTATAGCTCTGCTCAACCTCGATTACCCGTCGGAAGCCCTTGCCGCCTTCGATACAAGCCTGACACACGATCCCAATTTCCTCTTCGCGCTGCAGATGAAAGGGGAAACACTGCGCAGGCTGAGACGCATGAAGGAGCTTATCCCCATCGCCCGGCACGCGCTGTCAATTGCCCCGGACGACCCGCACGCGCTCACGCTCGCCATTCAGGCATTCAGCGCCGTCGAGGACTATGCCGCCCTGCCGCCGCTCACGGAGAAGCTGACGCAACTGATGCCCGACAGCCTCTTTGCCTGGGACAGCCATATGCGCGCGCTGCGCAGCACGGGTCGCTACGCGGAGGCCCGGCAGGCCGTCGAGCGCGTGCTGGAATTTGAGCCGGAAAACGTCTATTACCTGACAATTAAAGCGGATACGCTCTACCGACTGGAAGATTACCGGCAGGCCGCCGCTACGGCGCAGCACGCCTTGCGGCTGGATAGCAGCTACGCGCCCGCACGGCGCATCCATGAGAAGGCCGTGCGGTTAATGTACCAGCGCAAAGAGAAACGGTCGCGGCCCTCACCGGGGGGCCTCTAGCTGGTTGAGCGCCTCGACCAGCTCGCGCAGGAAAAGCTCGGCGTCGGTGACCAGACCAGCCGCCTGGAAGCTGCCGCGATCTGCCAGCTTGGTGACGACGGCAGGGTTGATATCGACAACGACGGTGCGCACCGTCGAGGGCAGCAGGTTGCCGGTGGCGATGGCGTGCAGCATGGAAGAGACCATAATCGCCATCTCCACGCCGCGCAACGCCTCACGCATGCGTCGCTGCGCTTCCTGCATGTCGCTAATGACGCCGGGCATGGGGCCATCATCGCGAATGGAGCCGGCCAGCACCATCTTCACATCGTGTTTCATCGCCTCGTAGGTGATGCCTTCACGCAGCAGGCCGCTTGCCATCGCCTTCTCCAGCGAACCGGCGGCGCGAATGGCATTGATGGCGCGCAGATGGTTGCGGTGGCCGCCCTCCACCTGCTCCCCACTGTGCAGGTCGACGCCCAGTGAGGTGCCAAACAGCGCCGACTCGACATCGTGGGTGACAATGGCATTGCCGCCAAAGATGACCTGGACGTAGCCGCGCCGGATCAGTTCGGCCACGTAGCGGCCCGCGCCCGTGTGGATGACGGCAGGGCCAAGCACAAAGAGAATCTTGCCCCCGCGCTCCCTGGTCTCCATCATCTGCTGCGCAATTTCACGGATGGCGCGAATCTTGGACTTTTCTGAGGAAACATCACTCTGCATGAAGGCAAAAGCTTCGCGTTCGCGCCCGCGCTCGAAGGGCTGGACACGAATGCCGCCATGCCCTACGACCACCTGCTCGCCGACGCGCACTTCGTGCATTGGCTTACAGTAAGCGCGATGCCGCTCGCGGTCAACGACAATCGCCACGTCCATCTCGATATCTTCTACATCGACCCACTGGCCATTCAGGCGCACCTGTGTGGGCAGGTTGGTAGTGGAGTAGAATTTCGCGGGCAGCACGCCGTCCTGCTCGACCGGCTCGGACTGCACGTCATGACCGTTAACGAGAACCGCGCCAAGCTGCTGCAATTCGGACATGATGCGTTCCAGCGTCTCCTCGTCCGGCGCCTCAACCCGGATGCGCGCATAGCTCGTCTCCGTCTTGTGCTTGCCGACACGCATCTCCTCCACCGTAAAATTGCCGCCGCGATCCATGATCGTATCCCAGGCGCGGGGCAGCGTCCACGAGTCAATGATATGGCCGCTCAATTCAATAGTTTCGCTTAACATATCTACCTTTTATGACCCCTTTATTATTTCACGACTTTTGTGCCGACCGGGCAGACAGGCTGGAAGGCGCAGGGGCGACACTTCGCCACGCGCTGCTTCGCCAGTGGCGGGGGCTGCTGCTCGCTGCACCGCTCCATCTCACCCAGCAGACGAATGACCTTTTTGCGCAGCGCGGGCGTATATTCGACCACGAACTCACGGTCGGCATAGCGCAGGATACCGTGCGTTGGCGGCTGCTCAAAATAATCTTCCAGAATCAGGCAGTAAGCGGCAAGCTGCACCATGTGGTTGCTGTAGGGCGCGGCGGCATTCTGCACATTGAGCTTGAGTTCAACCGGAACAGGTCGCCCATCGGGGGCCTGCACGACATAATCCGGCTTGCCGATCAGCGGGAACGTGCTGGAAGACAGCGGCTCCCCCTGCCCGTCCGCGTCCTCATAGACAAGCTCGCCATCCGGCAGCCCCAGCTCTCGACGGCGATCCACCAGCAGGCGCTTCCGCCTTGATCTGCGCTCGTTCACCAGTAAAAGCAGCAGCGCAAGCGCCAGCAGCAACAGGATGATACCGGCGGCAAGCAGCACATTCCCTGTCATCTCAGGCTCACCTTCCAGATTTCATCGTCCTATAAAGACGGCGGCGACGATGAACAGCAGGGCCAGCACAAGCAGAACGACAGCGACGAGTGCGAGGCCGCGCAGGCTGAGCGCGGGCGAAGCGGCGGGAGCGTTTGCCCGCTCCTCCTCGATCTCCTCGATCTCGTCGGCGTGGTCGCGGTGCTGCTGCTGGCCCTCATCAAACGCGCCCCGGCGCAGCAGAAGTTGCTCGATCATTTGATATTCTGGCAGCAAGGGAGCCTGCTGACCGGAATCGTGTTCCAGTTCGACCAGGCGCGCAAAGAGTTCTTCCGTCCCGGCTCGCGCGCGCGGGTCGTAGCGTTCAAACCACCAGGCGAGGGGGCAGTATTCGTATTCCGCGATCTCGCTGGCAGTGAAGAAGTTGCCCTGCGGGCCTGTTTTGTGCTGTTGCTGTCGCATCATCGCCCATCAATTATCCAAAAGCAGGCTAGACCGCCGCCTGTACCCCCGCCAGGCCGAGGCTCTCGGCGACGCTGGACATGGCATCAATTACAAACGCGATATGCTCGTCGAGATCGACGCCCAGTTCTGCTGCGCCCCTGACGAGGTCGTCGCGGTTGACGCCGGCGGCGAAGCCTTTCGACTTCATCTTCTTGCGCACAGAGGAAACTTCAAGGCCAATAACGCTTTTGTTCGGGCGCACCAGCGCGGTAGCTGTAATCATGCCCGTGATTTCGTCACAGGCGTAGAGGGCCTTAGAAAGCAGGTCTGTGCGCGGGTAGTCGGTGTTCAGGTCATTGTGCGCCAGGATGGCATAGATAATGCGCTCATCATAGCCGCCCTCGCGCAGCCACTGCGCGGAGACCTGCGTATGTTCGCGCAGATCGGGATATTCCTCGTAATCGCAGTCATGCAGCAATCCGGTCATCGCCCATATTTCCTCGTCTTCGCCATATTTGCGCGCATAGAAACGCAGGGCTGCTTCGACTGCGAGCATATGTTTTTGCAGGTTCTCGTTTTTGACATGGCTGGTCATCAGCTTATACGCATCTTCACGTGTCGGCATACAATTCCACTCTCTTCCATTCCAGAATCATGTTTTCAGGTGCATCGGTTGAACCAATCACCTACCGCGATATTATAACATAACCAGGCTTCTTCTGAAGCCAGATTTCAAGCTCAACCAGAAAAATTGGGGCAAGAACATGGTGATTTTGGGAACAATGTGTGTTATACTCTGAGAGACGTTGTAGAGTGCATTGTTACGAGGAGTCGGCTAGCTGTTTCCTGTTGCAAGTCGCGCGATACACGAGCAAGTTTTTACAAAAAACCAGACGAGAACACAGTCAGGAAGAAGGAACCATGACATTTAGTGACCAGACGCTGTATTGCCGCGACTGCAACTCCCCTTTCACCTTCAGTGTGGGCGAGCAGGAATTCTTCGCACAGCGTGGATTGAACAACCCCCCCAGCCGTTGTCCCTCGTGCCGCGCCGCACGCAAAGCTCAGATGAGCGGCGGCGGCTATAGCAGCGGGCGTAGCAGCGCCCCGCGCGAGCCGCGCCAGATGTATAGCGCGACCTGCTCCAGCTGCGGCGGTGAGGCGCTCGTGCCTTTCCAGCCACGAGGAGATCGGCCCGTTTATTGCAGCGATTGCTACCAGGCGCAGGGCGAACATGGAGCGAACCGTTCATCGAGCAATCGTAGATCGCGCTGGTAAGCCCTATGAGTGAGGTCAAAGTCAATCCGGGTGACTCATTCGAAGTGGCGCTCAAGAGGTTCACCCGCAAAGTGCAACAGGACGGCATCCTCTCGGAGGCGCGCCGTCGCGAACGCTACGAAAGCCCACAGGCCCGCCGCAAACGCAAGGCGGCCGCACAACGTCGCAAGCAGCGCCGCACCCGCTCGTCCTGACATCTTCCGCAGGCGAGCCTGGGAAGCCAGCGCGTGCCGCCCCTGTCCTGCCGTAAAAGAGCGTCGTCGACGTGTCATGCGGAACGGCACTCAGAGCTAAAGACTGAGTGCCGCCCCGCATGACACGTCCGGCTACACTTTCAATAGTTTGCCATCTCTGCCCGGAAATTGGCGGAGCTTTCAATTTTGCTCAACCCCCAGTCCCGGCCTATCCGGCAATATCAGCTTGCCCTTCTCGACGGTCACGCCTGTATACGGGTCATTATCGACCAGCAAATTGCCGTCTAGATCGGCATAATCGACCAGAGGCGTGAGATGTGCAGCTGCGGTGATGGCGATGGAGCTTTCGATCATGCAGCCAATCATGATTTGCAGGTTATGCGCCCGCGCTACATGAATCATCTTCAGCGCATTGTGTATACCCCCGCACTTCATCAGCTTGATGTTGATACCATCGACGCAGCCAACAACGCGGGGGATGTCGTCGACGGTGACGCAGCTTTCGTCGGCAATAATCGGCAACGGCACATTTTCGCGGACGAGTCGCAGCCCTTCGAGGTCATGGGCAGCGACTGGCTGCTCGACAAACTCGATGTTGTAGGGCGCGAGTTCGTTGATCATTTTGATGGCCTCTTTCGGCGTCCAGCCCGTGTTGGCATCGACACGCAGCGTGGCATGCGAGACCTCGCGAATGGCTTTGATGATCTCCAGATCGTGCTTCGTGCCAACCTTGATCTTGAGAATGGGGTAATCGCGCGCGGCCAGCGCCTTTTTCGCCATATTCTCCGGCGTATCAAGCCCGATGGTGAACGAGGTATGAGCCGCACGCGCAGGATTGAGGCCCAGCAAGCGATACAACGGCACGTTGAGCATCTTGCCCATGAGATCATACAGCGCCATATCCACCGCCGCCTTCGCCGAAGGATTCAGCCGGATGACATGATCCAGCGTGGAGAAAATATCTTCCAGCAGAAAGGGATCGTCGCCGAGGTGAGGCGCGAACATTGCCACGCACGCCCTCACCGATTGCGGGCTTTCTCCATAATAATCGTCGGGCGCTGCCTCACCATAGCCCGTGTATTCGCCATGCTGCACCTGCACCACCACGTTGGGCGAAATCTCCTGCACGCCCCGCGAGATGCGGAACGGCACCGTCAATTTCAGGTCAAGCGGCTTTGCTTCTATACGCATAGGGTCTGTTCCTCCTCTCCATAACTCTTGCATGACTTCCCAGATCAACATAACAGAAGTTCTGGAGCTATGTCAAGCATACCCTTGACAGACAGACGCTTTTCGCTTATATTTTATTTAGTAGCCCTAAATAAAAGACTGACTCAAGTATAAGGAGGCATTGCTTATGAGTACATCATCGATTCCAGGCTACAGCTATGGCGCGGCGAACTCGGCCATCTCTCCTCTCACGCTGGAGGATCTGGAAAATTTGAAGCTGGCCGTTCTCTTCGGCCCACAAGACCAGCAGTACCTACAACTGGCCGGCGAGGTGCTGGCAGACCAGGTTGAAGAGGTGCTGGATGTCTGGTATGGCTTCGTTGCCTCGCACCCGCATCTGCTCTACTATTTCACCGATGGCCAGGGCAACGTCAACGGAGAGTATCTGGCTGCCGTGCGCAAACGCTTCGGGCAATGGATTCTGGATACCTGCAACCGTGCCTACGACCAGGCATGGCTTAACTATCAGCAGGAGATCGGCCTGCGCCACGAGTATGCGAAGAAAAACCAGACAGATGGGGTCAACTCCGTCCCTACGATCAACCATCGCTACCTGGTCGCCTTCATCTACCCCATCACGGCAACCATGAAGCCCTTCCTGGCAAAAAAGGGACACAGCGCCGAAGAGGTGGAGAAGATGCATCAGGCCTGGTTTAAAGCCGTCGTCCTCTCCGTTGCGCTCTGGGGCGCCCCCTATGTGAAGGAGGGTGACTTCTAAATACGCTCCATAGAGAGGACAGGCCCAGCATGCCTGTGCCATACTGGGCCTGTCCTCTCTATGGAGCGTATTTTACACGGCGGCAGACGCGCTGTTGACCTCAGCGACGAAGCTGGTAAGGAGCGCCATGAAGCGGTCGGGAATTTCGATTGGCCCGGAGTGGCCGACGCCGTGCCAGACTTCTAACGAGCAGCCGGGAATGCCGGTGAAAATCTCGACGATGGCCGCAAACGGAATAACAGTGTCGCGATCACCCCAGGTGACAAGGGTTGGCACCTTGATCTCAGAGAGTCGCTCCGCGATACGGAAGTGCGCCATATCATCCATGGTGCCTAGATAGATCGGCTTTCCCCAGCGCACGCCATCCTCCACCAGTTGCTCCAGGTATGCTCCGCTCGGCGGGGTAGCGAACGCGCCCAGGATAAGCTGGCGGATGCCTTCGGGATTGCCCTGTTGCGCGTTGATCCAGGCGGTGATTTCCGGGTCAAAGGCCGTGCCGGAAGCCGCCAGGGGATCGACGAGAACCAGCGCCTTGAGCCTGTCCTGGTGCGCGAGAGCATATTGCATGGCAACACCGCCGCCCATCGAGTGGCCGACCAGAATGCATTGCTGCAAACCCAGTCGCTCGATGAACTGGTGCAGGTCTTCCGCGTACTGTTCCAGCGTGTGACCGCTGTCGACCTGCTCGGATGCGCCGCAGGCGCGCAAATCAACGGCGTAAGCGTGGAAATCGGCGGGCAAACGCTCCAGGGTCGGCTGCCACCAGAGCTGCGAGCTGATAAAGCCATGTACAAAGACAACTGGCTCCGGGCCGCTTCCCTGTTCAACGTAGTGCATGCGGAAATCGTTGAGTTGCACCTGTACCATAGACCTCTTCCTTTCCTGAAACCTGAAATAACGCGGTTCGTTTTTGAAAAAGCAGGGAACCGCTTCCTGACGCCAGACAAAGGAATGCTCGCTTTTCCTTAGCTCTTCAGCCTTCTCGCTCTTCCCTCCGCGTGGAGAGCGGCACAAAATCGGGACACTCGCGATAGGTATTGGGTTCGGGCAGGGGAGAATCGACGAACGCGCAATGATGTGGGCCGCGCGCATCCTGCGGGTGGGCATTGTAGCGGAAAAACTGGCAGTTCCAGCACATCTCATAGACCCTGACATGCCCCCTGTCCTGCAACTTTCGCACGATCGCCTGCGTTGCATGGAGCAACGCCTCTTGCTCCCGCTGCGGCAACTGAGCAATCGCCTCTTCCAGGTCGTCAAGTACAGGCTCCAACTCAACCGTCTGCGCGTTCCCGCTCTCCGTCAGCGTCAGGGTAACGGTGCGGGCATCCTGCGGAGAAGGCTGGCGTTGAATCAAGCCTTTGCGCTCAAGGGCATCCGCAACGCCGCTCGCGGTGGCATAGCTCACGCCCAGGCGTTCGGCCAGGCCACCAATGGTATGCACGCCTGGGCGGGCGAAGCGCAAAAAGAGCAATGCCTGCACCTGGGCAGGAGACAGCTTTGTCTCCTCGCCCCGTGTCCGCAGCAGATGGCCGATCGCCTGGCTGATGCGGTACAGGGCAATCGCCGCTGCCCCGGCTGGATGAGACTGACGGAAGCGCGGATCAAAAATGGACATGCGTGGTCGATACTCCTCCTGTTATTTAGGACTCCTATATACAGGGTATACTAAAACCTCTTCCCTGTCAAGGACAAAAAAGCTGAAAAAAGGTGGATTTCCGGTTTTCTGCGCCTTCAGGACGCAAAATATTCGCTGAGCGCGTCCACCAGTTTGCCGGGGCCGAAACGCCAGACATCGGTGGCGGGCAGGCCGGTCTCCTCTTCGGCCTGTTTGATGGCCGCCAGCGCCTCCTGCTCGCTCAGGTGGCCGGTGACGAGGGCAAGGCCGACCACTTTGCAGGGCCGTTCGGGCCGCACCCAGCTCACCGTATCCTCGTTAATCTCGATCATGCGTTTAAGCGAAGGCAGCGGACAGTAGGTGTAGCCCTCAATGGCGGTCGCGCCAGCCTTGTGGCAGAAAATCATGGCGTCGGGCATCGAGCCGTGGATGAGGCCGAGCGTGACGGGCGAGTAGCCGGGGTGGTTGAGCGCGCCCTGTCCCTCGACAAAGACCCAGTCATGCTTATCCGTCAGGTCAAGCACCATCTCCTCCGTCAGCCCGGCGATAAAATCGCTGATGATACGGTCTGCGGGGATGCCGTTGCCGGAGATCATGATACCGGTCTGACCGGTCGCCATGAAGGCGCTGTTGATGCCGCGCCTGCGCGCCTCGCGATCCAGTTCCAGCGCGGCAGTCATCTTGCCCACGGCACAGTCGGAGCCGACCAGCAACACGGTATGGCTGCCGGGCCGGTGAGGCGCGAACTGGGCGACCCGTTTCTTCTCCGGCGGGCGGCGCACATCCCAGATCGTCACGCCGCGTTTCTCGGCGGCAAGGCGCAGCTCCTCGTCATCGGAGATAAAGAAATGCAGCCCGCTGACGATATTCAGTCCGGCATCGATGGCTTTGAGCAGTTGCCAGCGCCACTCCTGCGGCAGCGCGCCGCCCATCGGCGCAATGCCGATCAACAGCGTATCGGGCCGGTACTCCAGAGCCTCGTTGATGTCGCGCACAACCGGGATATCCTCGCCGAACGAGGCCCCCAGCGCCTGCGCTACATTCTGCCCCGCCTTCGTGCTATCAATCACCGCCACCACCTGATCGTTCCCATAGCGGATCACGCCGGTGGCCGTCTTGCCATAATGCCATTCAAAATGTCCCTCCGCCAGTATCGCTATCCTGCGCATGCATGCATTCTCCTTCTCTGTCTGTCCAATCTCAAGTATAGTTAAAAACCCGGACGTGTCATGCTGAGTGAAGCGAAGCATCTGAAATAACCATACTGAACAATAAGCAGTCATAGATGCTTCGCTTCACTCAGCATGACACGTCCGAGAAGCATTCTCAATAGCATCATATCACATGCCTGACGTTAAATCAGGCAACTGAAGTTAGCTGCGCTGCGCGAGCATGTTCAACGTGCACTCGACCAGGGCGGGAGCTATACCGATGAGGATATCGACGCTTTCCTGGCAACGGATGAGCAGTAGGCACAATGCTCAAATTACGTTACCTTGAGCAGGCAAAGCATGATCTCATTCAGATCAAACGCTACATTGCCAGGGAGAGTGGCAGCAATGAGATCGCTCTGCGCTACATAGAGAGGCTGCGGCGGCAATGCCGGAGGCTTGCCACCCTTCCTGGCACAAGAGGCAAGGCGAGACCAGAACTGGCAGAAGGCATCCGCAGTATCCCCTATGGAAACTACGTGATTCTTTTCCGCTACAACGGCCCTTCTTGAAATCGTCTCGATCATCGAAGGCCACCGTGACATCGAGAAGCTATTGAGTGAGTAGCACATGGGTTGCCAATTTGTCGCTGGCGAAATGTAATTTATTGATTGACCATAAAAACGGGCCAATCAATAAATTACGTTGAGACATGGAATGAGTATTCAATTCTCCCACCCCTATAGACTCCTGTGGCTATCCATGCTATGATGAGCAGCGAAGTCATAGAGTTTATTGATATTGCAAACGAAGCAACGGAAGGGAGCTGGATGCTATGCACTTCAACCTGGTTGAGTGGCTGTTTACCGATCCGGGGACAGCCGGAATAAATGGCGGGCTAGGCGGGCCGGAGCCGTTTCATTTTTATATCCCCTGGCTCGTCTTTTGCAGCGTCGGCGTCTTGATCGCGTTCTATTATAGCGTTGAGGGGCGCAAACGCTTCGTCAAGAATAAGCCGCTCATCAAATATATGCTTGATCGCTACCTGGGCTGGCTGGCGGTGATCTGCATTCTCGGCTATCCGCTGATTTTCTCGCGCGCCTACCTGTACGATTACTTCTTCGCCTGGCGTGTCTGGCGCTACCTCTGGCTGCTCTCGCTGGTCGTATGGGCCGTCCTCTGGATTCTCTACCTCGTGCGCAAGTATCCGCAGGAACGCGCAAACTACCTGGCATACCAGAAACAGCAGAAGTATATCCCGAAATCGAACCGGCGCAAAGCCGCCACCTCGCGCTAAACGCTCTCGTTGCATGCTATAAAAACCTGATCGGGACATGCCATATCCGCAATTCTTTCAGGAAAGATGGGATCGGTGTTTGACGCATCTTGCATCCTGCTCGCAGGTGGGCGCAGCAGGCGCATGGGAAAAGACAAGGGCCTGCTGCCGCTATCGCCGCCGACAGCCGACGGGGAAAATTGCGCTGGTGAAGAGCGGATGAGTTTCGCCGGGCATTTGCTGGCAACGCTCGCTCCGCTGTGTCGCGAAACGCTGCTGGTGGTGCGCGACGCCGAGCAGGCTGCCGATTACGCGCCCATCGTGGATGCATGGCAGGGACAACCACCTGTGCGGCTGGTGATGGACAGAGAGCAGGATATCGGGCCGCTAATGGGACTCTATAGCGGCCTGAGCGCCATGCAGTCGGCGCGGGCGCTGGTCGTCGCCATCGATATGCCTTACGTGCAGCCAGAACTGGCCGCGTTCCTGCTCTCACAACCACATACCGACGAACATACCTCTGAAGAGACCCTGCTGATCCCCGTCGTCGCTGGCATGCCACAGGTTCTGCTGGCCGTCTACCCCCGCTCCATCCTCCCGCTCATCGAGGCGCGCCTGCACGAGGGGAGGCGCGACCCGCGCAGCCTGCTGGCTATGGCCCCGGTGCGCTATATCGAGGAAGCGCAATTACGGCAGGTCGATCCACAATTGCGCTCATTTATTAATATGAACACGCCGGAAGATTTGACGCATCTGTGAAAGCGCGCTGGCCACCGTCCCCCCGCCGCAGGCCACCCGCAAGGGATGGCCCCATAGGCGTTCACTTAAGCCCGTGCCAACGCAGGGCAGGCCAGCCGCCAGGGGTGGCCCTCCTCTAGACGGGCGGCTCGTGCCCCCTGAGGAGCCATCGTCTCTCGTAGGGCCACCCCTGGCGGCTGGCCTGCGGCGGTCTAGAGACGCGGCTCCACAGGCGGCACGAACGCTGCGTCTCTCGTAGGGCCACCCCTGGCGGCTGGCCTGCGGCGGCCTGAAGTTAACGCCTATGGGGCCACCCCTTGCGGCTGGCCTGCCCGGGCCTAAGTGAACGCCTATGGGGATGGCCCTACTATACTACGGATGCTCGTGCGGCTTTTGGAGCCGTCGTGTATAGTAGGGCCACCCCTTGCGGCTGGCCTGCCCGCTGGCCCGCCCGCTGGTCTGTGACGGTATTTGCCCTCTTTATCCCATGCCCGATCCCTGATTGATCTTGCGCCAGCGGCGCTGGGCCATTGCTTTCAGGTTGTCCTCGAAACCACGCAGGGTGAGCCAGGTGCGAGTTTCGCTGGTGACGACGATATCGGCTTCATGGAGTTGAGCAATACTGGCGGAGCCGCTGAGTTGCATGGCGACTTTGAGCTGGGCGATGACGGTTTCCAGCAGCTCACAGACACTTTCGTAGCTTTCGCTGGCGGCTTTGAGGAAAGGGAAGCCCATGCCGACGAGGGTGGCGCCGAGGGCGAGGGCGCGCGCTATGTCCAGCCCGTTGCGCACGCCGCCGGTCGCGATAAGGGGCAAGCGCGCAACGCTGGCCTCGACGACGCTGACGGGGGTGGCGATACCCCAGTCGCGGTAGAGCAGGCCAATCTGCATGGTACGCTCGTCGCCCCGCGCCTTTGAGCGCGCCGCCTCCATCGCCGACATGCTGCTGCCGCCCGCACCACCCACATCGATGGCGGAGGCGCCGCAGGAACGCAGCAGCAACGCCTGCTCGCGGCAGATACCCGCGCCCGTCTCTTTGGCGATAACCGGAAGAGATAGCTGCTCGCAGAGACGGCGCAGGGCAGCCGCCTCCCCGGAGGCGCGGCGGTCGCCCTCCGGCTGCGCTGCCTCTTGCAGGCTGTTCATGTGGACGGCCAGGGCGTTGGCCCCGATCATGTCGATGGCCTGCCGCGCCTGCTCCAGCGTGAAGGCGGGATGGCCCGCCTGTTCGATCAACTGCGGCGCGCCGATGTTAGCGAAGAGGAACGCGGTCGGCGCGTACTGGCGAGTGACGGCATAGCTGGCGGCAAGGTCTGGATTGAGGATGGCGGCGCGCTGGCTGCCCACGCCCAGCACGAGGCCATAGCGTTCGGCGGCGCGCGCCAGGTTGCGGTTGATCGAGATCACATCAGGATGGCCGCCGGTCAGCGAGGATATGACGATGGGGTAACGCAGGCGGTGGCCGAGGAACGTGACCGAGGTATCGATGGCATCCAGATCAACCTCCGGCAGCGCCTGGTGAACAAATTGAATATCATTCCAGCTCGCACGCTGCGCCACCGAAACATCCTGCCCCAGCGCCACGCTCACATGCTCAATCTTGCGCTGCCTGACTTCGTCTGTCATAAACATTCCTTTCTGCTGTTCGTTCTCTGCTCGAGTGCTTGACCAGCGAGCCTACTAGAAAATAGAGGAGCGGGAGACCGAAAATGAGTACCGGGAAATAGCTGGCAAGTGAGCGCCGGGTCACATCCATGAGCGGATAGACGAAAAGAGCGGTACCGGAGAGCAGCAGCACGGTGATGGTAAGAATATCAAGTCGACGCATGACGACGATCCACAGCACCCAGAGGACAAACCAGGGCCAGAACCAGCCAGAGACGAGGAACAGGTAGGCAAGGATCGCGCCGCACCAGCTAGAGAGCAGCACGTCAAAGCCGGGCAGGCTCGTCCTCAAGCCCGTGCTTCCAGAAGCCGCCGGAGCCTGTGGAGCGAGGCGCACGCGGCCAAAGAGATGCAGGTAGATCAGGGCGAAAATCACCGTCGCGGATCCGCGCAGGGTCAGATCGGCGGCGGCAACCGGCTGCATAATGGGCGGGAAGTGCGCCCAGCGCGCAACATCGCTGAAGAAGCCGCGCATAGGTTCCACCAGCACGCCGAGAGGGGAATGCACAAAGTGGGCCATGTCGATGGCCGAGGTAATGGCAAAGAAGGTCGTCCAGCCGCGCCAGAAGGGCAGGTAGACCAGGGCCATGCAGGCCAGCACGAAGCCCATACGCCAGCAGAAAGCCCAGACCGCGCGCGTGATATTGCGTTCCGTGCGCAGCGTAAACCAGACGAAAATCGGCGTGATAAGCAAGGCGACCAGATTGGCACTGGCCGCGAGACCAAAGATTGCCAGCACGAGCAGCCCGTAACCGGGCCGCTGCTGCCCCAGGATAGAGACAAAGACGGCCAGCAGAAGGAGAGTGAGCAAAACCCCTTCGTAGTGGCCCATGCCCGCGAGTTCGAGCAGGGCCAGCGGATTCCAGGCGTAGAGCAGCGTTCCCTGCAGGCGCTGTGCCGGGGCCACACGCCCAAGGATGAGCCAGAGCAGCAGGCAGTTGCACAGGTGAGAGAACAGCATCACACCCTTGAACAGCAGCAAGGTGGCAACCGGGCCTGCATTCAGGCTGGCGCTCACTCCGATCAGCAGCGAGGTGATACAGAGCCAGAGCGGGCCGTAAATGTTCGGCGCACTGCGCCCGGAGATGACCCAGCGCAGGTAGGGGTCGCCGGGAAACTGGAACGGCGCCGTATTGAGCGGGTCAAGGTGATAGATAGAAAGAATGCGCCCCGAAAAGATGTAGGTGAACACATCATCGGAAAAGAGCCTGGGCAGGAAGAGCAGCGTTATGCCGAAGACGAGTGCGCCTGCCAGCAACAGGGCCAGCCAGCCCCGCTCAGCAGTATCTCCACTCAGCCTCACCCGCCTGACGACAATGATGGTCAGCGCATACACCCCGATCAGGGCCAGCAGGGTTGCGCCTAACAGCGCCGGGAAGGGCAGATTGTGGCTCGCATTCGACCATGCCTCTGGAAAGAGCCAGTGCGAGAGCGTGAGTGTCCACGGCCACGCAACCGACAGTGGCGTGGCAAATAGACGCAGGCGCGGCAGCGGCGTCAGCGCGAAGAGCAGCAGAAAGAGCAGCTCCAGCATAACACCGGCTAAAAGCATCGCCCATACCGGCCAGTGAAGCACGCCGCTTGCGCGCAGTAGTGCGGCGAGAGGGCGCCGCCGCATCAACTCGGGCGACTCCTGTGATCTGTCAGGTTTGATAGATAGGCGTCGGCCATGATCTGTCCCGGCCCGGCGAGATGATGGGGCCGTTTCAGGAGTATTGTGGGTATCAGGACCATGCGTCTTCATAAGCCAATCCGCGAAAAGGCGGTATCGATGTAGCGCGTATAATACTCCGTGCGCGTCAGTTCAGCCAGTTCGTCGGCGGTGAGGTATTCCATCACTTCCGGGTCCTTGCTCAGGGCTTCGAGCAGGGCGGGGCCAGCAACCGGACCTTTGCTGGCCATACTCCATACCTTTTTCGCGTTGCGCTGCACCATCTTGTAGGCATCCTGCCTGGCCACACCTTTGTCGATGAGCGCAAGCAGGATGCGCTGTGAGAAGATCAGGCCGCCGGTCATGTTCAGGTTTGTCAGCATACGTTCGGCATCGATCTGCAAGCCCCGGATGACATCGGTAAAGATATGCAGCATGTAGTGTAGCAGGGTACAGCCATCCGGGATGATAATGCGTTCGGCGGAGGAGTGGCTGATGTCGCGTTCGTGCCAGAGGGCCACGTCTTCCATTGAGGTGACAGCGAAGCCGCGCAGGACGCGCGCGAGGCCGCAGATACGCTCGCACAGTTCCGGGTTGCGCTTGTGCGGCATAGCAGACGAGCCTTGCTGCCCACTGCCGAACGGCTCAAACGCCTCGCCGACCTCGGTACGCTGCAAATGGCGAATCTCCTGCGCCATCTTCTCCAGCGAACTGCCGATCAGGGCCAGGGTGGTCATAAAATGCGCGTGGCGGTCGCGCTGCACGATCTGGCTGGAAACAGGGGCAACGCCGATACCCAGCTGCTCGCAGACAAACTCCTCAATCTGCGGCGGCACCGTCGCGTGCGTGCCAACCGCGCCGGAGATCTTGCCCACCGTCACCTGCTCAAGCGCCGCCGCCAGCCGCTGCTGCCCCCGGCGCAGTTCATCGACCCACAGCGCCAGTTTGAGGCCAAAGGTCATCGGCTCGGCGTGGATGCCATGCGTGCGCCCCACCATCAATGTATATTTGTGCTGCACGGCCAGCGCGGCGACGGTATTGATCAATTCGTGCAGAGACTGGCTCAGCAGGGTACCTGCCTCTTTCAACTGCACCGCCAGCGTGGTATCGAGGACATCAGATGAGGTGAGGCCGAGGTGGATGAAGCGGCCTTCCGGGCCAAGCCGCTCCTGCACCGAACGCAGGAAGGAGATAACATCGTGATGTGTCTCCTTCTCGATCTCCTGCATGCGCCGCGAATCGTAACGGGCGCGGCGAATCTTCTGCATCGCCTCTTCCAGGATTACTCCCTCACGCACCCATCCCTCGCAAACCAGCAGCTCCACCTGCAGCCAGATATCCGTTTTATGGGCAGCCGACCAGATGGCAGCCATCTCCGGCAACGTATAGCGTTCGATCATGATAGCGAATGTGTTCCTTCCACATAAGCAATTTTCCCATGCTAGTGTACCACATTCGCGCCATAGAGGGAACGCAACAACGCTTAGCGCGCGCCTAGCTGGCGATGAACCTCGGCCATATCATAATAGATAGATTCGCGCACAATCTTGCCGTTTTCGCGCACCACGACGGTCACGCCATGGATGGAGAAAGGGCGACCGCTGGCGGGCAGGCCGGGGAAATCGCCTTTATGCGTCCCTGTGGCCGTCCATTCAACCGTCAACTGGTTGTCATGGACAATGCGATTGGTCACGGCGATCTGCACATCGGGAATAGCCATCATCCCGTGCTGCTTGCGCTGCATAATCGCGGCGCGCCCAACAAAGGGAGCGGAGTACATGCTATCCTCAACGATCGCGTGGTCGGCATAATCGTGGTGCAGGGCGTTGATATCGCCTGATTGCTGGTTCGCCAGGTGCTGATCGTGCAACTGCATCTGCTCATTCTCGGACTGTGAAGCCGGTGTGTGCGTCGCAGGCTTCACGGGCGTGGCGGCGCGATGCGTGGCGGCGATAATCGCGCCAATGCCACCTGCGGAGACACCCAGCGCGCCCAGCGCCTTGATTAAACGGCGGCGGGAGAACTTGCCCGACCGTACCGCATCCACCATCTGCGGAATCGTAAATCCGTCTTTTTCCATAGAACCTCGCCTCACTCAAAATACTGTATCGATCAAAAACAACGTGTACTTCTAATACTTCCAGCTTAAAAGAAGCCTGCCTCGTAGTATTCTCGCCACCTGTCCCTTATTCTACCCCGCTCCTCTGCGTTTTCTGGTTACGCTCCGGTTAAGAAAGCAGCATAAATTGGCATCTATGGTTGTAGTTTTAACACTGAGGCACTACTCCCCGGATTCACCGGCAAGCGGTTATGAAACTTGTTCAAATTACAGCATTTCATAACCAGATCATAACTGTTTCACAACATAAGCATGATACATATCGATAATAATTGATGGACAGCATCCTTTTCAGGAGGAAGGGAGAAGACAGGAAATGGAGCAAAGAGATGAAGGGGCCAGGAGGATGTCTGGCATAAGGCGGTATTCCAGGCATGCAATAGCGGTCACCGGGGGATTAGTGCTGATAGCCGTTCTCATTTTTGGCCCTCTGCGTAACGCGCCCGCTGCCGGAACGACTACAACCACATGGCCGACCTATCTGGCGAATAACGCGCATACCTCCTTTAATGGAGCAGAAACGGTCATCAATCCCACGACGGCTCCCGGTTTGAAGCTATTGTGGGTGCATGCATTGAAAAGCTACACCGATAGAATCACGACGCAGCCCATCATTGCCAACGGTATGGTGTACTGGGGATCATGGGATGGCCGGGAACACGCCTCGCGCCTCTCTGACGGCACCGATGTCTGGACGGCCAATCTGGGCCAGACGCAAGATTGCCGGGGCGGCAATCTGGGCGTCCTCAGCACGGCAACCATCGCCACCGTCTCTATCGGCGGCACATCACGGGTGGTCGATTTTGTGGGTGGGGGGAATAACAACCTCTACGCGCTCAATGCGAACACCGGCGCAGTTCTCTGGCACACGCAGCTTGGCGCGCCGCCCGCTTCCTTCCTCTATAGCTCGCCCACCGTGTATAACGGCAGCGTCTATATTGGCGTATCTGGAAACGATGATTGCCAGCGCACGCAGGGGCAACTGGTGCAGGTCGATGCCAGCACCGGAGCCGTGCAGAACACCTTCGATGTCGTGCCGCCAGGCTGTCTGGGGGGCAGCGTCTGGACATCACCGACGATCAATGAAAGCGCCGGCATCCTGTACTTCTCGACGGCGGAAAAGTCTACCTGCGCGCAAACCGAGACAATGGCAACCTCACTGATCGCTGTGCATGCCTCAGACCTCTCACTGATAGGTTCGTGGCAGGTTCCTAAAAAGCAGCAGATCGCCGACGGCGATTTCGGCGCTTCGCCAACGCTGTTTCAGGCAACCATCGGCGGCGTTGTACATCAGATGGTTGGCCTCTCAAATAAGAGCGGCATTTACTATGCCTTTGATCAGAGCAACGTTTCGGCGGGGCCGCTCTGGCAGGTGCGCCTGGCAACCGCGCCGGGGCCAAGCACCGCCTCCAGCGCCTGGGACGGCCAGTATCTCTACGTCGCCGCCGGTCCCATTACGGCCAATGATACAACGTGTCCCGGCAACCTGTGGAAATTAAATCCTGCCGATGGTACATCCCTCTGGCATACCTGCTTGAGCTTCGATGCACGCGGCGGCATCGTTGTTGTACCGGGGCTAATCGAAGTGCCAACCGGCACAACCTTTGTCGTCATCGACGCCTCGAACGGAAATCAGCTCTTCAGCTATCAGGATAACGGGAAACGCTCAAACTTTGAAGGGCCGGGCAGTATTGTCAATGGCGTTCTCTACCAGGGGAACACCGACGGCAAACTTTATGCCTTTGCCCCATAGTTTCCATCCCGAACGAGAGATCGGTAGAGAACGCGGTTCTTGCCCCTTCCGTATGGGAAAGAATACCATGAAACGCGAAAAAGGTAAATGCATAGGCAATAGTTTCCTGACAGGCGATGCAGGTAGCTCCATTGCGAGCGTATAAAGATTTGGAGAAAGAGAGAGTGCATGGGTAAGCAGACAGATCGACAGACGCTATCGATCCCTCTTCTATTGAGAAGCAAGCGGGTCATCTCATTGCTTGCGTTGCTGGTTATAGTTGCGGCGGGCATCGGGGGCGTCTTTGCGCTTCCACACCCCCATGCTGCTCAGGCAGCCGGAGCCACACTGACAGTTGGTCCCACATCAGGCCCGTATACCAATCGCGACGACCAGGCACCTATCAACGTCTACGGCTCCCACTATGGGGCCAACGAGACCGTCAAGGTCTACTGGAACTATACGGGACCCAACACAGGGACGCTGGTAGATACCGTGACGGCAAACAGCAAGGGCAACTTCACAACCAACTTCCTCTACCAGCTGGGGGCCGCAGGTACCTATACCATCGCCGGTATTGGCCAGACCTCCGGTGATGTCGCGACCGCCCAGTTCACGCTCTATCCCGACCTGTACGAGCGACCGCAGGCAGGCGGGCCATCTTCAAGCACCGTCTTCTCCGGCTTCGCCTTTGCCGCCGGCGAGCAGGTCAAAATCTACTGGAACTATCGCGGCCCCGGCACCGGGACGTTGCTGACAACAGCCACCGGCGATTCGACCGGTTCCTTCACAGCGACCGCGAATATTCCCGCCAATGTCACCCCCGGCACGTACCCCATCGGGGCAGTGGGCCAGAGCAGCAATCTCAAGGCGAAGTATTTTTTCATCGTCTATACGCCCACACTCATGCTTGCGCCCGTAAGCGGCGCGCCGAAAACCAACCTGACGGTCAGTGCCTACGGATTTACCGGCTCCGAAAACGTCCAGATTTTCTGGGGCGGCCAGGCCACGCCGCTGACTACCGCTGCTACTACTGAGTTTGGCTACCTGCCGCCAACCACCATCACCGTTCCCGGTCGCGCCACGCCGGGAACGTACAATGTCAAAGTGGTAGGAGAAAGTAGCCATATCACCGTCAAAAGCACTTTTACTATTGTCGCGCCCGCTATCACTCTTAGCTCCACAACCGGGCCGGTGGGAACGCAGGTCACGCTGAACGGTCAGGGATACACACCCGGCGAGAGGGTACATATCCTCTGGAATTACACCGGCCCCGGCACAGGCACCGATGTTGCCGATGTCACAGCCGGGTATTCAGGCCTGATCCAGGCCAGTTTCTCTGTACCTGCCGCCACAACAGCAGCGTATAATGTGGCAGCCGTTGGCGCAAGCAGCGGTCGCACGAGCCAGCAGCAGTTCACCCTTGCGCAGGGTCTGGCAGCCAGCCCGGCCAGCAATTCACCGGGACTGAAGACCACCATCTCCGGCACCGGCTTTCAGGCCAACGAGACGGTCAATTACTACTGGGATAGCACCTCTGGCCTCCATCTAGGCAAGAACAGCGCCGATGGCAATGGGAATATCAGCAAGAATATCACCATCCCCACCGACGCCACCCCCGGCACTCACAGCGTGATTGCGGTAGGACACGCGAGCGGAACTTCGTTCACTGCCCAGGTCACGGTCAATACAGACTGGGGAGACTTCGGCTTCGATCCCGCCCATCACCGCCAGAACTTCTACGAACACACGCTCAGCGCCAGCAATGCCAGCCAGCTCAAATTGAAGTGGACGGCGACCACCGCAAACGGATTGAAAAGCTCGCCAGTCTATGCAAACGGCGTTGTCTATATAGGGGGTATGGACGGCACGCTGAACGCCTATGACGCGACAACGGGCGCGCTGAAATGGCAGTTTAATTGCCAGTGCATCTTCCGCAACTTCTCATCTCCCCTGGTGGATGCCGCTAACAACCTGGTCTTCTTTGACACCGATGGCTACGCCGATGAAGGTATCCCTTCGCCCGTCTATGCGCTGGATACGCAGACCGGGAAGTTGAAGTGGTCGATGATTCTCCCCTGGCATACCGTTGGCTTCCCCACCTTAGCCTTCAACACCATCTATACTGGCACCTCCCACCTCGATCATGGCGCCTGCGCTCTGTATGCCCTGGACGAACTCACCGGCCACATGAACTGGCAGTACGAGCAAAATGCCGGATTCTGGGGCGCCGTTGGTGTGGACATCGCGAAGCAGTGGGTCTTCACCGGCATCGGGAACCCGGTCTCCACAATCGTCGCCTTGAATGCTTTCACCGGCGCAGTGATCTGGGCCACTCCCATCCCTCAATACGGTCCTGATGATGATGTCGGTTCCAGCATTGCTGTCGACAACGGTCTGGTCTACACCAGCAGCAAAAACGGCTTCGTCTACGGCCTAAACGAAAATACCGGAGCCATCGTCTGGTCATCGCCGGCAGGGCCGCAAAGCGATGGCAATATCTCCTCGGAGGTCGTCTCGGACGCGGGCATTCTGTACGTGGGGTCTATCGATAAATCCCTCTACGCCTTTAACTCTACCACAGGCGCGCTGTTGTGGCGCTATACGACGGGGCGCACAATCATGAGTACCCCGGCCATAGCCAACGGCGTCGTCTACTTCGCCTCCTTCGACCAGAAAATTTACGCTCTGGATGCTAATACCGGCGCGCTGCTCTGGAGCTACACCACCGGCGGAGCTTCCTTCTCCTCCCCCGTTGTCGTCAACGGCTGGCTCTACTGCGGCTCCTCTGACGGCAAACTCTACGCCTTTAGCCTGTAGAAGGGGCGCAGACAGGCCACCCCTGGCGGGTGGCC
>CADDYT010000019.1 GCA_902810755.1 Chloroflexota bacterium
AAGTAGCTGTGATAGGCACAGAAGTAGTTGGAAGCGCACTGGCTATACGAGCTGTCGAAGCAGAGATTCTCGTTCCTGCCCAGGAAGACGAAGAAGACGTTGTGAATGCTCGAAGACCAGCCGTTGACCGACTGCGCGTGACTCACCTCGTTCTGGATATCGCTGTCCAGCAGGGGGGTTTCGACATACGAACGGGTATCCACCCAGGAAGCTACCAGGTGTTCGGCAGAGGGGTAGCCGCCACCGGACTGCGTGTACTGTGTGTTGTTGTGGTAGAGACCCGTGCCGTTCACATCGCCGAAGTACCGCTGGATCAGCGAGTTATAGCCGCTTTCAACGTTGTTGCCCGGTTCCCAGAAGATTGCGTAGACGTTGGCTGTCCCGGTCATTACCGGGCCGCCGTAGTAACGCAGATTACCACCTGCCGCAGGGCTGTTCCTCACGAAAAAATGGGGAGGGTGGTGTTGCGGATGTGCCGCCGCAAACGCGCTGCCGGGGATCAACGCTGAAACCGCCAGCAGCAGCATCGGCACCAGAACAAGCGGGACGATCAGTTTCCGCATGCAGAAGTGCTCCTTTTTCGGGGTAATGGAAACATGCTTCCTAAAGAGACAACATCGGCGCTCAGTGGAGGCGGGATGTTACTCCTCCTCCGGGAACCGTCCTGTTCCCCTTGCCTGCCCATCCCATTCCATTCCACTATTCCCATTATACCGGCCTGGCCTTCATTTCCACTTCACTCCCCAGATTAGCCTTTTCCTCACTGAATCAGCATATTTACGGATACGCTCCTGCTGACTTTGTATTTTACATAAGACAACAATGCGTTACATAAGACATCTTTTCCCCGCTATTTTGCCGCCCCGACGAGGCTTGACAACCCATGATATACTGTTCTCGTGCTGGCAGAACCCATAACATGCGTCCTGTCAGCATGACCGCGTAGCTCAGTGGTAGAGCACGCGCCTTTTAAGCGTGTGGTCGTGGGTTCGAGTCCCACCGCGGTCATTTTTTATTTCTCCTGACCAGTCCCTGTGGCAGTTTGTGGTAGAATAAGCCATATCACAAACTGAAAGAACTGGTTGCGAGGTGTGCTATGCCCATCAAAGCGCGTGTGAAACGCAGCGCCTATTTTGATTCGATTACCCTCATGAGGATTGCCCGCTCGCTGACGGAGATGGCGGGAATCGAGGATGCTGCCGCCATCATGGCGACCGCGCCAAACCTGCAACTGCTGGCCGAGGCTGGCTTGATGCCTCCCGAACTCTCCGCCGACGCAGCAGGCCCCGGCGATGTGCTGCTGGTGGTGCGCGCCGCCGACGAGGCGAGCGCCGGAGCAGCCCTGGATGCCGCCGAGGCGCAGCTCGCGCAGCGGCCCACCCCTGCAGCAGGAACCGGTGAGGCAGCAGGCCCGGAGCAGCCGCGCTCACTGGAACAGGCGGCGCGGCAGATGAAGGGGGGAGTGGCCGTCATCTCCGTACCCGGCCCGTATGCCGCGCTGGAAAGCGAACGCGCCTTGCGTGCCGGACTGCATGTTTTCCTCTTCAGCGATAACGTGCCGCTCGCCGACGAAATCGCGCTCAAACAGCTTGCGCAGGAGCGTGGCTTGCTGCTGATGGGGCCAGACTGCGGCACCGCCATGCTCAACGGTGTGGGCCTCGGCTTCGTCAATGTCGTGCCATGCGGCTCTATCGGCATCGTCGGGGCTTCCGGCACAGGCATTCAGCAGGTCATGTCGCTTATTGCACAGAGCGGGGGCGGCGTCTCACAGGCCATTGGCTGCGGCGGTCGGGACCTCTCGGCTGAGGTCGGGGCCATCACCACGTTGCAAGGGCTGCACCTGCTCCAAGCGGACGAGCAGACGCGCGCCATCGTTCTCATCTCCAAGCCGCCCGCGCCCGCTGTCGCCGGTCGCGTGCTGGAAGCCGCTATGGGCGGCGACAAACCCGTCATCGTCTGCTTTGTCGGGGCCGACACGGACGCCTTGCGACAACGCTATGGTGAGCGTCTCGTCATCACGCGCAATCTCACAGAGGCTGCGCATGCCGCCCTCGCCGCTATCGGCCTCGAAGCAGCCGGGCAACGTGTAGAGCAGAGCAACGTAAAAATCGGCGCCGGAGAACGAGCATCGGCGAACGTCTGGCCCGTCAGGGCTGACGGCTACCTCGCCGCGCTCTTTTCCGGCGGTACGCTCTGCGACGAGGCCATGCATCTCTGGTCAGAGCGGCTCGGCCCGGTCTATTCCAACATTCCCTTGAGGCCGGAATGGCGTTTGAGCGAGAGGCAGGTGGGACATGTCGCCATCGACTTTGGCGCGGACGAGTACACGCGCGGACGCCCGCATCCGATGATCGACCCCGGCCTGCGTCTGAGACGCCTGCAGGAAGAGGCGCGCAATCCACACACGGGCGTCATCCTGCTGGATATCGTGCTTGGCTACTGCTCGCATCCTGACCCGGCCTCGGTCTACGCGCCCGCCATTCGCGAAGCTCTCGTCGGGGCCGGGCGCGAGCAACGATCGCTTTTCTGCATCATCTCGCTCTGCGGCACCGAAGGCGACCCGCAGCGACTTTCTGCCCAGGCCGCTCAGTTGCGCGAGGCCGGGGCCGAAGTCTTTACCAGCAATATTGAGGCCGCCTTACGCTGCGTTGAGCTTTTGAGGAACGATCATGACTGATATTACCCTTCCAGCGACCCCCATGCCCGTCATCAACGTCGGGGCCGATCTCTTTGCCGATGCCATCGAGGCGCAGGGCGTGAACGTGACCCGTGTTGCCTGGCGACCGCCCGCCGGGGACGCTCGCGCGCTGGCGAAACTGCTGGCCGACCCCTCGGTGGATGCGGCCAACGCGCTGGCCGTCGAGCGCATGCTGGCGGCGCATCCCGTGATTGTCGATGTGCGACCGGCGCGCGAGGTGATCCCTGCCCTGCGCGAGCGCAAATTGCTGCACGCCGGCCCACCCATCGGCTGGAAGCGCATGTGCGGCCCTATGCGCGGCGCGATTATCGGCGCTTGCCTCTATGAGGGGTGGGCAAAGGATGAGGGAGAAGCCATTGCGCTGGCGGAATCGGACGCCCTCGATTTCGAGCCGTGCCACCACTACAACGCCGTTGGCCCTATGGCCGGCATCACCTCGCCCTCTATGCCCGTCTTCGTCGTCGAGGACAGAACGCATGGCAACACAACGTATGCCACGCTCAACGAGGGCCTCGGCAAAGTGCTGCGCTACGGCGCCTACAGCGCCGATGTTCTCGAACGCCTGCGCTGGATGGGTGATGTTCTTGGCCCGGCTCTGGCTCGCGCCATCCGGCATCTGGGCGGCATCGATGTGCGGACCATCATGGCGCAGGCGTTGCAGATGGGTGACGAATGCCATAACCGCAACAAGGCCGCCACCTCGCTCTTTGCACGCGAGATCGCTCCGGCCCTCGTCGAAACCGGCAATTCCGCTGCGGAGAGCGCCGCCGTCCTGCGTTTCATCGCCGGAAACGACCATTTCCACCTCAATCCCTCGATGGCCGCCGCCAAAGCCATCACGCTGGCCGCAGCTAACATCCCGCGCAGCAGCGTCGTTGTCACGATGGCGCGCAACGGCGTCGATTTCGGCATTCGCGTCAGCGGCCTCGGCGACCGCTGGTTCACCGGCCCGGCGCAGTATATCCAGGGCCTCTACTTCGCCGGTTACGGCCCTGAGGACGCCAACCCCGATATCGGGGACAGCGCCATTACCGAGACCAGCGGCGTCGGCGCCTTCGCCATGGCGGGCGCGCCCGCCATTGTTCAGTTCATCGGCGGCACCCCTGCCGACGCTCTGCGTTACACCCGCTCGATGTACGATATCACGGTCACGCGCAACCCGCTTTTTGGTCTGCCTGCCCTCGACTTCCAGGGCGTTCCCACCGGCATCGACATCCGCCAGGTCTGCCGTCTCAATCTGCCCCCCGTCATCAACACCGGCATCGCCCATCGCCTTCCCGGCGTTGGCCAGGTCGGCGCCGGTATCGTCCACCCGCCCATGCAATGCTTCGAGGATGCGCTGCAGGCGCTGGCAGAACAGATCGGGAACGAATGAGAGGAGCCATTATCTGCGCGCTTCTCTGGCGAAGGAGACGAGGCAGACGCCGACGATGATGGTGAGCATGGCCAGCAGGCCGAGCGGCGTGATGTGTTCGCCGTCGAGCAGGATGCCGAGGCCGACGGCCACCATCGGGTTGACATAGGCGTAGCTGGTGGCGAGCGCGGGTCGCACGTTACGCAGCAGGTAGCCGTAGGCGCTGAAGGCGATCAGCGAGCCGAAGACGATCAGGAAGCCGATGGCGAGCAGCGAGGGAACGGTGGGCGCGGGCAGCGGCTCGCGCAGGCCCAGGCTGATCACGACCAGCACGGCCCCGCCGACCAGCATCTCGCTCGCGCTGGACATCAGGCCGCCCGGCAGCTTGAGGCGCTGGCTCCAGGCCGAGCCGAGCGCCCAGCAGATGGGGGCGAGCAGCAGGGCAATCGCGCCCATCGGGCTGGCCCACATATTGCTGCCCGCATTGAGCAGGATGACGCCGATAAAGCCGATGCCGAGTCCGCACCATTCCAGGCGGTTGGGCCAGCGTCCCCACAGCCCGGCGAAGAGCGCCGTCCAGAGGGGAATGGCTGCCAGGCCAAGCGCGGCCAATCCAGAGGCCACCCATTGCTCGGCAAAGGCCACGCCTGCGTTGCCACCCGCCAGCAGCAGAATGCCGACGATGCCCGCGCCAATCCACCCGGCGCGGCTGGGACGCGGCGCGCCGCGCAGGCGCAGCACGAGATAGAGAATGCTTCCGGCGACCAGGAAGCGAACGGCTGCCATCCAGAAGGGGGCGAAGCCGGCCAGGGCAATGCGCATCGCCAGGTAGGTCGAGCCCCAGATGGTGTAGAGCGCGAACAGCGAGAGCAGGACGCGCCAGCGTTCCGGCTTTGCCTGCGCCATCGTCGTCGTTGCCGCTACTTCCGGGGTTGGCGTCTCGATCCCTGTTCCGCTGCCGTCGGAAGAAGACGTTGATGAGGGCATGTCATAGGATTTGCTCATGATGATTGATCTTTCCGTTGATCTGGTCAGTAGACGTACTCTTTCGCTGCTTATAAGATGGATGCAGTGCTATCTTGCATATCAGGAACAAGCATAGCCGACTGCGCCAGCCATTACCACAGCCAAATTGGATAAATTTGCTCAATTTGGCTGCTCTGGTTGTTCAATATGGTCTCCTTGCTGCTCTGTCATTGTATGATAGGATAGGACCATGCAAAACGCTATCCGCTTCTTGCGCTTGCATCCTTTTCTGCTTATACAGAAAAACTATAGTCCTACAGAGGCAACAAAAAGGCTACAGGGGGCGTCTTTTTTGGGGAAGAGAATGGTATAATACAGGTGTGTTCGCAAAAGGGGCAAATGCCTGCTTGCGCACATTGCAATGCTGTTTCGAGATGAGGGGGCCGCTGTTATTATGACCAAGAAAATCCTGATTATGGATGACGACCCGACGATTGCCGATCTGCTGGCGGAGGCGCTGGCCGACGAGGGCTATGAGGCCTACAGGACGACGCAAAGCCTGCGTTTCTATGACGCGCTGCGCGAACATCATCCCGATCTTATCCTGCTCGACCTGATGATGCCCTATCTGGATGGGCGCGATGAACTGAAACTGATGGCGATGAGTGGCAGCGAACGCCAGATTCCCGTCATTGTGGTGACCGCTTTCCTGGGCGCGAGCAACGAGGAGCAGGCGCTGCGTGAAGCGGGGGTGGTACACATCGTCTACAAGCCATTTGATCTTGAGAAGCTGGTAGGGCTGGTGAAGGAGACCATTGGCGAACCCGATGGCTCCGCTGCCGCAGAAGGGAAACCGGCATGAGCAATGACAGAGCCGTCACCTATGTTGCGCTGGATGCCATGGGAGGCGATTCCGCGCCCGCTGCAACGGTCGAGGGCGCCATTGAGGCGGCGCGTGAATACGGTATCGGGGTCTATCTGGTAGGCCGCGAGGAAGAGATACGCGCCGAACTTGGCAAGTATGATACGTATGGCCTTGACCTTCCGATTGTCAACACCGACGAAGTGATTGAGATGGATGAACACCCCGCGACGGCTGTGCGCAGCAAGAAGCGCGCCTCCATGACGCTGGCGCTGGAACTGGTACGCGACGGCGAGGCGGTGGGAGCCGTCTCCGCCGGGAACAGCGGCGCGATGCTGGCCGCCTCTATTTTTACCCTCAGGCGCATTCCCGGCGTTGACCGGCCCGCACTCGGCGGTATCATGCCTACCAGGAAGGGAGTCAGTCTCGTCATCGATATGGGCGCGAACGTCGATTGCAAGCCAGAATATTTACAGCAGTTCGCGCTCATGGGTGCGATCTATATGAACCGTATTTTCCATATCAGGAAGCCGCGTATCGGTCTGCTCTCTAACGGGGAGGAAGAGACGAAAGGCAACCAGCTGGTGATAGAGGCGCACCGGCTCATTAAAGAAAGCGCGGCCACGCTCGGGCTGAACTTCATCGGCAATGTTGAGGGACGCGATATCCCCGCCGGAGAAGCCGATGTGGTGGTCTGCGACGGCTTTGTAGGCAATGTTGTCCTCAAGCTCAGCGAGGGGCTGGGCGAGAATTTCCGGGACCTGGTGCGCGAGCAGGTAGCCGGGCCGCCACCCAATAAAGTGGCCGGCGCCATCCTGCGCCCCGGCCTGCGCAAAATCTTCAAACGTATGGACTATGCCGAATATGGCGGCGTGCCGCTGCTGGGTGTCAATGGCGCGGCCATCGTGGCGCATGGCCGTTCCAACGCGCGCGCCATCAAGAACGCTCTGCGCGTGGCCCGCGAGACGGCCCAGACAGGCGTCGCCGCCGCCATCGCCGAAGACCTCGCCAGACTCTCCCGGTAAAGAGAAGAGGGATAGAGAGGAAAGCGCAAGCTACCCCGGACCCCCGCGCGCCAGGCAGTCTGCCTGCAAGGGCAGGCCTCGGTCGCAGGCCATAGCCCCGGCAGGCCAGCGGCAAGGGGTGGCCCCAGAAGCGTGAACGGAAGCCCGTGCGAGCGCCATGCAGGCCACCGACGCTGCGCCGGGCAGGGCAGCGTCGCTGCACCAGCAGGCCAGCGTCCGCAAGGGGCAGGCCACCACCGCAGGCCACCCCTTGCGGGTGGCCTGCTGGTGTGTGGCCTGAAGTGAACGCTTCTGGGGGTGGCCCTACTAGAGACGACTGCTCCGCAAGCCGCACGAACGCATCGTCTAGAGTAGTTTGAGAACCCACGTGCCTTGAAGCACGCACAAAAGAGATCCACCAGCGGCACGACCGCCTCGTATATAGTAGGGCCACCCCTTGCGGGTGGCCTGCTGGTGTGTGGCCTGCTGGTGTGTGGCCTGCTGGTGTGTGGCCTGCTGGTGTGTGGCCTGCCCCTTGCGGACGCTGGCCTGTTATGACGGGTGGCCTGCCTGGCCGGTGGCCCGTTATGGCGTGCGGGCAGGGCAATTACCCTGTTTTCCGCTGGCGTTTGGCGGCTCCGCCCAGCTTACCGATACGGCTGTAGAAATCGGCGTCGTGCCGCTCTTTGGTGGTGTTGCCGCCTTTCTTGCCCATCTCAGAGAAGTGATCCGGGCCATACTTGCTGACATTGGCCTGCCCGCCCTTGCGGGCAATCGTGCGGTAGTATTCGCTGCCGCGTTTCTCCTTCAGGCTGGTGCCGCCCTTTTTGCCAATGCGGCGGTAGTAGTCCTCGCCATACTTGTCGCGAACCTTACTGCCCCCCCTGCGGCCCGCTTCTGATGTGGACATCGGGGCTGTCCTTGTTTCACTCTCCTGCATCATAGCCATGCTCAATTACCTTTCCCCTGTTTGAGTTTGAGGACCACAGAATGATTCCTGCGGTGAAAATAAAAAAATGCACAGCCAGCCGCGCTTTAGCTGCAAGGTTGGTCTGCGCCTTCAGTATAGAGGAAAACTCTACCGTTGTCAATGAAAAAACGGACATTTCTGCGACTACTGGCTATCTGGCGGCGATATTTCTTTGATATCCTTCTGCCCGCTGCGAAACACTGGACATTCCGGCGAAGAATGTCTATACTTATAGCAGGTAGTTGTACCATCGTGTCACAAGGAGTAGAGTTCCGCATGAGCGATACCCATAAACGCCAGATAGCCAGCAAGAAAAGAGGGAATGCATCTCCACTTCGGTCGCTCACTCCCGTTCCTGTTCCCGTTCCCGGCGATGAGGGGTATCGTCGGCAGCCGTTCTTGCCGCAGCAGACTCCCTGGTGGCAATCGTGTGTGCAATGGTTCCGCTACTACAGCATCCAGATTCGCTGGGATGTCGAGCGCGCGCTGGCGCGCCTCTTCCACCGCCGCTGGCCGTAGACGGCTCATTGCTCCGGGTGGCTTTTGCGCACCGAAAATACGTCGCCCATGCGTACAATGTGCGGGTGATGTTCTGTGCGCTGGTAGCCCGGATACTTGCGCACGGTGCGCAGGCGGCGACGGCGTTCCTTCGCCTCGATAAACTCCAGCGAGAGGCGGCGATAGAGGGCTTCCCACTGCGTGAGAACCTGCGTGCGGTCATGGGCGGCGACAATTTCCAGGCTTTTTGCCCCCATCTGCCTGCGCAGCGCCGCATCGTCGACCAGCCGATCCAGATACCTGGCCATCTCCTCGCTGTTGCCTGGCTGGAAGAGGAAGCCATTTTCTTCGTGATGCACCAGTTCCGGCAGCGCGAAGGCGTTGGCGGCTACCACCGGCAGGCCGCAGGCCATCGCCTCCATCGTCGCCAGGCTCTGTAAATCCGCTTCAGAGGGGATGGCGAAGATATCGGCCAGCCGGTAGAGGGGAACGAGATCGGCGTCGCGAATAAAGCCGGGGAAGGAGATACGATCTTCCAGGTGCAGGCGTTTCACCTGCGCTCGCAGCTCGGCCTCCATTGGCCCTGTGCTGGTAATCATGACATGCGCCTTGCTCTGCATCTTCGCCACCGCGTCGATCAGTACATCCACACGCTTCTCCTCGAAGAGCCGGTTAACATGCAGGATGAGAGGGCGATCCGGCGGCAGGTGGAAACGCGCGCGCAGTTGCTCATCCTTCGGCCCCGGCGTATAGCGGCGCAGGTCGATGCCGTTGGAGATGGCGCTGGCCGGCGCTTTCAGCCCGTGTTCGTAGAGCAGGTTGAGGGCTGTCTGCGTGGGCGCCGTCACGTACTCGCAGCGATTGCAGAAACTCACCAGGTACGAATAGGTAATCAGGTTGAACGGCTTGCTGATGACTGCATCGTTGCTCAGCGAACGACTGATATTGATGGGCAGATAGTGGTTGGTGGCAATCACCGGCTTGCGCAGTCCCCCGGCCATGATCTGCGCGATATTGCCCAGCACGACGGGCGAGTGAATATGCACGACATGCGGGTCGCTTTTCTTTATCAGGTTGCGCACCGGCAAGAGCGGCAGAAACGGGATGCGCAGCCCTTCGTAGGTGGGCCACTCGAAGGAAGAGAAGCGATAGAGGCGCACGTGCTGCTCGTAGCGACGTATGTCCCGCGCTCCCTGGCTGGGCGCAACCACCCAGACCTGGTGTCCGCGAGCGGCCAGATCGGTTGCCAGATCATGCGTCACTCGCGGCACCCCACCCACCATCGGCGGATACTGATCCGTCACAATCATAATACGCATAGATTGTCTATCGCTCTCTATCTTCTGCTCATAGCGCAATTATTCGATCTAAAGTGCGATCATTGGAGCCGCGACCTGTAGGCGCCGATACATCGGCGGTGCGCGTGTATCGGCGCCTACAGGGTATTTCCTGCTGTTCGTTATTCAGCAGCCTCAGCAGGCGTCTCGGCGGCTGTTGCAGCGGCTTCGGCAGCCTCGGCTTCGGCGGCCTCCTCGGCCACTTCGGCGCGGGTTGCGGCCGCTTTCACGACGGGTTCGCTGGCTTCGGCGACCAGGGTGACGTTCGGGGGCAGCGGAATGGCCCCGGCGGTAATCAGGTCGTCGATCTGCTCAAGCGGGGAGACATCGACCTCGATGTATTCGGGGATGTTGCCGGCCTCGGTCTCGACTTCCAGCGCATCCATCAGGTGCAGCAGGACGCCGCCCTCGTTCTTGACCGCCGGTGACTCACCGACGAAGCGGAGCGGCACTTTGACCGTCACGCGGTCGCTCAGGCTGACACGCTGGAAATCGATGTGCAGGGGCCTGCCGGTGCGCGGCTCGTGCTGCACATGGCGAATGAGGGCCGTCTGCGCGAAGCCTGTTTCGGGCGTGCGCAGCGTAATGACACTGGTGGCGTGATGCCCCTTGACCAGCAACTCGAACGCATGGGCGTTGAGCTGTATGGCTAGCGGTGCTTCCTTATGTCCAAAGATATTGGCCGGCAGGATACCGGCTTTACGCAAGCGTTTATTTGCCTTCCCCAGTATCGAACGGGGTTGCACTTCTAATTCTACCTGTTGTGGCATGATGTATTCCTTTCAATTCAATGAGATAACACAGAACCCTTCTATGTTAATGTACGTTTCGTTGTTCCTGAAAGTAGCGGAGCAGCCTGTCCAGGGAAAATGCGTTGAGGACATCGTCGGCGGTCAGCCAGCCTTTGCGGGCGATGTAGACGCCGTAGCGCATGACATCCAGCCCGGCGATATTGTGCGCGTCGGGGTCGATGGGAATTTTCATCCCCTTATCGCGGGCGCGCCGCAGGTAACGCCAGTCCAGGTCCAGTCTGGATGGATGAGCGTTGATCTCAATGCTGACCATGTGCTTTGCTGCCGCATCGATCACTGCATCGATATCGAGCGGATAGCCCGGCCTGCCCAGCAGGATGCGCCCGGTCGCGTGGCCGATGATGTTGACGTAGGGGTTGGCGATGGCGTGCAGCATGCGCTGTGTCTGCTCCTCCTCCGACAGGTTAAAGTTGCTGTGGATGGAGGCGACGACGAAATCCAGGCTTGCCAGCACATCATCGGGATAGTCCAGCGACCCATCGCGCAGGATATCACACTCCGTCCCCTTGAGAATGTGTATCTTGCCCGCGAACTCCTCGTTGAGCCGGTCGATCTCCTCCCCCTGCCGCTTCAGGTCGTCCGCCGACAGGCCCCCGGCGTAGGTCGCGACTTTACTGTGATCGGTGATGCCCAGATAAGTATAGCCGCGCTCGATGCAGGCTTCGGCCATTTCGCGAATAGTGTTCTGGCCGTCGCTCCAGACAGTATGGACGTGCAGGACGCCGAGGATATCGCCGGGCGTGACCAGTTGAGGCAACTGATGCTTTTCCGCCGCCTCGATCTCGCCCATGTCCTCGCGCAGTTCCGGCTCGATGTAGTCCAGCCCCAGCGCGCGGTACATATCGGCCTCGTCGCGGGCCGGAACCAGTTCCAGGTTCGGCTCCTTGCCCCGGAAGAGGCCATAGTCGTTGATGGTCATGTTCTGCGCCAGCGCGCGGCGGCGCAGGGCGATATGATGTTCTTTCGAGCCGCTGAAATGGTGTAGCGTGTAGGGGAAGCGGCTGTCGTTGACGACGCGCAGGTCCATGGCGATGCCGTTGTTCAGCACCACGCTCGATTTCGTCGGGCCTTTGCCCGTCACTGTGACGACGGAGGGCTGGCTGGTGAAGAAATCCATGATCTGCTGCCGCTCCTGCTCGCTGGCATCGTCGCGCACGCTGGCGACCATATCGATATCCTTCACCGTCTCGCGGCGGCGGCGCAGGCTGCCTCCGATTTCCAGCCGCACGATCTGCGGCAGGGTCGCCAGCGCCGAGCGCATGCGCTCGGCTTCGGCCTCCACCACCGGATAGAGATAGCGGTCAGAGTGCTGGGCGAGGAAGGCGATGCCCTGCAGGATTTTCTCCTGCGTCTTCTTGCCGAAGCCGGGCAGCGGGGCGATCCTGTTTTCCCGCGCCGCCTGCTCCAGCTCCGCCATGCTATTGACGTGCAACTGGTTGTAGATGGCGTTGATCTTCTTCGGCCCGATGCCGGGCAGGCGCATCATCTCCAGCTTGATCGGCGGCGTTGAGGCCACCAGTTCGTCATAGAGCGCGATGTGGCCGGTCTCAAGCGCCTCTTCAATACGCTTGAGGATAGTAGGTCCGATGCCGGGCATGCCCTTGAGCCTGCCCTCGCGCGCCAGCTCCTCGATATCGCCCTCAAGCGCGTTGAGGGTGCGCGCGGCGTTCTGGTAGGCGCGCACCTCGAAAGGATTGCTCCCTTCCTTCAGTTCTAGCAGCGCGCCAATCTCATCCAGCAGGTTCGCAACCTGATTCTTATCCATACACTCTATCCTTTAATCTGTTCTTCAACCGGGCAGGCGCAGATCGAAAAATTCGGGTGGCTGCGGGCTGACCTCGAAGGGGTTGCGCCCCTTCAGGTCGCGGCTGAGATAGCGTTTGCAATCGAAGTGAACCAGCAGCCAGCAAAACAGTTCTTTCGAGACGAAGACGGCATCCCAGGGCTTCTCGCCGCTATTGTCGAGCCGCTGGTTGCAGACGAAGCAGCGCCCCATGCCCGCCTCGACGGCGCGGTCGAACCACTGCGCCACGAAGGCGTGCATATCCTCCAGGGTCATCATATCCAGAGACGATTCAGGGTAGCCAAAGAGGACGGGGTCGGGACATTCGCGGAAGTCATCGCTTGCGCGGCTGAGCGCGATGACCGGCCCCCTGACCAGCACTTTGACTTCATCATGCTCCGGGTCCTCTGCTGCCGAGATGACATTTTGCAGCAGCAGCCCCTCACGCGCAAACCATGCCAGTAACTCATTTCTCATAACGCCATTCAATGTATCATCTTATCTCGTTTGATGCAAGCCATCCCGTCCATCTCTGCCGTTACGGGTTTATTTAGCATTGTTTGCTGTCAGGCTTTTGGCCTGCTCCCACAGGGCGCGTATCTCCGGGCGGCTGTAGTCTGGCAGCGTTTTCCCCTGCTCGCGGGCAAGCTGTTCCATGGCCTGGAAACGCAGGCGAAATTTGCGCGTGGCAGAGCGCAGGGCAGCTTCGGCATCGATGTCGAGTTTTCCCGCGATACGCGCGACCATCCAGAGGACATCGCCCATCTCGTCAAAGCGGTGCGCGGGTGTCGCGGCCTCTTTGAGTTCATCAAGCTCCTCTTCCAGCTTCTTGAAGGCGTCGTCCAGCGTGGGGAATTCAAAACCGGCGCGCACGGCCCGTTTCTGGTAGTCTTGCGCGACGATCAGGGCGGGCGCGGCCCGTTTTGCGCCTGCCAGCGCGCTCTCGGCCTGCACATCCTCCCCGGCGGCCATGCGTTCCTGCCGCTTGATAGCCTCCCAGTTCTGATTCACCTGCTGCGCGCTGCTCACCTCGACGGAGCCGAAGACGTGCGGGTGGCGGCGAATCAGCTTGGCGTTAATGTGTTCAAGTACGTCGCCGATGGCGAACTGCCCCTCCTGGCGCGCAAGCTCGGCGTGCAGGTAGACCTGGAGCAGCAGGTCGCCCAGTTCGTCGGCCAGTTTCTCCATATTGCCCTCTTCTATGGCCTCCACCACCTCGTAGGTCTCCTCAATGACGTAGCGGATCAGCGTTTCGTGCGTCTGCTGGCGGTCCCAGGGGCAGCCATCCGGCTCGCGGCGCAGGCGCATGGTGATGTAGCGTAGCGTCTCCGGCAGGCGCAGGGCCGTTAACTCATCGACCGGCGGCACGTAGAGGACGCTGAACTGGTCGGGGTAGGTGCGGCGGTCAAGTTCGTAGAGCGGCAGTTCAACCACCTCTTCCTGCGCGCCGGTGATGCGTACCAGCTTCACCGGCCGCTCGTCCGGGTAGAATTCGCTCAGCGCCAGCTTGACCGCGCTGGCAAGTCGGCGATTATAGAGCTGGGCCACCAGCAGCGGCGTGGTCGGGATCAACCTGGCCGCCAGTTCCTCGCTGCTCCACGCCGCCAGCGCGGTGGCATCGAGCAACTGCATGCCCGCCGCCAGCGGGTCAATTTCCAGCGCGGCGCAGGCCGGTTCCAGAAATGAGAGGCCGTTCACGATGCGCGTCTTCAGCCCGCGCTCGCGCGCCAGTCGCAGCAAGGCGAGAACCGAAGCCTCGCCAACCAGCGGATCGCCCGGTACGGCATAGATCACCGGCCCCCGCTCCGTCAGCCTGCACACTGCTTCCGCCAGTTCGGTGTACAGTGTCTCCCACCGGTCAGCTTCTTCATAAAAGCGGTCAAATGACTCTAAACGCAGATCAGGCATATGCTCTTTGAGGGCCTCTGCTGCCGGGTGGACAAGCGTGCGCAGGTAGACGGGCTGCTGCTCCTGAGCCGCCTGCGCCAGCACGTCCCGCGCCTCCAGCGTGAGCGCCTCCCAGCGTCCGGGGCCAAGCCCAACAATGGTAATGGGTATAGCCATCAATGTAAGAATATCCTCTCCATTCAAAACGCTTTTTCTGTCAGTGTAACGGGTATGCGAACACGTGTCAAATCCGGGCTTGCCGTTACCTTCGGTTATTGACTACAATAGTAGCAGCATGATATGTTTGTTTGTGAGAAATCATTTCCTGATCCAGGGTACTATAAGGAGGTTTGTATGGCAGCGACGATGGGGCAAAAGCCCGTGTGTCCGGTCGACAAAAATGCAAAGGTAATCAGGCTTTCGGCGGCGTATCAATCGGGCATGGTTCCCTATGGGCCACCGGCAATGCCGGGAAAAAAGATCACCATGATCCAGTTTATCTCAATCGGGGTGGTGGTTGTCGGTATCTGTGTCTTTTTAATTCTCGTTTTCGTTGGCTCAGAAAGCTTCGGGCCGGGCTTTGAACCCTGGGAGCTGGTACTGGTCGTTCTCTCCCTGCTCGGCATTATCGCGACGCTCGTTCTCTCCTTCTTCGCCTTTACTCGTGTCATGCGCGGTGACCTGGAGGCACAGAAGCACTACGGGGCCTGGGATAGCGCAACGGCCATCTATAACCGCCTCTATTACTGCCCGCAGGATAACGTGATCTTTGATCCGCAGACCAACAAGGTTGTCTCGCCGCAGCAGTTGAATACACTCATTGATACGGTGCAGCAGGAGCAGGAGCAGACGCAATCGGCCCCTGCCCACAGGTAAAAACCGTCATTGCCTGTTTGCGCTGCGGCGGGCCAGTTCGCGTTCCCAGCCGTGCGCGAAGGTGCGGTCTTCGCGTGTCTCGCCGCTGGCCATTGTATCGCCGGGGAAGTCTTGCGGGCGCAGGTCGGTGCCGATCTTGCAGTTGCGGCCAACCTTGAGATTATCGGGCAGGCGCGTGCGCTTGCCGATGAGCGTGATGCCCGTGTTGAGCAGGTGGGGCTCCTGCCGGTTGGGCGTCATGTCGTCGCCATAGCCGATGTAGCAGTTCTTGCCGACAACGACCTCTTTATCCAGTATCGCTCGATCAACCACGCTGCCTGCGCCGATAACGGTATCGAAGAGGATAATGGAATCGCGTACCACCGCGCCCTCTTCGACAACGACACCGGGCGAGAGGACGCTGTGTTCGACCCGCCCTTTAATGATGTTGCCGTGCGAGATCAGGCTCTGGACGATCTGCGCGCCCTCGCGAATGGAGGCCGGAGGACGCTCTTCGCTGCGCGTGTGAATGACCCAGGACGGGTCGTAGAGGTCGAAGGCAGGATGGTCGCCGAGCAGGTTCATGTGCGCTTCCCAGTAGGACTGGATGGTGCCGACATCCTGCCAGTAGCCGGTAAAAGGATAGGCGTAGATACCCTCGCCGCGCGCCACCATGCCGGGGATGATATTGCGTCCAAAATCGTGCTGGCTTGGCGTACCGGCTTCGGCGGCGCGCGCGTCTTCCAGCAGTACATCGATGAGCGTCTCGCGGTTAAAGACGTAGATGCCCATTGAGCCGAGGGTGCCGCGCGGCTGTTTCGGCTTCTCCTCAAAGGAGATGACGCGCCCCTCAGCGTCGGTCTCCAGAATGCCAAAGCGGTGGCCCTCTTCCAGAGGCACGACGACCGCGCCCAGCGTGGCGGCTGCGTTACGCTGCTGATGGAAGGCGAGCATCGGCCCGTAGTCCATGCGATAGATATGATCGCCGGCCAGAATGAGGACGTAATCGCAGGGCGATTCCAGAATGAAGCTCAGGTTCTGGTAGACGGCGTCGGCGGTTCCCTGATACCAGTCCGCGTCGCCGCGCCCGACATAGGGTTGGAGCAGGTGAATGCCCCCTTGCTGCCGGTCGAGGTCCCAGGGGCGTCCAATACCGATATGGTCGTTCAGCGAGTGAGGCCGGTACTGTGTCAGCACGACGACATCAAAGATGCCGGAATTGACGCAGTTGCTGAGGGCAAAATCGATGATGCGATACTTGCCCGCGAAGGGGACGGCGGGCTTGGCGCGTTTCTGGGAGAGAAGGCTCAATCGCTCGCCCTGCCCACCTGCTAAAATAACCGCCAGCACTTTACTCATCGGGCAATCCTTTCTTGCTGCATGGATATGGTCTCCCTTTACCCCACAACGGGGATGATTCATTATATCTTATGGTTGGACAAAGGAAAAAAGGCAAGGGCGGAAAACAAGCCAGATTTTCCGCCCTTGCCCTGCTTAATGGCAATTGTATTGCGTTACGCGGCTACCACCACACCGGCTTTTTCCTCTTCAGCCGCGCCCTCTTCCAGGGCGATGGGGCGTTTGAGGACAAAGAGCGCGGCGGCAGTGACGACTGTCCCGATGAGAATGGACAGGATATAGAGAGGCAGGTTGCCAACGACGCCGGGAATGAACATGACCCAGATGCCGCCGTGCGGGACGTGCAGGCCGATGCCGAAGAGTCCGACTAGCGCGCCGGTGATCGCCGAGCCGATCATGATAGAGGGGATGACGCGGAAGGGGTCTTCGGCGGCGAAGGGGATGGCCCCTTCGGTGATGAATGATGCGCCCAACACCCAGGCCGCTTTCCCGGCCTCACGCTCGTCATGGGTAAAGCGGTTCTTGAACAGCACGGTTGCCAGCGCCAGGCCCAGTGGGGGCGTCATACCGGCGGCCATCGACATCGCCATAGGCAAGTAGACGGGATTGTGCGGGTCGAGCAGCAGCCCGGTGGCAAAGGCATAGGCAGCTTTATTGACCGGTCCGCCCATGTCGAAGGCCATCATCAGGCCAATGAGCAGGCCCAGGAATGCTGCGTTGACTCCTTGCAAACCTTTCAGCCAGCCGATCAGCGCCTGGTTGAGGAAGGAGACGGGGACGCTGACCACGAAGATCATAACCAGGCCGACGATCAGCGAGCCGAGGACAGGGAGGACGAGGACGGGCATGATACCGGCCAGATTGCGCGGCAGCTTGATGCCCCGGTTCAGCCAGTAGACGGTATAGCCGGCCAGGAAGCCTGCGATGATGGCGCCCAGGAAGCCGGAGCCGCCGAGACTGGCGATAACGCCGCCGATCATGCCGGGGGCGATGCCGGGCCGGTCGGCGATCGAGTAGGCGATGAAGCCTGCCAGAATGGGAACATAGAGCAGGAAGCCTGCTTTCGCCCCGATCACGAAGAGGGCCGCGCCCAGCGACTGCAAGGGGTTGGCAGCGAAGCCGGTGAGCAGAACGGTCAGGTTCGATGTATCAAAGAAAGCGATCTTATAGCCGCCAACCGCGAAGGCCAGGGCGATCATGATGCCGCCGGCCACAACGAATGGGATCATATAGGAGACGCCGGTCATCAGGTGCTTATAGGGGCCTCTGCGGCTCTGTGACCTCGCGGCCTTTGCCGCCTGCACCTCTGCCACATAGTCCTTCGCGCCCGCCCTGGCCGGCGTGGCCTGCGCCAGCGCCTTACTGATAACGGCCTTGCCATCGTTGATGGCGGCATTGGTCGAGGTTTCATAGATCGGCTTGCCGGCAAAACGGCTCAGATCCACTTTGGCATCGGCAGCGATGACGACCACGTCGGCTGCCGCGATATCGGCAGGCGTAAGCGTGTTCTGCGCGCCAACGGAGCCTTGCGTCTCCACTTTGATCTTATAGCCCAGCGCCTCCGCCCCCTTTTCCAGCCCTTCTGCCGCCATAAAGGTGTGCGCGATCCCCGTCGGGCAGGAGGTGATGGCCACAATGCTTTTTGTGGTCGGCGCAGGCGCGGGAGCAGGCGCAGGCACGCTGCTCAGCGCGTTCCTGACGACCGCCTGGCCGTCTTTGATGGCGGCGTTGGTTGAGGTTTCATAGACGGGCTTGCCGGCAAAGCGGCTCATGTCCACTTTGGCATCGGCGGCGATAATTACCACATCTGCATCTTGAATGTCGGCAGCAGTCAGGGTATCCTGCGCGCCAACGGAGCCTTGCGTCTCCACTTTGATGCTGTGGCCCAGCGCCTCGGCCCCTCGCTTGAGGCCCTCGGCGGCCATGAAGGTGTGCGCGATTCCTGTGGGACAGGAGGTAATCGCAACGATCTTCGCCATGTTCGTTTTCTCCTTGTGATGTGAGAGATACATTTCGTTACAACAGTGACTGCTGACGCACTACAGGGAAACGCTGTTACGGGTGTGGATGGTCACCTGCTGGAAGTATGCCTGAAGCGTTTCGCGATCAGGCAGCCTGGAACTGAGGCCGGTGATGCGGCCAAGCGAGTAGGCTGTGGCAAGGCGGGCGCAGTTGGCCAGGCTCATATTCTGCGCCAGACCGGCGAGCAGCCCGGCTACCAGCGCGTCACCGGCCCCGACGGTGCTTTTCACCGTCACCGCTGGAGGAACCGCCACCAGCGCATTCTCCTCGTCGATGAACATGGCGCCGCGCTCGCCCATAGAGACCACGACGAGCTTGATACCGTTGTTCATCAACTCACTGCTCGCCAGTTCGATGTCGAATTCGTTTGCCAGCGTCCGTCCGCTCAGTTCTTGCAGTTCGTCGATATTGGGCTTGATGACGGTCGGGCCTGCCAGCACGCCCTGGCGCAGGGCCTGACCGCTTGTGTCCAGCGTCACACGCTTGCCGAGTTCCTTGAGCCGGGCGATGATGGTGGCATAGAGCGTATCGGGTACGCCCGGCGGTAGCGCCCCGGCCAGCACGAACCAGTCACAGGAGGCTGCGAGGTGTTCGATCTGCTCAAACAGGGCCTCTATCGCCTCTGACGGCGGCGTCAGGCCGGGCATGTTGATATCGGTGGTGCGCTGCCTGGCCTCGTCGACGATTTTGACGCCGGTCCGGGTCTCGCCAGGGATGCGTACAAAATGGTCGGCGATGCCCTTGCGCGCGAAGAAACGTTCAAAAATTTCGGCGTTGTCCTGGCCGAGAAAGCCGGTCACGGCTACTTCGTAGCCGCTATCGGCCAGAAACGAGGCGACGTTGACGCCTTTGCCGCCCGCGTTGAACTGCATGGCCTGCCCGCGATTGACGGTGTTAGTGCGGAAATTGTTGACGCGCACGGTCTGATCAATGGCCGGGTTGAGCGTGACGGTTGCGATTTTCATAAACTCCTCACCTCTGCCGCCGTGCGGCACTCTAATGCGCGCCGGGCGAGCGTCTGCAACTCCGCCAGCGAATGCTTGCGGATTTCCGCTTTGACCGCCGGAATGGCGGGAACGCTGGCGCTCAGTTCGGTCACGCCGAGGCCGCTCAGGATCAGCGCGCCCTTCGGGTCGCTGGCGAGACCGCCACAGACTCCTACCCATTTCCCGGCCTTGCTGGCCGCCTGCACGGTCTGTGCGATCATGCGCAGCACGGCGGGATGCAGCGCGTCGGCCTGCTTCGCCAGTTGCGGGTGCAGCCGATCCATTGCCAGCACGTACTGCGTCAGGTCGTTGGTGCCGATGGAGAAGAAATCAATTTCCTGCGCGAGTTGATCGGCCATGACGACGGCGGATGGCACTTCGACCATGATGCCGAGCGAGAGCGATGGCGCGTTCAGTTCGCGCTGCACCTGTTCGGCAATGGCCCGCGCCCGCTGCACCTCTTCAAGCATGGCGATCATGGGGAACATGATCTTGATGGGGCCGTAGGCGGCCGCGCGATAGATGGCGCGCAACTGCGGGATGAACAGGTCTGGCCGCGCCAGGCAGAGCCGAATGCCGCGTATGCCCAGGAAGGCGTTATCTTCTTTCGGCAGCTTGAGGTAGGGAACCTCTTTGTCCCCGCCGATATCGAGCGTGCGGATAATCAACGGGCGACCGCCCAGCGCCTGCACCATGTCGCGGTACGCCTCGAATTGCTCCTCTTCAGTGGGAGCGGAGTCGCGGCCCAGGAAGAGAAACTCGGTGCGCATCAGGCCAACGCCCTCGGCCCCTGCCGCCACGGCCTGTGGAGCCTCGCTGGCACGATTGATGTTGGCGGCAACCTCGACATGGTAGCCGTCGGTAGTGACTGCCGGGGCCAGGCGCGCGGAGTTGGCCGCCTCTTGCTGCTCTTGCAATTGCAACTGCGCTTTGCGCGCCGTCTGAATATCGCTCTCTGCCGGGTTGACATAGAGCTTGCCAGCCGAGCCGTCCAGAATGGCGGGCGTGCCATTGTTGAGATCAAGCACGGCCGCTCCGGCGCCGACGATGGCCGGGATGCCCAGCGAGCGCGCGATGATGGCGGTGTGCGAGGTCGGCCCGCCCTTTGCCGTGCAGAAACCGAGAATACTATCGGCATCGAGCGCGGCGGTATCGGACGGCGTCAGGTCTTCGGCGATCAGAATAACGGGGGTATCGTGCGAGACGGGCTGCTCATCCGCGGCGCCGACGAGGTGGCGCAGGACGCGCTGGCCCACGTCGCTCAGGTCAACGGCGCGCGCCGCCAGCGTCGGGTCGTCCAGCTTCTGTACCTGCCTGACCCGTTCGTTGATGGTCTGCTGCCACGACCATGCCGCGCTGTGTCCCTGGTAGATCAGGGAAATGGTCTGCCCGATGAGGCCAGTATCATTGAGAAATTCGGCGTGGACGCGGAAGATCGCAGCCTTGCCGGAACCCAGGCGCGTCTTCACCTCTCCATATAGCCGTTCGAGTTCGCCATGCGCGGCGTCCAGCGCCTGTTGAAAACGATTTCCTTCTACCATCGGGTCGCCCGGCTGGTCGGAGACGACGATGGCGCGCTGCCTGTACTGGCGCAGCGGCCCGATCGCCAGTCCGCCGGAGGCGGTGATGCCGGGGATGGTCAGAACGGCGGCCTGGGGCGTCCAGGTTGCTTCAGCGGCTGCCGCCGGATGTTCCTCCGGCTCGTCGCCCAGACCGCTTTCGAGCGCGGCCTGCAGGGCCTTCAGCGCGTCGGTGGCATCTGGCCCCTCAGCAGAGACGCGAATGGCCGCGCCGTTTTCGGCCCCCAGTTGCAGCAGGGAAAGCAGGCTCTTGCCGTTGGAGACGGTCTCGCCATGCCGCACGCGAATGTTGGACTTGAACTGCTTCGCCAGATCGACGAAAACGGCGGCGGGACGGGCATGCAGGCCGGTCTTGTTGCGCACAACGGTATCGAAGAAGGTGGGATAATCTACGTCGTCGTCTCGCTTTACCGGCGCGGCGGCGGCAGGGCGCTCGCCCGTCAGAGCTTCGATGATATCGCGGGAATCGCCGGTGCGCGTCAGGCGCTCAACCTGTTCTTTATCGCCCAGCACACGGGTCAGGCGGCGCAAGACCTCGATATGTTCATCGGACTTCGCGGCAATACCAACAATCAAATGGACGGTTTCACCGGGATTCCAGGTCACGCCCTGCGGGGACTGCACGACTGCAATGCCGGTACGATGGATCAGGTCGCGGTTCTCAGGCAGGCCATGAGGAATGGCGATACCGTTGCCAAGATAGGTATTGGCGACCTGTTCGCGGCCTAACATACTGGAGATATAGCCAGCATCAATACAACCGCTATCAACCAGGAGCTGGCCTACCTGGAGGATAGCCTCTTGCTTATCCGCGGCACGGGACTGTAATCGGATCTGGCGCTCATCAAGCGTAATCATCATCGCCTCCTGGCGTTTCAAGAAAGAGTTTTTACTTCGCTGTATCAACCTGTCAACCTTGTTACAATTGTAAACGATTACAATTTGTTTGTCAAGGGTTCTGGCTATCAGTTTTCGATTTTGCGGAAAAATTTGCAAAATTCGTTTGAATTGAAGAGAATAACGGGTATAGCAAGAAAGAAACGTATCAAATTTCGTAAACGTTTACAACGATGCTGGTATTTCCTTGAGAAAGATGGTATAATACTGGTAAACGTTTACATATCAAAGCAATGAAGGGGGCGTGTTCGAGACGGGTGAGTGCGGGGAAGGCAACGCCGCTCTGGCCCATGCAGATGCTTCGCTGCACTCAGTATGACACGTTCACGATGAGATAGGTTTTTCATTACGTGTTAAGGAGTTCTCATGGTAAGTATCAAAGATGTTGCCGGGGAGGCGGGAGTATCGACGGCGACGGTTTCGCGAGTCCTCTCCAACGGCCAGCATGTGCGACCGGAGGTGCGCGAGCGCGTGCTGGCGGCGGTGGAGAAGCTGGGCTACCGGCCCAATCTGGTGGCGAGAAGTTTGCGTTCGCAGCATTCCAACACCGTCGGCCTGATCGTCTCCGATATTCGCAATCCCTTTTTCACTTCGCTGAGCCGCGCGGTGGAAGACGCGGCATACGAGCAGGGCTTCAGCGTGCTGCTGTGCAATACGGACGAAAACCCTGAGAAAGAGAAGATTTATCTCAATCTGATGCAGGATGAGAATGTGGCGGGCCTCATTTTTTCGCCCACGCGGCAAACGGTTGCGAAGTTTTCCGCCGCGCAGCTCGACTTCCCCGTCGTGATCGTTGATCGCGCTGTGCCGCATGGAGATGTCGATGCTGTGCTGCTGGACAACATCGATGCCGGTTATCGTCTTACCACGCACCTGATCGAGAACGGCTACCGGCGTATCGCGGCCCTGTGCGGCGAGATGAGTACGACGGGGCGCGAGCGAGAGGCAGGCTACGAGAAGGCGCTGCGCGAGCATGGCCTTACACCTGCTGCTGAACAGGTGAAATATGTGCAGCCAAAGGTCGAAGCGGGACACGCGGCCACGCTGAAGCTACTGGATGCATCGCAGCCGCCCGACGCCCTGCTCACCACCAACAGCCTGCTGGGTGAAGGGGCCTTGCTGGCCATACGAGAACGCGGCCTCAGCATCCCTGAAGACATCGCCCTGGTCACCTTCGACGAAACGACGTGGGCCGCGCTGGTGCAGCCGGCCATCACGCTCATCGCCCAGCCCACCTACGAGATCGGCCAGACGGCGACCGAACTGCTCCTGCAGCGCATCGCCAACCCGCATCGTTCCAGCCGCCAGGTGATCCTGAAAGGGCAATTGCTGGCGCGTGGGTCAAGCGCGCCACGCAAGCAGCGCGTTAGCTAAAATTAGAGATCGTTTTCGGGGCAGCTATAGCCGCTGCCAGCGTCTCGCTCATTCAAGCGGCTTGCGGTGAGACGCTGGCGAATCACGGCCTGCTGACGAGCGGAGATGCCGGGGCAATCAAAATCGTGTTCGTGCTGCTCAACGAAGCTGACACGTTTAAAAGATGTTCTCAATTGTACCGGTCCAACCCCTACCGTACCTGTTCGGTCGGGCGCACGAGAATCTCATTGATGCTGACACGTGGGGGCTGCGTGACGGCGTAGATGACGGCGGCGGCGATGTCCTCGCTTTCAAGCTGCTGGATCGTCTGACCGTAGGCTTCGGATTCCTGCTTTGCCTGCTGGTTGGTAATATGCTCGCGTAGTTCAGTATTCACATAGCCCGGTTCAATCAGCGTCACGCGGATGTGATCTTTTGTGACTTCCTGGCGCAGGGCATCGGAAAAGGCGTTCAGGCCCCACTTGGTGGCGTTGTAGACGGCGCTGCCGGGGTGCGTGGTGCGCCCGGCCACCGACGAGATATTGACGATATCGCCGCCATGCTCCGCTTCCATGATGGGTAGCACGGCATGGACGGCGTACATTGCGCCGAGCAGGTTGGTCGTGACCATGCGCTGCCAGTCGGTGAGATCAGCGTTGAGGACGGGACCGAGCAGCATGACGCCCGCGTTGTTGACAAGGATATCGATATGTCCCCATTTCTGCATCACCTGCCGCACCATCGCCTCGACCTGTTTCGGGTTCGTGACATCATTCTGGATGGCAATGGCCTGCCCGCCATGCTCTTCAATGCGCTGCGCTACCTCATGCAACCGCTCGATGCGCCGCCCCGTCAGCGCGACCGCCGCGCCATTGGCGGCCAGCGCCAGCGCGGTCGCCTCGCCAATACCGGACGAAGCGCCGGTGACAATCGCGACCTTGCCACTCAATTTCCCCTGTTCCGCCATAGGTTTTCCTCTCTTTCAGCCGCTACATTGTTTGTCATTATCATGTCATGCTGAGCGGCAGCCAGGCGTCTCCTCGTAGTGCTATGTTCTGCTCGCTACCCGGTTGCTTCGCTGCCGCTCAGCATGACACGGACAAGTCCATTCTTTATGGCTTGCAAAGACTTCTACGTTACCATACACGTTTCTACGATGCGTGGCGTTCCTGGTCGCGAATCCAGTCCCGCACAATTTTACGCACCAGGGTTGCCTTTTTCATGCCCCGCTCTTCGGCCAGGCGCTCAAGGCTTCTGTCGGTTTCCTCATCTACCGGGTAATACCTCTCATGGCCTTCTGGATTCAAGATGGCAACCAGAACTTTTCCCTCATAGCATCGCGCCAGTACCGGACGCTTTCATGCAGGTCTTGCAGCACCGAATCCTCCTCGGCCTCGAAGGGGTGGATAGGTTCGAGGAAGAGGTAGATGTCCGAGGCGGGCCAGTGCTGGAGGGCGTCGAGGACTGGCGGGGCCTGTACAAGGCCCTGAGCGTTGCAGACGGGCGTGAAGGGCCAGTGGTGATCGCCTGTGCGGTCGCTCTGTTGCAGGTGCAGGATGGGAGTGTGAGGCCAGGAGACATTGAGCCAGGCCAGGTAGTCGTCGCTGGCCGTGCCGGTACGCAGGGCGCAGGGATGGCCGAGATCGAGGCAGAGGACGAGCGGCACGCCATCTAACGCGAGGCTGCTAAGTTGCTGCGCCTGTTCGATGCTGTAGCCCCACTCGCGCGTCACGGCCATGTTCTCAAAAAGCAGGAAGCTCAAGCCGCGCTGCGCCGCGTAGCGAGAGAGGGTGGCAAGGCGCTGCTCAAGCTCGGCGAGCAGCAGGCGCTGGCGGGCCTCGTCATGGGCATCCTGCGCGCTGAATGCTCCGAGGTGGCCGCCCACGCCCGGCGCGCCGAGGCGCGCTGTGAAGTCGATGGCGCGTTCGTACCAGCGCATCGCCGCCTCGCGCATAGCCTCGTCTGGGTGCAGCAACTGGCTCCAGGAGTAAGCGGCCAGCCCGGTGAAGGCGCTGTGGATGAGGATGCCCTCGGCGGCAGCCTGCTCTCGTAGCGTATCGGCATACGCGGCAGTGACGGTTTCATCGAGCAGAGGATCGATGAGATCGAAGCTGAACTGGCAGCAATCGAGGCCGAGTTCTTTGACGATGCGCAGCCAGCGTTGCGGTTCGGGCCAGCGTTTGACGGCGAAGCAGGCGTTGATGCCCAGATGCAGGTTCGGCATGATGAAATTTCCTCCTTCTGAAAGTCTCTCATGGCTCACTTTTCACGGCTCCTGGGTGGCGGCGGCTAACGAGCGAAAGCGGGCATAGCGTTCGGCGTAGAAATCGGCCAGGGTGGCTTCTGGTTCGTAGCGGCGGCTGACGCGGATGCAGCGGCTCACAGCCTCTTCCGGCGAGGGATAGAGGCCAATGGCGGTCGCGGCCACGAGGGCGGCGCCGAGCGAGGTGGCATCAGAGGCTACAGCGACCACCGGCACGCCGGTCACATCGGCCTTGATCTGGTTCCAGAGATCGACGCTGGCACCGCCGCCGGAGACATGGATCTCGCGTACCGGCGCGCCCGCTTCAGCCATAATCTCCAGATATTCGCGCATGGCGAAGGCCACGCCTTCGAGAACGGCTCGCGCCAGATCGCCGCGACCGTGGCGCAGGGAGAGGCCGACGAAGCCGCCGCGCAGGGCCGGATTGAAGCGTTCGCCATCGGCCATATAGGGCAGGAAGATCAGCCCAGCGGCACCCGGAGAGGATTGACGCGCGGCTGCCTCGCATTCGGCGAAGAGCGGCGCGCCGCCCGGCGGGGCGAGCAGGGTTGCCAGCCACGCAAAGGCCGCCCCGCTGGCGTTCAGGCCCAGTTCGGTACACCACCAGTCTGGCACGACATGGCAGTAGTTGGCGATGCGCAGATCGTCCAGCGGCTGGCGCACGGGGGCGTTGAGGCAGGTCGAGGTACCGGCCATATCGCTCAGTTCGCTGGAATTGAGGACGCCCGCGCCTACCACGCAGCACTGGCTATCGACGCCACCCGGCACAACAGGGATGTGAAGTGGCAGACCGCTCTGCCGCGCAATCGCGGGCAGCACTTCGCCCATCACCGTCCAGGGCGCCAGCGCGGTCGGGAACGTTTCCGGTGGGATGTTGAAACGCGCGAAGAGGTCGGCGGCCCACGCGCGGGCGCGCAGATCGAAGAGGAGCGTTGAGCCTGCATGGCTCCAGTCGGTAGCGGCCTGTCCGGTGAGACGCCAGGCGACGAAATCTCGCGGCTGCAGCCAGAGGTGGGTACGGGCGAAAATATCAGGTTCGTGGCGCTGCACCCAGAGAAGTTTGGGGCCGAGGTAGAACGCCTCCGGGTCGTGTCCCGTGCGCCGGTGAATCGCCTCGCGCCCGCCCGGCTGCATACGCCATTCCTCCGCCTCGCGCGTGGCCCGGTTATCCTGGTAGATGATGCCCCGGCGCAGCGGTCGCCCTTCGCGGTCAAACGGCGCGATAGAGGGCGATTGACCCGTCAGTCCGATGGCGCGCACCTGATAACCGCTCAACTGAGCGGCGATGCCCTGCAGTGCAGCCAGCGCGGCCCGCCACCAGTCTTCCGGCTCCTGCTCCGCCCACGCCGGGCGATCGTAGTACGTGGGATATTCCGCCTCTCTGCTGGCGACGAGCGCGCCGCTAAGATCATAAGCCAGGACACGAGCGCCGCCCGTGCCGACATCCAGCGCCAGCACGATATCGGATGAGATATTCTTATCCATCAGCCGCTCACCATCTGATAACCTTTGAGTTTGCCTTTGTTGAGGGTGACGAGCGCGCCGTGCAGGATGCCTTCGCCGTAATCGCTGCCGGGGTTGATGCAGACGGTGCGACCAATTTTGCGCGAGGCATGAGCTTCGTGGACGTGGCCGTGCAAGCCGAGCAGCGGCTGGTAGCGTTCGATGGCGGCGCGCACCGCCGTGGAGCCGACCGGCGTGAAGCGTGTCTGGCCGAGGCTGCTCTGCACTCGAAGCTCGGCGTCCAGTGCGGGCGCGTCGTCCAGCCCGCTCTGGAAGGGCGGCACATGCAGGTTCATTACAGAACTTTCAGGGCGTTTGACGAGCGCCATCATGCGCTCGATACGCTGCGCCAGTTCGTCCTCGCTGCACTCTCGCGGCGTGTGCCAGGGCGTCGGGTTGGACCAGCCGCAGCTAATCATTTCGCTATAGTCATCGAGGGGGATGACGCGCTCTTCGGGGTTGTGGACGAGGCGCGCCCCGTCGAGAACTTCCAGCACGCCCGGTGGGTCGTCGTTACCGCCCATGATGTAGCAGGCGACGCTGCTGTCGGCCAGCCGCTCATCGGCCAGCGCCATCCACTCTTGCAGTCGCTGCCTCATCAGGCGCTCAAAAAGCGGCTCCATCTGGCCCCCGGCGCGCAGTTCCCGCGCCTCTTCGGGCGTGCAGCGATAGGGATAAAGGCCCTTATCGGCGGCGCGTTTCTCAAATTCCTCAACCTCGGCCTCGCTCGCCAGTTCGATCTGCTGGCCGTGTTCCCGCGTGCTATAGATGCCGGGACGCACTTCTTCCAGAAGGATCACAGCCTTGCCCAGAATATCGCCGCCCATGATGAGGACGTCGGCGCGATAGAATTTTGCCGCGTTCAGAAACTTGCGGAAGCAGCGATTGGAGCCATGCACATCGCTGGCGTAGTAGATCGTCGTTGCCAAGACGCTTACTCCCTCTCGTACTGATCCTGCAACCCGGCGCGAATAGCGCGTACCTTTTCCATCAGACGGCGGGCGCGTTGGGGATCGACCGGGTTCCAGATGTAGCCATCGAGCTTGAAGCTGGTGCCGACGATGGCCCCGTCGGCGACAGAGAGCAGGGCCTCGATATTTGCCTCGGAGACGCCTGTGTTCGCCAGCACGGGAATGTCGGGCGCGGCCTCTTTTGCCTCGCGAATGTATTCCGGGTTGGCGGAAGTCCCGGCCATCTGACCGGAGATGAGCAGGGCATCGGCCCCGAAGAAGGCCGCAACCTTTGCTCGCTCGGCCACGCTGCGCCCGGCGATGCTGCGAGCAAATTCGGGCGTGATATTGTTGAAGACGGCGACGTGCTGGCAATCAAGCTGGCGGCGCACGAGGAAGGCTTCGCTTCCCTTCGGCGACCAGAGACCCATATCGCTCTCGTAGGTACCCGTGAAGACTTCACGCACGAAAGATGCGCCCGTTGCCGCCGCCAGCCGCACGGTCGCCACCGGGTCCCAGAGGATGTTGACGCCGAACGGCACGTTCACCTCATCCCGCACGCGCCCGATGATATAGGCCATCGTCGCCGGAATCTCTGCTGCTACCTCGAAGCTGTAGGGCAGGTCTTTCTCGTTGCAGAAGAGGAGGCCATCAACGCCCGCATCCTGCAGGGCGTGCAGGTCATGGCGCACATGGGCCAGGATGGCTTCCAGTCCCACCTGGGCATCATACAACGGGCGACCGGGCAGGGCCGGGAAATGCACCATCGCGATCACCGGTTTGGGAACCGGGAACAAACGCTGTAAAATATCCACTGATTGCACCTCTTCAAGATAGGTAGCCAACGATGTCATGACATGGTAGCCCCACTCATCAAACGGCTACCGGTTTTCCTACGGCAGAGATTTCCAGGCCGGTGGCGCGCAGGGCTTGCACTATTTCCGCCGGTGCCGCTTCGTCTGTTACCAGCGTTGTCACCGCACCGGCGGGCGCGACGACGGCGGGCGCGCGATAGCCAAGCTTGCTGTGGTCGGCCAGCAGGAGCGTGCGGCGCGAACGCTCCATCATCAGGCGATGCAGCGCCGCCACCTCATGATCTAATTCTGTCACGCCGACGAGCGGGTCGAAACCGGCGGCACCCAGCACGCAGAGGTCGGCATAGAACCGCTGCACTGTCGCTTCGGCGATGGGGCCGGTCATGGTCAATTCGTCGGCATCTAATTTGCCGCCCACCACGATCACGCGAATGTTACGCGAAGCGAGCAGGCTGGCGTGCGAGAGCGAGGCGGTAATCACCAGCAAGTGAGGGTGCGGCGGCAGGAATTGCGCGAACTGCGCGGTGGTCGTGCCTTCACCCAGAAATAGCGTTTGCCCCGGCTCGATCAGGCTGGCCGCGTGCGCGCCGATCTGCCGCTTCTGCGCCGAGAATTGCAGGGCGCGGCTGTTGAAGCCGAGTTCGACGCTTTTCGTGATGTGAACTGTCGCGCCCCCGTAGGTCTGGCGCAGGAAGCCATCCTGCTCCAGTCGCTTGATGTCGCGGCGAATCGTCATCACCGAGACGCCCAGTTCGTCTGCCAGCGCCTGTGCCTCAATGGACTGGCGTTCGGCCACCCGCTCCAGAATGAGCCTTCTGCGTTCACTCGCCAGCATACAATAATTGCCTCTCCTTCCGCCAGATCGAACCGACAACGAACAAAAACGAACATTTTTGAACAGCAGCTATTGACTGATGCTGTTCTTTGCTGTATACTTTAGCTAATAATTTTGTTCCTGTCAAGCCTGTAAAGGAGAATGAGATGGCAGAGCAAACCTCGCAATCTGTTTTTGTCCGTCAATCTTCTGGCCTTGTGCGTTCGGCATCGGCACTCGATGCCATGATCTTCAACGCTGTCTTCTCGGCCCCGGTCGGAGCCACCCTGGCTTTCGGCATCTTCTATGCGCTGGGCGCTTTCCCCGGCTCGGACCTGGTGACGGCGTTGCTCATCGCCTTCGTTGTCAACATTCCCGTCTGCATCATGATGTCGATGATGGCCGCGTCGATGCCGCGCACGGGCGGCGATTACGTGTGGATCAGCCGTATCCTGCATCCGGCGGTGGCGGTCTTCAGCAACTTCTCGGCCTCTATTTCGGCGCTGATCGGCGCGGCCTTCTGGGCGCGCTCCTTCGCCGTACTCGCGCTTGGCCCCACGCTGGCCGTGCTGGGCGCGGTCACAAACAACAGCGGCCTGATCAACGCGGGCAACGCGGTGAGCGGCAGCAACGCCGTCGGGCAGTGGTGGACGTTCGGTCTTGGCCTGCTGCTCATCCTCATCCTGGCGGGGGCGATGTCGCTGGGGACGAAGGTTTCGTTCCGCGTGCAGAACGTGTGCTGGATTATCGCCAGTATCGGCACCTTCCTGGCCTTCCTCGCCCTGCTGCTGAGTTCCAATGCCAGCTTCATCGCCAATTTCAACGCTTTCGCGCAGCCCTACACGCATAGCGCGAACTCTTATCAGGCCATTCAGACGGCGGCGGCGAAGGCCGGTTTCACCTTCACCGGCGCGCACCCCTTCTCCTCGACGCTGCCCGTCGTGGCGATCATCATGACTTTTATGATGTGGAACTGGTGGTCGGTGTATATCGCGGGCGAATTGAAGTCTGCCGCGAACCTGCGCCGCCAGCTCTCGGTGATGCTCGGCGCGCTCATCTGGGATTCGCTCTTCATGATTATTGGCGTGTTGTTGCTCTACCGGCCAGCCGGGGAACAGTTCATTGCCAGCATCAACTTCCTGACCTCGACGGCCACCGGCTACACGCTGCCTGTGCAGCCTTACTACAACCTGATGGCCAGTATTGCCGCGAACAATCCGATCTTCTCTGTGCTGATCGCCATCAGCTTCCTCTTCTGGAACCTGCCGGCCATGTTCCCGAACACCTTTATGCCCATTCGCACCATCTTCGCCTGGGCGTTTGATCGCATCCTGCCGGAAAAGCTCTCGGAGGTAAGCGAGCGCACGCACGCGCCGATACCGGCCATCCTGACCGCCTCGGCAATCGTGCTGCTCATCCTGATCTGGTCGGTGCTTTCGACCTCGTTCTTCACGCTGCTCTCTATGGGCGTACTGGCCGGGGTTGTGACCATCCTGTCGGTGAGCGTGGCGGCGCTGGCTTTCCCCTATCGCCGTCCCGATCTCTACCAGAGTTCGCCCGCCAGCCTCAAACTCGGCGGCATTCCCGTGCTGCCTATCGTGGCGGTGCTATCCATCGCCGTGATGATCGCGCTGGCCTACGTCGTCCTCTCCTACCCGCAACTGGGCATAGCCGCGCCCTGGCAGGGTCTCGTCTTCATGGCCGCCCTTGTCGTCATCGGCCTGCTCATCTACTTTGTCTCGCGGGCTGTGCGCGCCGCCCAGGGCATTCGCCTCGACCTGATCTACCAGGAGTTGCCGCCAGAGTAACAGGCGCACCCCAGACTGCAATGGCGCTACATTGTCAACAAAGGGCAGGTCTGGCAAATCTACGAAGCCACCGAACATGAGGAGGCCGAGCCGCAAAGCAAAGAGGAGCAAGAGATTCTGGCCCTCATGAAGCCTGACACGGGGCCGCTGGCACGCTAAAAGAGGAGCGGGCAGAATAGCAGCCGATCATCCCCGCGCGGGGTGGTCGGCTGCGCTGTGTCATCCTATCCTGCCAGCGTCCCTTTTACGACCTCTGCCAGGGCTTTGATGAAGAGGGGAGAGGTGTTGAGAGACCGGGTGCGGGCGAACTGGATGCCGTTGGCTTCGGCCTGCTCGCGCGCGCCGATCTCGATGTCGTAGAGGATTTCCAGGTGGTCGGCCAGGAATTGTACGGGGGCGATCAGCACATGGCTCTGCCCGGCGGCGCGCAGTTCGGGCATAATGTCGGCGAAATCGGGCTTGAGCCACTCTTCCGGCGTGTGGCCCGCGCTCTGGTAGCAGAACAGCCAGCGTTCGCGCGGCAGGCCGACCGTTTCGGCGACGGCTGCTGCTGTCTCCTTCAAAGCGTTGATATAGCCCGGCTCGTTCTCCACCACGCGCTTTGGCATGCTATGGGCCGTGAGCAGCACGGGGACGCGCTCGCGTACCTGCGGTGGGAAGCTGTCAAGCGCCTCCTGCACGCGCTGCGCGATGGCCTGCACGAAGAAGGGCTGCAGGTGCCAGTCTTCGGCGATCAGCAGTTCCAGGTCGTCGCGTTGCAGCGCGGCCACCGCCTCACGCAGCGCGCGCACGTAGCCGCCCATGATGATCGGTGAATACTGCGGCGACATGATGATGCCCACCAGCTTCTGCGCGCCCGCCGCCACTTCCGGCGCTACATCGGCGATGAAGGGCGGGGCGAAGCGCATCCCGGCGCCAACCTGGAAGGTGGGGCCTGCGGGATGCTGCGCGTTCAGTTCCGCTTGCAGCGCCGCCGCCTGCTCGCGGGTGATGCGTAGCAGGGGCGAACCGCCGATCAGGCTGTAGCGCCTGCGAAACTCGCGAAGCAGTGCTTCATCCGGCTCGCGCCCGCCGCGCACGTTGCGCAGGTAGACGGGGATGTCATCCAGCGTGGCGGGTGAGCCATAGGTCATTAAGATCACGCCAATGCGTGTCGTATCGTTTTGCATCTCTTCCCTCATTCCCCGTCGCTAACGGGCTGTTGACTCGTGAACGGCTTCGACGAGGCGGCGCAGCGTGTCGGGGGATGTGGGAGCCAGCACGCCGTGTCCGAGGTTGAAGATGTGGCCCGCACGTCCGTTGGCGCGGCGCAGGACATCGCGCATGCCCGCCTCGATGGTCTCCCAGGGCGTGAGCAGGAGCGTGGGGTCGAGATTGCCTTGAATACCCCTCTCATAGCCGATGCGCGCCCATGCCTCGTCGAGGTCGACGCGCCAGTCCACACTGATGATATCGCCGCCCGCCTCGGTCATGGCTTCAAGCAGGCTGGCCGTGCCGGTGCCGAAGTGGATAGAGGGAGTGCCGGTCTCTTTGATGGCGGTGAAGATGCGTCGGTTGTAGGGCTGCACGAAGCGCCGGTAGACGCCGGGGCTGAGCGCGCCCACCCAGCTATCGAACAACTGCACGACATCGACTCCCGCGCGGATCTGCGCCAGCAGGTAGCGCGTGACAACGGCGGTCAGCTTCTCCATCAAAGCGTGCCAGACTTCCGGCTGGCCGTACATTAGCGATTTGGCGATGCCGTAATCGCGCGAGGGGCGTCCCTCGATCATATAGCAGGCAAGCGTGTAGGGGGCGCCGGAGAAGCCGATGACCGCCTTCTTGCCCGCCAGCTCGCCGCGCACCAGCCGGATGGCTTCCATCACGAACGGCACTGCTTCGTCGGGGTCGATGATGCGCAGAGCGTCGACATCGCGCATGCTGCGCACGGGATTATGGATGATGGGGCCGATATCCGGCTCAATTTCAAATGAGATGCCCATGCCCTCAAGCGGGAGCATGATATCGGCGTAGAGAACCGCGCCATCTACGCCCAGTTGCTCGACGGGCATCAGCGTCACCTGGGCGCACAGTTCGGGCGTCTTCGCCATTGTCAAAATATCATAGCGTTTGCGCAACTCGCGATATGCAGCCAGGCAGCGTCCGGCCTGGCGCATAAACCAGACGGGGGTGGCGTCCGGCTGACGCAGGAAACAGGCATCAAGAAAACGCGCCAGCCCCGTTCCCGCTTCCGGCTGCACGCGAGCAGTTTCTATCTGTTGCTGCATGAATCTTCCTTACATTCTTTCTCTTTTCTGGTGGGCAATCGCTCTTGCCCATTACCTTACATATAATAACGCAACAGGAGGAAGATAACAACAGGAAATCTGAAAAAACTTGCAGGGAGGGAGAAGATTGCTGGAGATTTTGCAGAATCTGTCCCTCGCGCCGCCCTGTCATCTGAGCGCAGCGAAGGATGACAGGGTCTAAGGATATATTTTGAGGTTGGTGAAACTGCCTTCAGCGCGGGCGGTGGAGGCAAGGGCGCCGGCGGCGAAACCAATCTGCCCGCCAGCATAGGTGGCGTCGTGGCTCTCGCCGACGAAGGTGTTGTTGATATAGAGTTTGAAATCGCTGCCCTCGGCAATGACGGACAGCGTGTTGGGGCCGCCGGAGACGATGGCGTTGCTAGATGTGTTCTGGATGAGGTAGGTGTAGCCCGCGCCGCCGGGGTCGTGGCGGCGCAGGAAAAACGCTCCCTGACCGGTAATCTCGAAATCGTAGAACTGCTGGCCGCTGGCGCGGAAAATCAGCCCGCTATCGTCGCCTGCGAGCAGCGAGACATCGACCTGAATCGTCCCGTTGCTGAACGTCAGCGCGGGAGCAGGTGAGACGCAGGTTTGCAGGAAGCCCGGTTGCTGGATCAGAACATGGTAACTGCCGTCAATGAACTGGCAGTTGTCGTTTTCGGGCCAGCGCCCTGCTGTATTGCCCTGCAGGGCGTCTGATAATATGGGAGTGGTGCCGGTGACGTTTGCCAGCACTTCGGCTGTTGCCGTTGCCCGGGCGTGCGCCTCTGCCGTTGCCCGGGCCGATTTTGCCGCCGCCGTCGTCATCGCCTGCACCGTTGCTGTCGCGACAGCTTCCTGCCTGGAAACGCCGGTAACATAGACAAAGCTCATCAGGAGCGCGACCAGCAGCAGGAAGCTGACACCGACCGTCGCGGCGACGATGACAGGATTGCGCTTCCTGCGGCGACGGCGCATCGTTGAAGTACGGGGCGAACGCTGCCGCGTGGCGGGCGGCTGTAAGGTATGCGTAGAGGCCAGACCGGAGGCGGGAAACGGTGTATCCGCCAGCGATGTTCGCTGTTCTACTCCCCCTTCCACCGGTATCGTCGCGGAAGTCGTGACAGGATATGCTGTATCATTCTCGTAATCTTCCTGCACCGGTTCGGCCTGTCCAGGCGAATCGGTGGAGAGGGCAGAGAGCGCAGGCAAAACCAGTATCTCTTCTTGCTGCTCCTGGTGCGCGGGCTGTCCGGCTCCGGCAGGCGGCGGGTCGACGACCGGCAAAGAGGCAGCGAATGGTGGGAGATCGAACGCGAAGGAAGATTCCTGCGCCTCTCCTGCTTCCCACGTATCGTGGCGCGCGGCCTGTGAGGAACGCAGCGCCCGACGGTAAGCGTGGGCGAGGGCCAGCGGCGAGTGGAAGCGGCGCCGGGGGTCCTTTTCCAGCGCGTGCAGGATGACCAGGTCAACGGATCGCGGAATGGCGGGGTTGAAGTATGAAGGCGGCATCGGGCGTTCGCGCAGGTGTTTCCAGAAGGTGGCGACGGGCGTTTCGGCGGAGAAAGGCACGCGGCCTGCTACCATCTGGTAGAGAAGGATGCCCAGCGCGTAGATATCGCTGCTCGTACTGGCCGGTTCCAGCGAAAGTTCGGGGGCCATATATTCGGGCGTGCCGAGTAGCGAGCCTGTCTGCGTCAGTCCCTGCGCCCCCTCAAGGGCTTTTGCCAGACCGAAATCCGCCAGGTAGGCATAGCGCGGGCCGCGCAGCAGGATATTGGATGGTTTGATGTCGCGGTGGATAATGCCGGAGTCGTGAGCATATTGCAGGGCGCTGGCAATCTGCTCCAGCAACACTGCCGCCTCTTCCAGCCTCAGCGGCCCGCCCTGTCTTTTGTTCCCCCTGCCGATTCTCCCCGTTCGTCTATCGACCGTCGGCGCGCTCAGGCGTTTGCTCAAGGCGCCGTAGCTGGCATAGTACATCGCGAGATAATACCAGGGTTCTTGCTCCCCGTATTCATAAGCGGGCAGGATATGCCGATGGCGCAGATTGAGGATGGCTTCGGCCTCGCGGCGAAAACGCTCCAGGTATTCGGCATGCACCCCGCTTACCACTTTCACTGCTACCTGGCGGCCCTCACGTCGGTCACGGGCAAGATAGACTTCGGACATACCACCTTTGCCTAACCGGCGCACAAGGCGATAGCGTCCCAGAGTCGTCCCTTCTAATCCAGGCATAACTTTCTTCATCCTTCCCGGCCACGTTGTCTTCCGCCAGGCACACTACGGCGCGCAAGACACGATAAGCGCGATTGTTCTGTCGCCTGTCTCCCTCTCGCTTTTGACCCATCACTACTGTATACGTACCAGGTTGCAATTTGGTAGCCTGTTAATGGCCATGTTTGTGTCCGCGTTTGTGCTTCTTCGGGGGCGGTGACTGGTGTGGCTGTGACTGAGGATGGAAGACCACCATAGACTGATGGGTGCTATCGCGCGTCACTGTGGGGGTCGGGGAAGGCTTGCGGGAACTACCGCCGACATCCACCAGCACGCTGGAAAACGGCGCGCTCGCGTCCCATGCTGTATGCGTGTGAGCGGCAGTATTATAGAGCGAGTAACCGAACGAGAAGGGAATGCCCAGCAGCAGCGTGACCGCTAGCATGCCCGCCATGACTTTCCGCGTGAGGCGGGAACGCCCTGCCTTTGCGGCAGCAATGCGATTGGCCGCCATGACGGTTTTCAGGTCGCGCATATCGAACAATTTCTGCCTTGCCGTTTCTGGCGCTGTAGGAGTCTGTGTAGACAGCGGCCCGGTGGAGACGCTGGCGGCGGTGGCAAGCGGAGCGGTAATGCACTTGCCGGTGCGCTGCTCTCTTCTGGCATACAGCAGCGCCTGCGCGTAGGCACGGGCCAACGCCATCGGGCTTTTGAAGCGCAACTGCGGGTCCTTTTCCAGCGCGCACAGCACCACCTGCTCCACGCAGACGGGGATAGCTGGCTCAAGCAGGGAAGGGCGCACAGGCTGCTCCTGTATCTGTTTCCAGTAGATTGCCAGCGGCGTGGGGGCGCGAAATGGCGTCTTGCCGGTCAGCATCTGGTAAAGGACGATGCCAAGCGCGTAGATATCGCTGCTTTTACTGGCGGGTTGCTCGGCCAGTTCCGGCGCCATGTACTCGGGCGTGCCGATCAGGCAGCCGGTGCGCGTCAGTTCGCCGCTTTCTTCGATGCCTTTGACCAGGCCAAAGTCCGACAGGTAGACATGCTCTCCCCGGTACAGCAGGATATTTGAGGGTTTGATATCGCGGTGGAGAACACCGGCATTGTGGGCAAATTGCAGGGCCTCACACACCTGCACCAGAATCTTTCCCGCCTCTTCCGGCGTCAATCGTCCCTTCGCATGCAACAGGTCGCGTAACGTGCCGTCTTCGATATACGGCGTGACCATGTAGAGCCACTGTCCCTCTTCGCCAGAGTCGAGTACCGGCAAGATGTGTTCGTGTGAGAGACGGCTCAGGGCTTTGATTTCCTGCTGAAAGCGGCCCGCGTGTTCGCTGTTTTCTTTGCTGACGATTTTGATTGCCACTTCCCGCTGCGAACGCTCGTCACAGGCGAGATAGACCTGTGACATGCCCCCGCGCGCCAGCTTTCGCTTGAGCAGGTATGCTCCAATACGTGTGTTTTCCAGCTCTTCCATAACCCATGTTCCTGATAATTCCTGATAAATAGCTTGCTTTTTCTTATTCAGGAACACGGGTCAGGCCAGTATTTCGTGTCAGTCAGCCATTACAGGTCTATCTCATCTTCCACGTGCAGGGTGAGCGTGGGCTGGCCGCGTCGGAAGACTTTGACGCTCTGCTGGCCCATGACGCGCCAGCGCGCTTTGCCCGCTCTATCGGTCGGAGGAGCGAGCCGTACCAGCGCGGTATTTTCATCGATGCCAACAATGCAGCGACCTTCGGGCAGTGTATTGATTAAGCCCTGGAAGACGACGTTGCTGATGAAAGTTGCCATGCGATCAAAATGGGGGAAGACGACAAGCTGCGGCACGATGCTCAGCGCGGGCGCCCATACCGAATGCCCGCTCTGTATCATCTGGCGCACGGAGATGGTGTTGCCGCCAAAGGCCATCGCCCCCGCGCTGCAGCCCGCCAGTACCGCGCCACGCTCATACGCATTGCTGATAATCTCCCAGGCCGGGGAATCTTGCATGCTGTGGATGATCTGCTGCGGGTCGCCGCCGGAGAAGTAATACAGGTTGGCGTCGCGCAGCAAGGCCAGTTGTTCGGGGTCGCGCGCGCTGGCGGCATCAATGATGCGGGTGGCGCGGATGTCTTGCACGCCCAGTTTGCGGAAGTGGCTCAGGCCAAGATTGTTCCAGTAGGTTGGTCCGTTGGCTTCGCGCCCGCTGGCCGTCGGCAGCAGGACGACCCGCGCCTTCTGCGCGCCCCCCAGCGTTTCCAGCAGGTAGGCATCGGTCGTATTCATCGCATCCAGGTATTCGCCAGAACCAACCAGCGCAACCGCCCCCGGCTGCTGATGAGCAGTATCTTCTGACATAGCTTTTCTCCCTGTTTTAGCAGATATGATACCATATAGAAAAGTTTAACCAGTGAGCGAGGACAGGTATGGCAAACGAGAAGATTTTGCTGGTGGCGACCGAGGCGGTTCCCTTCGCGAAAGAGGGGGGCGTGGCCGATGTGATGGGAAGTCTGCCGGGTGAACTGGCGGCGCTGGGACACGATGTGCGTCTCTTTCTGCCCCGCTATGGCAGTATCGACCCTGCCGCTCTGGGGCTGCGCTTCACCGGCGTTGAGGGGCCGGTCTCTATGGGGGCGCGAGATCGCCGGGTCTCTATTTTAGAGGGCTGGCTACCTGAGCCGCCGGTGAGGGTCTATTTTCTGAATAACGAGGAGCTTTTTGGCTGGCACCGGCAGCTCTATCTGGGGCAGGACCAGCGCGACGAGCAGCGGCGTTTCCTGCTCTTCTGTAAGGGCCTGCTGGAAATGCTGCCGCGTCTGGGCTTCGAGCCGGATATTATTCATCTCAACGACTGGCAGACGGCTCCGTGCGCGGCCTATTTGCGCACGACGCATCGCCACCTGTTGCGCAGGGGGGCGACACGCATTGTCTATACCATCCACAACCTGCAATATCAGGGACGCTGGGATCCATCGATACTGGGCGAGGCGGGGCTGAACCCGGCGCAGGTCTTCACCGCCAGCGGGCTGGAATTCTGGGGCGATGTCAACTGGATGAAGGGCGGCATTATGTATGCCGACGCGATTACCACCGTCTCGCGTCGCTACGCCGAAGAGATTCAGACGCTGGACTTCGGCTGGGGGCTGGATGAGGCGCTGTTCCAGCGTCACCCGCGCATCTTCGGTATCCCCAACGGCCTCGACTGGAACGCCTGGAACCCGGCGACCGATAATGATATCGCCGCGCGCTACGACGCAACGAATGCGCCGGAGGGCAAGCGGCGCAATCGCCGCGCGCTGCGGCAAGAGTTCGGGCTGCCCGACGAGCCGGAGATACCCCTGGTGGGCATTGTCAGTCGGCTGGTCGATCAGAAGGGTTTTGATTTGCTGGCCGCCATTGCCGGCGAGCTGCGCGATCTGCCACTCCAGCTGGTGGTGCTGGGAACGGGCCACCCCGGTTACGAGCAGATGTTGCGCGAGCTGGCCGCGACCACCGGCAATGTGCGCGCCCGCATCGGTTTCGATGCCGCGCTCTCGCGCCGCATTTACGCGGGCGCGGACTTCTTCCTCATGCCCAGCGCCTTCGAGCCGGGCGGGCTGGGGCAGTTGATCGCGCTGCGCTACGGCACGCTGCCCATCGTCCACGCGACCGGCGGTCTGGCCGATACCGTGACCGATCTGGACGCCCACCCCGAAACCGGCAACGGCATCAGCTTCACCGCCTATACCCCCGCCGCCTTGCTGGATGCTCTGCAGCGTGCCCTGCGCCTCTACGCGCAGGCCTCGCGTTGGCCCGCGCTGGTCGAGCGCGCGATGGGCTACGATTCGCGCTGGTCGGCCAGCGCCCGCGCCTATGACGACCTCTACCGCCGTGTTCTGCGCCTGCCGCCAGTGTGAACGGTCGAGCCTACGGAGATACCGTCTCCGTGTCCAGCCGTTCACTGTAGGCGTGGTAATCAGGTGCGAGCCGCCTGTAGGCGCTCGACAGCAGGGGCGAGGCGATCATCAGGTCGGCGGATGCCCGGTTGCAGGCGACGGGGACATTCCAGACGACAGCGATGCGCAACAGCGCCCTCACGTCCGAGTCGTGCGGCTGCGGTGTGAGCGGGTCCCAGAAGAAGACCAGCAGGTCGAGTTCTCCGGCGGCGATCATCGCCCCGATCTGTTGATCTCCGCCCAGCGGCCCGCTCTGGAGCCTGTGAATCTCTATGCCCAGCTCCTGCTCCAGTAATTTGCCCGTTGTTCCGGTAGCATAGAGGTTGTATTGTTTCAACAATTCCCGGTTGAAACGCGCCCATTCCAGCAGATCGTGCTTTTTCTCGTCGTGCGCAACGAGCGCGATACTTTTTACGTGTTCCATTGTGTTGCTCCTATCTCCGCTGCTTTCGCGCAGAATGATGCGAAATGAAGCAGAATGGTGCAGAGACGGATGGCATTGCCGTTTAGCGATGCACAGGCTCAGTCGGCTGCTCTTTTGCCACCGGAACGGAGACGGTGTGCCGCTCGCAGGTCGGCACCATGCGCCATTCCCGCTCGGACACCTCGTAGACGATGGCCGATCTTGCTTCGCCGTCACAACCATGATACACACACGGCAGCGGCGGCTCTATCCTGATCTGACGAAATCCTTCTGTCATTATATTTCCTCACTTTCGTGAACTGTTCTTCTTGACAACGGGCAATCTCGTGCAATATACTGCACTAACAAGATAATAGCATGAAGTTTCATGCAATGTCAAGGAGAAACGGGCAACGTTCCAGAGAAAAACATGCAATTTCAAGGGAGAAAAGGCAATGTTGACGGCAGAACGACGTCGTTCGATTATGCAGATGTTGCAGCGTGATGGCAAGGTGCTGGCCTCTGAATTAAGTAAGAGCTTTCAGGTTTCGGAAGATACTATCCGGCGAGATTTGCGCGAACTGGCGGAAGCGGGGATGCTCCAGCGCGTGCATGGGGGGGCTTTGCCCCGCTCCCCCGTCAGCGCCAGCTTCAGCGAGCGGCGGCAGCAGGCGACGGGGGCGAAAGAGGCGATGGCGCGCGCGGCCCTGCGCTTCGTCCGTCCGGGGCAGGTTATTATTCTCGATGGCGGCACCACTCTGTTGCACGTGGCAAGACAGTTGCCGCGCGACCAGCGGCTCACCGTAATTACGCACAGCCCGCCCATCGCCCTGGCGCTGATCGAACCGGAACAGGCAGAGATAGAAGTCATTTTGATTGGCGGCCAGATGAACATGCACGCGCAGGTGGCGCAGGGGGCTGCGACCGTTGAGGCGTATCGCAATATCCGCGCCGACCTCTGTTTTCTCGGCATACGCGGTCTGCATCCCACCATCGGGATAAGCACGTCCAATCTTGAAGAATCTTATGTGAAGCGCGCGATGACGGCAAGCGCCGCCGAGGTCGTGGCCCTTGCCTCTGCCGAGAAACTGGATACTGCCGCGCCCTACATCGTTGGCCCGGCCAGCATGCTCACGCGGCTTGTCACCGAGCGTGCGGCCCCTGAAGAGACGCTGGCGCCCTATCGGGAGCAAGGCATCGCCATCATTCGTGTTTAGGAAGGGTCAGAGGGGCGCGATTTGCAGCTTGCGCCGTCGTGGTCGTGGGCGCGCCACGAGTTTGCCCTCAGTGAGGAAGGGCAGGACGACCTCGGCCACCTGTCTGGCGGCGAGCATGGGGGCGCTGTGATTGGCGGAGATGAACACGTCGTTGGGGCGCGGATGGCGCGGGCGGGCGGTCAGCGCATCCTGTTTGCCCCAGACAAAGAGCGTCGGCACGGCTGGCGTGGTCGGCAGCGAGAAGGGCGCGCGTCCTTTGCCCGGCAATTCCAGCAGCATGCGTTTGAGGTTAGCTCGCGGCTGCAACTCAATCTCGCTCATCCACTCGCTGGCGCATGCGTTGCGGCGCAGGTTGAAGCCGAAGGCCAGTAGCAGCACGTACAGCCGCCAGTCGGAGAGCATCCAGTCTGCCAGCCCTGTACGTCTCGTGTTGATCCACTGCTCCAGTTCCAGGGCCAGCTTCCACGATTCACGCAGGTAGATCGGGCAGAGGAAAACGGCGCGCAGCACGTGTTGTGGGAATTGCTGCACATAGGCTTCGCCCACGCGCGTTCCCGTCGAATAGGCCAGGATGGACCATTGCTCGATCTCCAGCGCCGCGCGCAATTCCTCGAGCGCCCCGGCGCACGCGGGATAGTATGACTCGTGCGGCACCTGCTGACCGGCAGCGCCAACGCCCGGTAACTCGACCAGAATCAGCCGGAAATACGGTTTGAGGAGTGGAACCAGATTGCGCCATACTCTATAGGTCACGCCCCACCCGTGTATCAAGAGGAGCGGAAGGCCGTCCCCTTCCAGTCTGTATGGTAGCATAGCTCTTTCACCATTCTCTGTTCTGTCACGTGCGCCAACAACTACAGGGACTGACCCATAACGGCTGTGCTTGACCATAGTGTACCATAACCGTAGCACAAATGCTATGGATATGGTATAAAAAAGACAACTATGCTTGATCAAAAAAAGATACTGATTTTGACTTCGAGAACCGGTGGCGGCCACATCAGCCTGGCCGAGTCCCTGCGCGATCTACTGATTCAGGACGAACCGGCAGCGGGAGAGGACACAAAAGTTGCCTGTTCTCCTGAAAATCTGACGGTGCATGATCCGCAGCCGGGCTTCTTTCACTGGCATTACCGGCTGGTGAGCCGCTACGCGCTCTGGCTGTGGGCGGCGGAATTTCAGTTCTTCGACACGCCGCGCCGCTCCCTGCTGGCGCATCGTGTCTTCACCCGCCTGGTGGGCCGCCAGCTTCACCGCCTGCTGGATGAGGCGCGACCCGATCTGATTATCACGACCTACCCGTTTCTCTCCTACGAGGTCATGCGCGTCCTGGAGCAGCGCAGTTCCCCTGTTCCCCTGGCCATGCTCTTTTCCGACGCCAATGGCGTCCACGCGGCCTGGCTCAGCGAGCGGCAGGCGGCGGCGACCTTTGCCACGACGCGCGAGACCTACGAGCAGGCGCTGCAGGCCGGTTTCGCCCCCGAACGGCTGCACTTCACCGGCTGGCCCGTGCGCGCGCAGTTCTGCCGCCCGCGCCTCTTCACCCGCGAGGCCCGCGTGGAAACGCTGACGCGGCTCGGCCTCGACCCCGCCCGCTTCACCGTCTTCCTGCAAGGCGGCGGCGAAGGCGCGGCCCGTTTCAGCCGCACCATAGAGACCGTCCTGGCGGCTGGCGCAGAAGCTGGCAGCACGGGCGGCGTGCAGATTATCCTGGCGGCAGGCACCAACCGCGCCCTGCTGGCTCGCTACAAAGATACGCGCAATCTGGCGGCCCTGCCCTTCACGCCAGAAATCGCGCCCTTCATGGCCGCTGCCGACGTCGTCATGGGCAAGGCCGGCCCCAATATGCTCTTCGAGTCCGTCACGCTGGGCAAGCCCTTTATCGCCACCGCCTACATCCCCGGCCAGGAGCAGGCCAATCTGCCCTTCATCCAGCGTCACGGCCTCGGCTGGGTCGCCCTCCACCCGCACGAACAGCGCGCCCTGCTCACTACCATCCTGCGTGACCCTGCCCACACCGAACTCAACGCCATGTCCGCCACCGTCGACGCCTACCGCCGCCAGAACAACGCCGCCACCCGACGCATCGTCCCCCTCCTCAATTCTCTGCTTCCCTCCTGAGAACTCGTCCGCCCATGTCATGACACGTCCCAGCCCGTTTCATAGCATTCACGCGAGACTGAAGAGCTAGCCATATTTTACTACTCGCTTGCCTTGACAAATACGCTAAAGTCAGGTATGATCCCTGTGTAAGCAAGCAAGCGTACAAGGAAGCAAGAGGCTAACACAGAAGAAGAGACCGGGCAGTTTCCCACGCCCGTATCGCCCATCATCCCTCGTAATGCGTTCTCCCAGATTATCCCACCGGCAGGTGTTACTCCGCACCTGTTTTTTCCCTCCTTTCCAGGGTTCCACTCACGCGCTCGCGGCCAACTGCGCGCTGCCCCCAGGCTTTCCCCCCTTCCTCTGTGGGCAGGCGGGCGCGGAGTGGAACCCTCCCCTTATCTCGAAGGACGAAAGAAGGAAGAGCGTACACAACCGGCGCTCTTCCTTCCTCTTTCTGCCTGAGAAACAGAGACAATTTTACTGCTTGCCCTGTTTCTTTGCTCGCTCGCGTTCGCGCAGTTCTACCCTGCGAATTTTGCCGGAGATTGTTTTGGGCAGGCTGTCGACGAATTCGATTTCGCGGGGGTATTTGTAGGGGGCGGTGACTTTTTTGACGTGGTCTTGCAGCTCGGCGGCCAGTTCAGGCGAGGCGGTGTAGCCGGGGGCCAGGATGACAAAGGCTTTGACGATCTCGCCGCGCATCTCGTCCGGGCTGGCCACCACGGCGGACTCTGCCACGGCGGGATGCTCCTTCAGCGCGCTTTCCACCTCGAAGGGGCCGATGCGGTAGCCCGCGCTGATGATGACGTCGTCGGCGCGGCCCACGAACCAGAAGTAGCCGTCTTCGTCTTTGTAGGCGCGGTCTCCTGTTATGTACCAGTCACCGCGAATGCAGGCATTGGTGGCGTCGGGGTTGCGCCAGTACTCTTTGAACATCCAGGTCGGGCGGTTCGGCTTGACGCGCACTGCTATATCGCCCTCTTTGTTGGGCGGTAGCGGGTTGCCGTCATGGTCGATGACCTCAACGTCGAAGCCGGGCGAGGGTTTGCCCATGGAGCCGGGCTTGACGGGTAGCGGCGGGAAGTTGGCGCACAGCAGGACGGTCTCGGTCTGCCCGTAGCCGTCGCGAATGGTCATGCCGGTAGCGTCCTCCCAGACCTTGATGACTTCGGGATTGAGCGGCTCCCCGGCGCCGACGCAGTGGCGCAGCGCCTTCGGGGGATGGGCTTTCATGTAGGCCATCGGCTCGTCGAGCACCATCATGCGGTAGGCGGTGGGCGGGGCGCAGAGCGTGGTAATGGGATACTTGTTGAGCATCTCCAGCGTCTCGATGGGATCGAATTTGCCGCGTGCATCCTGGATGAACATGGCCGCGCCCTGAATCCAGGGGCCGAAGAGGTTGGACCAGGCAGCCTTTGCCCATCCCATTTCAGAGAGATTCCAGTGCAGGTCGTCCTCGTGCAGGTCGAGCCAGTATTTGCCGGTGATGGTATGGCCGATAGGATAGCTGGCGTGGGTGTGCAGCACCATTTTGGGGTAGCCCACCGTGCCGGAGGTGAAGTAGACCAGGCAGGCGTCATCGCTGCGCGTCTTCGGGCCGGTGTACTCTGGCGAGGCTTCGCTGACTATCTGCTGGAAGTTGGTCCAGCCCTCGCGCCCGGCGCTGTCGGCGTTGGCCTCATCGGCCAGGATGGCGTATTTGACGCTGGGGCAGTCGGCGCGCACCTGGTCGAATTTGGCCGCGCCCTCATGGTCGGTGATGATGGCGACGGCCTCGGCGATCTCAGCGCGGAACTGGATGTCTTTAGGGGTCAGCAGCGTGGTGCAGGGGATGGGGATGGCGCCCAGCTTCATCAAGCCCAGTACCGCTTCCCACCATTCGGGGATGCGTGGCAGCATCACCAGCACGCGGTCGCCCTTCTGAATGCCCAGCGAGGCGAAGGCGTTGGCGGCGCGGCTGGAACGTTCGGCAAACTGGGCGAAGGTAATGCGCCGCTCCTCGCCCTTTTGCCCGACCCAGAGCATGGCAAGCTTGTCGGGGTTGCTGGCCCATTTGCCAATCACATCGGTAGCGAAATTGAATTCTTCAGGCACGTCCAGATGGAAATTTTGCCGTTCCGCCTCATAATCCGTCATGTGTGGCGTTCGCGTTTGTGTCATTTGATGCGCTCCTTTGCACTATCGAACGAGCGAAAATAACGAGAGCTACTGCGAGAGGCAGTAATCTATCTTCCAGTATAGCGCAAAGATCAGTAACACGTCGAGAGTATCATTGCTGTCTGTCAGCGTGCCTGCATGGAACTACTTTGCTCGCTGGCGGGGGCAATCAGCAGCGGCAATTTTGTAAAGCCGGAGAGATGGTCGGTGATGCTGCTTTTGAAGAGGCGGCGCAGCCCTTTGTGTCGCTGCATTGCCAGGGCGATCAGATCAAAAGGGGCTATCTCAGCCTGCTCTGGCTCTGTGGCGCGTGTGGTCTGGCGTGTGATGGTCTCTAGCAGGGCGCTGGCGGTGGTGACAGAAGCGGTGATGGTGAGGCTGGCGGCCACCAGGGAATGGCGCAGGGCATCTGCCGTCCTCTGCACAGAGATTTCTGCCTCGCGCCAGATTTTATCGATGCAGGGATTGAGCCATAATTTCTCTGTCGAGGGCAGCTCCAGCACGCGCTGCAGGTGAAGGATGCCCTGTCCGGGGGCGGCGAGCGAGGCCAGCAGGTGGGCAGCAGGTTCAAGGATGCTCATGGCCTGCGGCGAATCATCCAGAACCGCCAGAACACGTAAGGGGCGGGCGGCATGGAAGGTGAGGCGCGTCCCCTGCTCGTGCAGGATGAGCGTAGGTACCGGGCTGAGTTTCGTGACTTCGTGCGCCACGCTGCCGAAAAACCAGCGTTTCAACCCCGCCTCGCCATGACTGCATATGACGACCAGGTCGGCTTGCTGCGAGCGCGCAACGGAGACGAGGGCGGGTGCGACCAGCCCGGTGGCGACCCCCAGCTCAACCTCGATACCGGCCAGACTGGCGCTATGGGTGAACAGCGTATTGACGAGGTAGCTGGCGGCTTCGGCGCGCTGTGACGCATAGACCTTCCGTTCCCAGGCAAGCGAGGGTGGGGCCGTATACTTTCCCGGCTCAAGCGGCGGCAGCACGACCCGCACAAGCACAATTGACCCCTTGCTGGCGCGCACTATGCGTGCGGCAACCGGAATGGCCCGCTCCGCTCGCTTCGACCCATCCAGAGGGACTAACACTCGCTGAAACATCGCCATGCTCCTTCTCGCTTCGCAACTGCCCTGCCCTCGCGGACGTGTTCTGCTTCGCTGCCGCTCAGCAGAACGCGAGGTTTTTTCATACCATGAGAGGCGGTGGCTACCTGTTTCTCAATATAGAGCATGCAATTCGGGCCGACATCGCACAGACTGGTGAATTTCATTTGCTCTTTCAGGGGTATGGCCCTTACGCGCAATCAGGAGTATAGTAATCTCACTCGAAAGAGTGAGAAATAGTGAGGTCAAGATACTATGAGAAAGACTCCCGGACATGGCATGTCCGAGGACATTTTCAAGGGCATAGTGTTGTGATACACTGGCGGGTAGTTGATGGCCGACTGTCTCATCCCGGAAAGAGGAGGGCCGATGACGATTCGCGTGTTGATTGCTGACGACCATAGCGTTGTACGCAAGGGCCTGCGCATGTTTCTGGGGCGCGACCCGGAAATAGTTCTGGTGGGCGAGGCCGCCGATGGACAGGAGGCGGTTGCGCTGGCCCGACAACTGCGACCTGATGTGGTGCTGATGGATCTGCTCATGCCGGGGGTGGATGGCATCGCCGCCACCGCCATCATTCGCCGCGAATTGCCCGAAACCGAGGTCATTGCCCTGACTTCGGTGCTGGAAAGTGACTCGGTGGTGGGCGCGATCAAAGCGGGAGCCATCGGCTACCTGCTCAAAGATACGCAGGCGGCTGAACTGCGAAAGGCAATTAAAGCCGCTGCCGCCGGGCAGGTACAACTCTCCCCGCAGGCCTCGGCCTACCTCGTGCAGCAGGTGCGCCTGCCGGAGACGAGGCCGACAGAGACACTGACCGCGCGCGAAATGGAGGTTCTGCGCCTGCTGGCCGATGGTCAATCAAATAAAGAGATTGCGCGCACCTTGCAGATTGCCGAGGACACCGCAAAAACCCATGTCAGGCATGTCCTGGCGAAACTGGGGGTGCAGAGCCGCACGCAGGCAGTGCTATGCGCCATACGCCTCGGCCTCGTTCCCGCCGGTACCGGGAAAAAGCCGCAGTCATAGCGGTGTGCTTTTCGCGTGCTTAGTCTGCTTCTACGGAGAGTAAGATATCTATGCGCAACAGGCTCGCGCCGCAAACGCAACAATCCATGAAAGAGGTCGAACATCAATCTTTGTTGGATGCAGAAATGCAGCCGCGCTGGCGAAGGTATGTTATCGATACTCTCCTGGTCATAACAGGGGTGACCGTCATCACGCTTTTGATTTTTCTGGCCCATCTCTACCCGCGCGTGCCGACTATCTCCTTCGTCTATTTGCTGCTGGTGCTGGCCCTGGCGAGCCTGCGCGGGCTGTATGCCGCCATTCTGGCCTCGCTGCTCTCCTTCCTCGCCTTCGACTTTTTTTTCTTCCTGCCGCCCTATACCTTTATTGTTGTTCGGGTCGAAGACCTGTTCACCCTTGTAGTCTTCCTGGCGACGGCCATCATTACCGGGCAACTGGCCCTCGCGCTGCGGCGGCGCATCGAGCAGGCAAAGAGCAGGGAACACGAACTGCGCTTGCTGTACGAACAGGCGCAGGAACTCGCGGCTTTGCAGGAGCGGCAGCGGCTGGCCCGCGAACTGCACGATTCGGTTTCGCAGGCCCTCTACGGCATCGGCCTGGGGGCGCACACGGCGCGTGAGGCGATAGAGAGCGATCCTGAGCAGGCGAAAGAGTCGATGGATTACGTTCTCTCGCTCGCCGAGGCCGGGCTGGCCGAGATGCGCGCGCTCATCTTCGAGCTGCGCCCCGAATCGCTGGCCTCTGAAGGGCTGGTCGCGGCCCTGATGAGGCAGGTAGTTGTTTTGCGCACCCGCTACGGGCTAACCGTCGAGGCAGCGCCGGGCGAGGAACCAGCCATCCCCCTCGAACTGAAGGAGACGCTCTATCGCGTGGCGCAGGAGGCATTAAACAACATCGTCAAGCATGCGCGCGCCACGAAAGTCGTTGTGCGCATCATCAAACGCGAGGACGAAATTGCCCTGGAGGTGCAGGATAACGGGCGCGGCTTCGACGCCACCGCCTCCTACCCCGGCCACCTCGGACTGCGTTCCATGCTAGAGCGTGTCACCAGGCCGGGGGGGACGCTCTCCATCGAGAGCGCGCCAGAGCGAGGAACCTGTATCCGCGTGCGTATTCCCCTTTGAGCGAGCAGGCCAGCCCGCAAGCCAGCCGCCGCAAGCCAGCCACCGCAAGCCAGCCAACAGGCCAGCCGCCAGGGGTGGCCCCAGAGGCGTTCACTTCAGGCCGTGCGAAGGCCAGGCAGGCCAGCCGCCAGGGGTGGCCCTCCTCTAGACGACGGCTCCCCAGGCGGCACGAACGCCGCGTCTCTCGTAGGGCCACCCCTGGCGGCTGGCCTGCGGCGGCCTGAAGTGAACGCCTCTGGGGGTGGCCCTCCTCTAGACGAGCGCCCCGCAAGCGGCACGGCAGCCTCGCGTATAGTAGGGCCACCCCTTGCGGGTGGCCTGTGGTGGCCTGTGGTGGCCTGTGGTGGCCTGTGGCGGTCGGCCTGTGGTGGCCTGTGGCGGTCGGCCTGTGGCGGCCTGTGGTAGCCTGTGGCGGCCGACCTGGGAGGTGGCCTGGGGGTAGTCCGGGAGCAGCTTACCCTCATTTTCTGGCAATTCCATAAAAATTTGCCCTTTTTCCCCTTGACTTTTATCTGACTTTCCGGTTATGATTATGACCAGAAAGTCATGTTGCTTCCAACGAGTCAGAAAGGGAGCAAAAAAGTCAGTTTCCAGATTGTGAGTCAGGCGGATGTATCATCCTGAGCGCAGCGAAGAATCTGAGGTAACTGGCCGCTCGCTTTAGTCCGGCAGAAATTCTGAGCGCAGCGAAGAATGACACGCCTGTGATGGTTTGGACGGTAGAGGCCGGAGGAACAGGAATGCAGAGGGAGATGCCGAGAGAGTCGTTAAGAGAGCGGCAGCGCAGGGAGCGCGAGCAATTGATCTTGCAGGCTGCGGAGGAGGTATTATCCGAGAAGGGCTATCACGAGACTTCAATGGATGAAATTGCCGCGCGCGTGGGCATTGCCAAAGGGACGGTTTACCTGCACTTTCCGGGCAAGGAGGAGCTGATCTTTGCCCTGTTTGAGCGCGAACTGGAGGCATTTTTCTGCATGGTCGCCGAGGTGGCGACTCGAGAGGGCAGCGCCCGTGAGCGGCTGGAAGCCATTTTTCAGGGCCTCTACAAAGGGATGGGCAAACGGCTGAAACTTTTGCTCTCGCTCTATAGCAATCTGGAACTGCGACAGGACCTGCTGGAAAAGAAGCAGGAGGTTCACGCTCGCCTGGAACAGGTTTCCGGGCAGGTGACGGCTTTGCTTGAAGAGGGGAAGGCGAGCGGGGAGTTCGATGCCTCGCTGCCCACCTCTATCATGCTCAGCCTCTTCTTTAGCCTCTTTTCGCCACGAGGCTACCGGCGGCTGGTTGTCGAGGAGCATATGCCGCTGGATGAACTGGTGGCCTACCTGAGTGATTTCTACTTCAAAGGCATCGCGGCGCGTCATGCTGAGTGAAGCGAAGCATGACATGCTGGCTACCGACGAACTTTCCGAACTTGTCTGTCAAAAACGAATATGAAGGAGTTTGTTTATGCAAGTCACGGCGCCGGTCGCACAGACCCGGCAGGGTGCGGGGCTGCAATATAAATGGATTGTAGCAATGGTGGTCATTCTGGGCGTTTTCATGGCGATCCTGGATTCCACCATTGTCAACATTGCCATTCCGAGGCTGCAAACGGCCTTTGGCGCGGATCTGCACAGCGTCCAGTGGGTGCTGACCGGCTATATTCTGGCGCAGGGTGTCGCGACTCCGGTGGTGGCCTTCTTCGCCAGCCGCCTGGGTACCAGGCGGCTCTACATTATCGCGCTGGCCGCGTTTACGACCGGTTCGGCGCTCTGCGGTCTCGCCTGGAGCCTGCCCGCGCTGATTCTCTTTCGCATCATCCAGGGGGTGGGCGGCGCGGCCCTCTTCCCGCTGTCGCTGACGCTGATTTTCCGCGAGTTCCCGCCGCAGGAGCGCGGCGCGGCTATGGGCCTGTTCGGCTTACCGGCTCTGCTGGCCCCCGCGCTTGGCCCCACGCTGGGCGGCTACATCGTTACCTATGCCGGCTGGCAGTTGATCTTCTATATCAACGTTCCCATCGGCATTCTGGCGGTCATCCTCTCGATTGTGCTGCTGCGTGACTATCACGATCAGGCGGCGAGCAGCTTCGATGTGCCTGGGTTCATCTTCTCGGCGGTTGGCCTCGGCTGCCTGCTCTACGGCCTTTCGGAAGCCAGTACAGATGGCTGGGGGTCAACGACGGTGGCAGGCTTCCTGGCCGCCGGGTTCCTTGCCCTGGCCATTTTCGTAGCCGTCGAAATTTATACCGTCAGACGCCAGGGGCAGCCGCTGCTCGACCTGCGCGTCTTCCTGGACAGAAACTTCACCGTCAGCACGATTGCCAACGTCTTCGTGGTTTTTGCGCTGTACGGCGGCCTCTTCCTCCTGCCGGTCTACCTGCAAGCTCTGCGCGGGCTGAGCGCGTTCCAGGCCGGCATCGTTCTGCTGCCGCAGGCATTCGCCTCGATGGTGAGCGTCGTCGTCGGCGGCTGGCTGGTAGATCGTATCGGCGTGCGAGCGGTCGTGCTGCCGGGGCTGTTTATCCTGGCCTTTGCCAACTGGCAGCTTTCGACCCTCTCGCTCACATGGCCCTACCAGTGGTTGCAGGTCATGCTTGTGTTGCGCGGCTTCTCGCTGGGCCTGGTGGGCCAGCCGCTGATCCTGGCGGCGCTCATCTCCATCCGACCGCACCTGCTCACCCAGGCGTCCTCGCTCAGCACTGTCATGCGCTCGGTCGCCAGTTCGCTGGGGATCGCCGTGCTGGCAACGGTGGTGCAGACGCAGACGCAGGTCCATTACGCCCACCTGGCCGAGCAGGTCACGCCGACCTCTTCGCTGGGGCAGTTGCTGCCTCGCCTGCAAGCCTACCTGATGACCGGCGGGGCCAGCCTGGCAACTGCCAGAACGACCGCCCTGCAACTGATCGCCGAACTGGTGCAACGCCAGAGCTATATGCTCGCTATTCGCGACGCCTTTCTGCTGACGCTCGTCTTTGTCTTCCTCTCCGTCGTTGCCACGCTCTTCCTGCAAGGCAAACGGAAAATGCTGGCAAGCTCTGCCCCCCAGGTTGAGCAACCTGAAACCACTGACGAAGCCGAAGCAGTTGAAAGAGAAGCCGCACTGGCTGGCGTCTAATACCATCCCGCTTGAGTCAACACAGAAATTTGAACACAGAAATGTGAAGGAGTGTGCTATCATGATGCGTCGTATGATTTTCATACCTGTGCTGGTTTTCGTGGCCCTCTTTGCCATTGGCGGCGGCATCTTTTACTGGGCCTACAACAATTACGAATACTATACCACCGACGATGCCCAGGTCAGCGGGCAACTGGTCAATGTCAGCGCCGTGACGGCTGGCAGCCTGTCGACGCTGAGCGTCAAGGTCGGCGATACGGTGACCGCCGGTGAGGCCATCGGCTCCGTGACGCCTGCGGCGGCCAGCGCGACGGGGACAACGGGAACGCCCGCATCCATCGATGTAACCAGTCCTATTAGCGGCAGCGTTGTGCAGACCTTTGCCGTGCAGGGACAGGCGGTCTCTCCCGGTCTGCCCATCGTCGAGATCGCCAATCTCAATGCGCTGACTATCACGGCCTATGTGGATGAGAACGCTATCAGCAACATCAGCACCGGCCAGGCGGTTGACATTGCTATCGATGCCTATAGCGGCACCAGCTTCAGCGGTCACGTGCAGCAGATTGTGCAGTCTGCCGCATCCGAGTTCTCGCTGCTGCCCACCGAGGACAACGCCAGCGGCAACTTCACCAAAGTCAGCCAGCGCATCCCCGTTGTCATCACCCTTGACAACACCGGCGGCAAGGACATCGTTCCCGGTATGAGCGCGGAAGTCACCATCCATCTGCACTAGCCGGGTTGCCATTGATTGCGCCCGCCGGGGTGGAGAGCCGGGACGAGCGGGCGAGCCTTCTATTGTGAAAGGAGAGAACCGATGAATACGCTTATTCTTGGAGCGATATTCCTTGTGGCGCTGCTGGCCATTGTCGGCATCATCTGGCTGGCTATGGGTGAGCGACAGGGGAGTGGCAAAGCTGCCGCTGTGCCTGCAACGAACGGGAACGAGCAGGCCCGCAAACAGGCATCTGCCCCCTCTACGACTCCAATGGTTGGAAAGGCAGAGATAGGCACGGCAACGGCGAAAGGCGCGCCGTCAATGCCAGCGCAAAGAGAGGAGATGGTTGCAGTACCGTCCAATGAGCAGGCATTTCTCGCACTCGACGGGCAATTCTACGAACTGGCGGCCCAACTGCGCGACCTTCATCGCGAAGTGCAGGATATTGAGCGGCGACTCAACGCCCTGACCGCGATGGTGAACCGCATTGAAAAGGAATACGGTGAGGTCAGCCTGGAGGCGGAATAAGTTTGCATAGTACTCCTCGTGCTGTAGGGACAGTGCCTTGTGCCTGTCCCTACAGCCTTCCCCCATGCGGTTGTCAAAGCTCATCAGGAAATCCCCCTGCTTGCTGAGCCGGTGTGTTCCCTTTCCCGATCAGTTTCCCCAGCTGGCGGAAATCTTCCATCTGCGTTTCAAATGGGCGGTGAAGTTGAGCGCGGGGGCCAGGGTGGTAGAGGGGAATGAGTTGATAGCCGTTCCATACCATCGCCTTGCCGACGTCGCGGGCAAGTTCAATGCTGTGGGGAGCGATGAGCCTGAGCGCCTTGAGGGCCACTCGACCGAGCGTGACGATGGTGCGCGGGGAGAGGATGTCCAGCGTCTGACGCAGGTGGTACGAGCAGTTGCGCAGCTCGCGCATGGTTGGCGGCGCGTTGTGCCCGTCCTCATCTCGCGGGTTGCAGAGAACCGCGTTGGTGATAAATATTTCTTCACGCGTGAGGCCGGCGGCCTGCAGGAGCAGCGTGAAGTTGCGCCCCGTCTGATCCTGCGAAAGCGGGATGCCGCAGCGGTCTCCGCCCAGGCGACCAGGCGCTTCGGCGATGAACAGGATGCTGGCATGCAGGCTGCCGTTGGCGCGGCTGAGGACGCGCCTGCGCCCCTCCATACGCGGGCAGCGATAGCATGCCTGCGCCTGTTTCACCAGTTGCGTAAAGCGTTCATCTTTATCCATAGTATATAACTCCTGCCCCGTCCTTCCTACTGGCCCTTACCTCTCCCACAAAGCTATGATACAATACAGGTGCATCTTGAAAGGAAGGTGCAGGCTTGACTGTATTTCGAAACAGAAGAGAAGAAATGACAAGCCTCAACGGACCATGGCGTGTATCGGTGCGGGCGCGCGCGTGCCTGCCGATACCCGTCGTCTGACCTGTGAGAAGGAGAAATTCAATGCATGTAAAGCTCGACGCCCTGGCTGATAAAGGGTTTGTCGTTCTGCGTGACTACGATGGGCCGCCGGTCCCGAAGGAAGAGTGGGAAAGTCTTGAGTACATGGACTGGAAGAGCGGCGGCGACACCAACTTTGCCCCCGTTGCCTCCGCCCTCGGTGAGATGGAGTGCGCCGGCTTCTGGGATCATGGCAAGCCCGACAAAGACGGCATCTGGACCAAGAATGCCGAGGTTTGCCCCACACTGGTAGAGTGGACTAAAAAAGTCGGAGCCAATTACGGGCGCGTGCGTATTATCAAACTCAACCCCAATACCTATGAAGAGGCTGTCCATAATCTGCATCTGGACGATAATAACCGGCTCAATCCCGATGGCGAAGGTTGGGTTGTGCGGGCCTGGCTGCAATTGACCGATAATCCCAATTCCTACATGATCCTGCGCGAGGATAAGAACGATCCTGCGACCGAGACTCGTATCTCGCTACCGCGCAATCGCCAGATGGTGATTGATTCGCAGCGCCTGTGGCATGCGACCTGGCATCCAGGCCCGGAGCCGCGCTACGCGCTGATCGTTTCCTTTGAAAGCGGCGAGGCCCTCAAGAACTGGATCGAGAGCCAGAAGGCCCTGGCAGAGGCGCATTAAAACTGAGCGATAAAGCAACAAAAGAGCGCGCTGGCCCGGCCAGCGCGCTCTTTTGTTGCTTTATCGCTCAGCGCCTATGCCTTGTTTTTCACGTGGGCATTGAGAATGTTGTTCAGCAGGGCTGGATGGCTTTGCAGGGTCTGCATGAAGCTGGTGGCTTCTGACTGCGTCAGGTCGCCGTTGCTGACCGCCGTGTTGAGCGCGCTCTGGACGGCGCTGGTGACAATGGTCTGCAACTGGCTGCTGGAGACGTGCTGCGCGGTAGCAATCTGGCTCAGGCTCTTACCCGCCTGCAACTGAGCCGTGAGCTGCGCGCCTGTCATATGCAGCCCGCTGGCGATAGAATTCTCAATCTGGCCGCGATATTTGTTCAGAAACTGCCGAAGCACAAGATGGGCGATTTTACCGTTGCCTTTGCCCGTGCAGGCCTGGTGCGACTGCAGGCGCTGCTCGATGGCGGTAGCCTGGGCCTGGGTCAGCTTGCCATCCTTCACCATCTGATTCAGCACGTCGTCGCGCGCGGCCTGTTTGTCTTGCTGCAATGTCGTCACCGAGACGTGCAGACGGTTCGCCAGGTCTTGCAGGTATTGCTCGCAATAGGGATTCGTCGCGCTCGTATTCGCGCTGCTGGCCGATGAGTTGCTGTTGGCTGAGGCCAGCAACGGCCCGGCGAAGAACGCGCCAAAGGCGATGGCCGCGACGAGGAAGATGGCCCCACCGCCGATCAAGAGTATCTTTTTCATAGTTGTTTTATCCTTCCTTTCTGCATTTTTCTGCCTGTATCAAAGAATATCTGTCCGCCCACGACGTGGGCGAGCCGATTTTCAATTGTTATGCCACCTTGCTGTGACACTTTCATCATAGCGCGCAAACGTGAAGAATTACTCTGCCAACCTTCAAGATTTTCTCAAGATTTGGCCATAGAGGCGAAAAGAAGGGGAACAGGGCGTGTTTTGCGACGGATGTTGTGGTACGATACATGCAGAGGAACAGTTCTGTTCGCGGGATGTAAAAAGCATATGTCTCAGCATACAGATGCAGCGCAAAACCAGAATACACAACCAAAAATCCTGATTATCGAGGATGAAGAGGGCATTATTCACCTGCTCAATCTCTACCTGAAGGACGCGGGCTACAGCGTGGTGGCCGCCAGAGATGGCGCGGACGGCCTGGCGCTGCACGCGCGCGAGCAGCCCGCGCTGGTCATTCTCGATATCATGCTGCCAGCCATCGATGGCTTCGAGGTCTGCCGCCGCATTCGCGCCTGGTCAAATACGCCTATCCTGATGCTGACGGCGCGCAATAGTGAGGATGACCGCATCGCCGGCCTCGATCTCGGCGCGGACGATTACCTGGTCAAGCCGTTCAGCCCGCGCGAACTGGTGAGCCGCGTGCGCGCCATCTTGCGCCGGGCGGGGGCAGGGGCAGGCGAAGGCAAAGAGCAGAGCGGGATAGGAATAGGAAGTCAGGCGCAGAGGCAGAAAGAGAGCGGTATTCTGCGCTTCCCCGGCCTGACCATCGATATCCCGGCGCGCCGCGTCGAGGTCAACGGCGTCGAGGTCGCGCTGACGCCTACCGAGTTTGATCTGCTCGCCCTGCTGGCGCAATCGCCGGAGCGCGTCTTCACCCGCGAGATGCTGATGAATAAGGTCTGGGGCTATGATTACCTGGGCGATGGCCATACCATCGACGTGCATATCAGTTCGCTGCGCAAGAAAATCGAAGCGAACACCGAGCAACGCTACATCAAGACCGTCTGGCGCGTCGGCTACCGCTTCGAGGTCAAACGCGCCGCGTCGTAATGAGGGACAGGGTAGACAATGGCAACCTCGAAGCCCGATGCGACCGGGCCAACCGGAAAGATAACGCCAGCCATGCCGACTGTGCCGCCCGCTCTATCGGTGGGGCGCAAAGGGGAGTCGCAGGCAAAGATGCACTGGTGGCAGAGCATACGCTGGCAACTGGCTCTGGGATCGGTACTGCTGGTGTTCCTGGTGACATTCCTGCTGGCGATCATCATCTTGCTGACGGTCGTCTACAACTATGGTTCCGACCAGCGCACGCAGTTGAGCGACCTCGGCGAGAATTTTGCGCAGCGCCTCGGTGAGGTCTTTGCGCAGAACGGAGGCAATCTCGCCCTGGCCTCAAGAAGCGTACTGCCGGAGACTTCCGCCAGCAACGCGCAGGGGGAAAATTATCTGGTGATCGTGCTGAACCGGCGCGGCCAGTCGGTCTATCCTGTTGCCGGTCGCCCGGCGCTGGCGGCGGTTTTGCTGGCCGGGGCCGATCCATCATTGAAGCATAGCGATCTCAGCCGGGTGACGCAGGCGCTGGCGGCCGGGGAGCGCGGAACGACGACCGAAGCGGAGATTGGCATGAGCGGCCCGGCCTCAGCGCCGCGCCCCTTCCTGGTTCTGCCCATTCACTGGAACGGGCAGAAGACGCTGCCGGTCGTGGGCGTTCTCTTCATAACGCCCTATTCGGCCATTCAGGGGACGGTGCCACCTTTCATCGCCTCTGTGAGCCGCTCTATTCTCCTCGGCTCGATCATCGTGGCCCTCTTCGCCGCGCTGGCGGCTATCCTCTTTTCGCGCACGATCACGCGCCCGCTGGCGAAGCTGACACAGACGGCGCGCAAGTTAGAAGCGGGCGACTACAGCGCGCAGGTGAAGACGGACGCAGGCGGTGAACTGGGCGAGCTGGCAACAGCCTTTAACGAAATGGCGAAACGCCTGGCCGATGATGTCAGCGAGCTGCGCCAGCAAGAACTGTGGCGGCGCGAACTGATTATGAACATCACGCATGACCTGGCCACGCCGCTCACAGCCATCGCCGGGCTGGGCGAGTCACTGATGGATGGCGTGAACCAGAGCCGCGAGGATTACGAGGCAACGGGGCGCATCATTGTGCGCGAGACGCTGCGCCTGCGACGGCTGGTGAAGGATTTGCACCTGATGGCGAAGGTAGAGGCGCAGGCGATGCACCCGCAGCGCAGGCCCGTGCGGCTGGCCGCCCTTGTTGACGAGGTGCTGGCCGTCCTCACACCCGAATTTGAGCGCATCAACGTGGAGCCGCGCAATGCCATTCCCTATACCCTGCCTCTCGTTGAGGCCGACCCCGATATGCTCATGCGCGTCTTCGCCAATCTCTGCGATAATGCCCTGCGTCACATGCCTGCCGGGGGAGTTGTGACCATAGACGCGACGCAGAACGGCAATATGCTCGTCGTCTCCGTCTCCGATACGGGCGAAGGCATTCCTACCTCAGCCCTGCCGCGCGTCTTCGAGCGGTTCTACCGTGCGGATAGCTCGCGTCAGGCCAATACCGGCGGTAGCGGGCTGGGCCTTGCCATCGTGCGCGCCATCATCGAGGCGCACGGCGGGGCCATCCGCGCCGAAAACGTCCAGGGCGGCGGCGCCCGCATCCTCTTCACCTTGCCCCTCGGCCATTTCGATAATGAGATCACGCTGAAACTGAGATAGCCTCGCTCCCCCAGGCCACTCTACAGTCCAGCCGGTGCAGGCCATTCGGTGCAGGCCAGCCAGTGCAAGCCCCCCAGGCCAGCCAGTGCAGGCCAGCCG
>CADDYT010000020.1 GCA_902810755.1 Chloroflexota bacterium
CAGTAGATACATTTGGAGGGTATGTCCCCTGCAAAAGTAGGGCCAGTAGAATATGTGTCCGCGTAAGCAGGTGCGAGAGCGCCCAGCTACCAGCCCGGTCACAGGCCAGCCGCCAGGGAATGGCCCTACTATACCAGAAACTCCATAGCATGCGCCGACGTGTTCATTAGCAAGTGGGCAGGTACCGCAGGCAATAGCAGCGTTTCAAGGTTCTCAAACTTGTGCCTCAAAATCACAGATAGATCACGATGACTATGGTACAATACTGATAGTGGATGCGAGCGATACGTAGCACAGGCAGAGCGACAATTTCCTGATTGCTGCATGAAAGTATATCAGGAGAACGGTGAGCAAACGAGATGACACAGGGAAACAATGTAACGGTTGAAACCGGGCAGGTCACAAGGCGCAGGGGATACTGGTATAAACTCAGCCGATGTTCTATCTGCCTGCGTTTGCTCTGGCTGCGACTCGTTATGCTCAGTGAACCAGCCGGGGTGCCGGAACCGCTGCGGCACTGGATCCTCTGCCAACACTGCTACCAGGCATTGCTGGGGGAGTTGAGCCGCTCGTCGATTCGCTCGCCATTACGTCTGCGTATCGCCATCGGGCTGGTGGCTGCCGAACGCTCACCCGCCGCTTATAGGGCGCCTGCACGGCCAAAGACTAGCGAGCAGGAGGCATTCCAGCGCGAGTTCGCCGTGTTTACCTGGCTCATGATCTTCTTTGCCCTCATGCACATAGTCATTTTTGCTATTATTTTCACAATTCGCTGATGCCGGAAGGGCTGGCTTGCCGGGGGCCGCAACTGGTCTGCGCGGATGTGGTGGCCGAGGAGATCAGATCCTTCCCTGCTCTCAGAGAAACATGTCCCCCTCACTAGATTCTCATCAGTACAACAACAGACCCGAACATATGTGTTCGGGTCTGTTGTTGTACAGCTAGTGGAACTGATAGTTTACTCGGCAGCTAGGCCCTTCTCCTTCAGGATATTCCACACCTTCCAGGGGGTGATAGGAATATCAATGTGGCGCACACCGACGTGGGCGAGGGCATCGACGACGGCGTTGACGATGGCCTGCGGCGCGCCGACGGTCGGTGACTCACCGACGCCTTTGGCGCCGATGGGGTGGTGCGGCGAGGGCGTGATGGTGCGATCGGTCTCCCAGGCGGGCGTCTCCATCGCAGTGGGGATCAGGTAGTCCTGGAAATTGATGCCAAGCGCGTTGCCGTCCTCGTCATAGGTGATTTGCTCGAACATAGCGGGAGCGAGTCCCTGCGTCAGGCCGCCATGAATCTGCCCTTCAACCACCATCGGATTGATGACGGTGCCGCAGTCATCAACGGCGAGGAAGCGGCGGATATGCACCTGACCGGTACCCCGGTCGATATCGACAACGCAGATGTAGCTGCCGAAGGGGTAGGTCAGGTTGGGCGGGTCGTAGTAGTTGACCGCCTCCAGGCCCGGCTCCAGGTAGGGTGGGCAGTTGGTGTAGGCAGCGAAGGCCAGTTCCTGGATGGTCTTGCCCTTGCCCGGCGACCCCTTGACGTAGAAGCGGCCCGGCTCCCATTCCAGGTCTTCCTCGCCCACCTCCAGCAGGTAGGCGGCGATCTTCTTCGCCTTGTCGCGCACCTTGCGCGCGGCCACCGCCGTGGCCGCGCCCGCGACGGGCGTGCTGCGGCTGGCATAGGTGCCGAGGCCATAGGGGGCGGTATCGGTATCGCCATGCTCAACATCCACATCATCGGGCGACATGCCCAGTTCGGCTGCGATGATCTGGGCAAAGGTGGTTTCATGGCCCTGCCCCTGCGTCTGCACGCCGATACGCGCCAGCACTTTACCCGTTGGATGCACCCGAATCTCGCAGCTATCAAACATCTGGATACCTGCGATATCGAAATGCTTGCCGGGACCGGCGCCGACGATCTCTGTGAAGCTGGAGATACCAATGCCCATCAGTTCGCCGCGCGCCCGCTTCTCCGCCTGCTCGCGGCGCAGTTCCGCGTAGCCAACACGATCCATCGCCAGCTTCAACGCGCCTTCATAGTTGCCGCTATCATACGTCCAGTTCAGGGCGGAGCGATAGGGGAACGCTTCCGGCTTGATAAAGTTTTGCAGGCGCAACTCTGCCGGGTCCTTACCGAGATCGTGCGCCAGCGTATCCATCATGCGCTCGATCAGGTAGGAAGCTTCAGTCACGCGGAAGGAGCAGCGATAGGCGATGCCGCCGGGCGCCTTGTTGGTATGCACGGCATCCACGTCGACAAAGGCATGTTTGAAATCGTAGGAGCCGGTACAGATGTGGAAGAGGCCAGCCGGGAACTTCGTCGGCTGCGCAGCCGCGTCGAACGCGCCGTGATCGGCCAGCGTATGCACGCGCAGGGCTTTGACCGTGCCATCTTTCTCGGCGGCAATCTCAGCGTGGATGTGGTAGTCCCGTCCGAAGCCCGTGCTTGCCAGATTCTCCGTGCGATCCTCAATCCATTTGACCGGCTTACCCGTTGTGATGGAAGCCACGACAGCGCAGACGTAGCCCGGATAGATGGGTACCTTGTTGCCGAAGCCGCCGCCCACATCGGGCGAGATGATGCGAATGCGATGTTCGGGCAGACCGGCGACAATAGCGAACAGGGTGCGGTGCGCGTGTGGGGCCTGTGAGGTCATCCACACGGTCAGCTTGCCGGTCGCCTTGTTAAATTGCGCCACGCAGCCACAGGTCTCAATGGGCGCGGGGTGGATGCGCGGGATGTACATATCCTGTTTGACAACGACACCATTGGCCTCGGCTTCGGCAAAGGCCGCATCGGTCGCAGCCTTATCGCCCGTTTCCCAGTGATAGATGTGATTCGTGGGCTGCCTGTCCTTCTTGTCGGGGCGCAGCAGCGGGGCATCCGGGTCGAGCGCCTTATGCGGGTCAACCACAACCGGCAGCGGCTCGTATTCCACATCGACGGCGGCCACACCATCGGCGGCGGCGTAGCGGCTGGTGGCGACAACGAAGGCTACTTCTTGCATCTGGTAATGCACGCGATCCAGCGCCAGCACCGCTTCCGTATCGGCAGAGAGCGTTGGCATCCAGGCCAGCCCGGCGGCATCCAGGTCTTTGCCGGTAATGACCGCTACCACGCCCGGCACCTGCAGCGCCTTGCTCGTATCGATGCTTTTGATGAGCGCGTGGGCATAGGGGCTGCGCACAATATCGCCGTAGAGCATACCAGGCAACTGAATATCGTCAACATAATTGCCCTGCCCGCGTATGAAGCGGGCGTCCTCTTTGCGCTTGTAGGCCTCGCCCAGTCCGTGTTTCTGCACTTCGGTCGCCATCATTCGCCTCCCTCTCCGGCGCTGACCGGCACCTCTGCCGACTCTCGCATCTTCTCGGCAGCGTATTGAACAGCTTTCACGATGTTTACATAGCCCGTGCAGCGACAGAGATTGCCGGAAATCGCCACGCGAATCTCCTGCTCACTGGGATCGGGGTTGCGCCGCAACAGAGCCAGGCTGGTCATCATCATCCCCGGCGTGCAATAGCCGCACTGCAAAGCGTGCTTCTCATGGAAGCCCTCCTGCAAGGGGTGCAGCTTCCCGTTCTGCTCAAGCCCCTCGACGGTCATGATATCGCGCCCATCGGCCTGCACGGCGAACATCGTGCAGGATTTCGTCGCTTTGCCATCAACGAGAATGGTGCAGGCGCCGCAACTGGTGGTATCGCAGCCAATGTGCGTACCCGTCAGGCGCAGCACGTCGCGAATCCAGTGGACGAGCAGCAGGCGCGAATCCACCTCACCCTCGTAAGGCGTGCCGTTAATCGTCGCACGAATATGATGCGTACTCATGGTTATTTCCCTCCTGTAGCGCGAGCGTGGGCCTTGCGCAGCGCCCGCACCGTCAGCGTGCGGACCATGTCGCGTTTGTACTCGGCGGGACCGCGCAGGTCGCTGGTTGGGCGGGCAGCGGCGGCGGCCAGATCGGCGGCCTGATGGATGGCGGCCTCATCCAGGGGCTTGCCGAGCAACGACTTTTCGGCGTCACGCGCCTTGATGGGCGTTGGCCCTACATTGGTCAGGCCGATGCCCGCGTAGGTCACATTGCCGTTGTCATCCAGCGTGACGTAGGCGGCGACCCCGGCGATGGCGTAGTCGCCAACTTTGCGCTCCAGCTTGAAATAGGCTCCTCCACTATGGGCAGTGGGCGCGGGAACGCGAATCTCCGTCAGTATTTCGTTGGGTTGCAGCGATGTTTCAAATGAGGAATCGGTAAAGAACTCGTCAATGGGAATGACGCGCTGGCCGCCCGGCCCGATGGCCACAACCTGCGCGCCCAGGGCCAGCATGGTCGCGGGGTGGTCGTTGGCGGGGTCGGCATGGGCCAGGTTACCGCCGACAGTGGCCCAGTTGCGTACAACGGGGTCAGCCACCACCTCGGCGGTCTCGTGCAGGATGGGATAACGATTGCGAACGAGATCAGACGCATCCAGCTCGGCCTCGCGAGTCAACGCGCCGATGTGCAGGGTGCCATCCGTCTCCTGGAGATAGTCCAGATCGGGGACGCGGTTGATATCGATCAAGACCGAGGGACCCGCGAGACGGAAGCGCAACAGGGGAATGAGGCTCTGACCTCCTGCGAGAATTTTGGCATCATCGCCATGCTGTTCCAGCAAAGCGACGACCTCTGGAACACTTCCCGCCACCAGATAATCGAAGGAACCAGGAATCACTAGCTCACCTCCAGAAATCGTTCACGCGCGCGAACAAACGCTGTTCGCGCCCAACAGAGGGAGGGTAGGGGGTTTCCCGCCCGGCAGCTAAACCTATCAGGCTGCACAACGTGCAAATCCTCTGATATGTCAGTGTAGCATGAAGTGTCTAACTGGCGTTACCCCCGAAAGCAGGCAACATTCGCAGGGTATACCTCCTTTTGGAGGGAGAGCATATATACGAATGGAGGGACGTAAAAACTATGAGACGGCAGCATACCCGATCAGGCCGCCAGGGGTGGCCCTACTATACTACAGCGGTTCCCAGGCGGCGCGGCGGGTGGCTTGCAGCGCGGCAGCTAGTCTGGGGGCTAATAGCTATCGGCGTACCCCTGACGTTGTGCCTGGATGAACGCGGCGTACCAGCGCCCGCTCTCTTTGATCTGGCGGCGCTGTGTGGCAAAATCGACGTAGACGATGCCAAAACGCTTGCTATAGCCATCGATCCACTCGTAATTGTCCAGCAAGGACCAGACGAAGTAACCTTCTACCGGCACGCCCTGTCGGCGGGCATGTTCCAGCATGTCGATATGCTCGCGCAGGTATTGCACGCGCCGTTCGTCGCGCACGGGACTGCGCCCATCCCACTGATCGGCAAACGCGGCTCCGTTCTCCGTGACCAGAATGAGGCGAGGAGCGTATTCGCGGTGAACGCGCAGCAGGCAATCGCCCAGACCCTGGGGATAGATTTCCCACGCCATTTCCGTGTAGCTGGCGCCGGGAACCGGCACGACCAGTTCATAGGCAGGCTCTTTTGCCTGCTGCCGACCTGGGCGCCGCGCCCGTAGCAGCAGGCGAAAATAGTAGTTGATGCCGACGAAATCCAGAGGGGTCGCAATCAGCGCCATGTCTGCCTCTTGTAGCGGCGGGGGAGCGACGGCAAGGTCGGCAAAAAGCTGCTCAGGGTATTGCCCGCGAAAGAGCGGATCCAGAAACCAGCGGTTGTAGCGCACATCCATCTGCTCCACCCCCTGCAAAGTTTCCGCGCGCTCATCGGCAGCAGAGACGGGAGTTATGTTGAGCGTGATGCCGATACGCGCATGCTGTGATATATACGGGCGCATGCGAGGCAGAGCTAACCCGTGCGCCAGTAAGAGGTGATGAGCGGCCACCGCCGCCGATTGCATGTCCGCGATACCGGGGGCATGGGTACCGAGTCCATAGCCCAGATAGGCGGCGCACCAGGGTTCGTTGAGCGTAATCCACCAGCGCACGCGATCTCCCAGGCGGCGCATCACAACTTCGGCATAGTAGGCGAAGGCATGGGCAGTCTCGCGGGCAAGCCAGCCGCCCCGTTCGTGCAGCGCCTGGGGCAGATCCCAGTGATAGAGCGTCGCCACCGGCGTGATATTGCGTGCCAGCAGGGCATCCACCAGCCGATCATAGAAATCGAGGCCGCGCGCATTGACCGGCCCGCTGCCCTGCGGCAGGATGCGCGACCAGGAAAGCGAGAAGCGATAGGCGTTCAGATTCAGTTCCGCCATCAAGTCGACATCTTCCTGCATGTGGTGATAGTGGTCAGCGGCTACCTCCCCGGTCTGGCCGCGAAAGGTCGTCCCTTCCTGCCTGGCAAAGGTATCCCAGATGGAATCTGCGCGCCCGTCTTCGCGCGCCGCTCCCTCAATCTGGTAGGCGGAAGTAGCGGCGCCCCAGAGGAAATCGGCAGGAAATGAGGCGCGAAAGGGATAGTTCCTGCCGGAAGGTCGGCTGCCCAGTTGCGAAGCAATGAGATCAGGCACATAGCCCTGTTCCTTGATAAGCTGCAACACCCGTTCCCGCGTCACCGGATCGACATCTGGCTTATTGTTCAAAACGCGCGAAACGGTGGCCGTGGAGACGCCCGCGAGTCGGGCAATCTGGCGGATCGTCAGTTTCTCAGGCATCCTTCTGTTCCCCTACCATCGAGCCATCAAGGACATGTCATGCTGAGTGCAGCCAGGCATCTGAGGCAAATAAGCGATCAGCACAGGTCGCCAGAGATGCCTGGCTGCACTCAGCATGACATGTCCCAGAGCAATTTTCATACGTTTCCAGACTCCACCATCTACAACCACCCTTGTTTGACCGCCACCATCACCGCCTCTGTGCGGTTCTTGACGCCGAGGCGGTGCAGAATTTCCTGCACATAGCCTTTGACGGTATTCTCGCTCAGGTAGAGCTGGGTGGCGATTTCGCGGCTGGACAGGCCCTGGGCGACGAGGCGCAGGATGACCAGTTGCTGCGAACTGAGTTGCTCCGGCACGGTCTCGCCAGTGGCCTGCGGCGCTTTACGCAACTGTGCCAGTACGGCGACGGCGGCTTTCGGGTCGATAGCGGCCTCGCCTCGCGCGACGGCACGAATGGAACGTTTGAGGTCAAAGCGTTCGATATCTTTCAAGATGAAGCCACGCGCCCCCGCCTGAATGGCCTGCGCGACCAGATTGTCGTCGGTGTAGGTGGTGAGGATAATCACCGCCGTCTCCGGGTAGCGCGCGGTGACGGTGCGGCAGACTTCGATGCCGCTGGTGCCGGGCAGGCGAATGTCGAGCAGGGCGATATCCGGGCGCAGGCGTTCGATCAGAACCAGGGCCTGCTCCGCGCTGGCGGCGTCGCCCACAATGGAGAAATCCGGCTCTGAGACCAGCATGGCCTTGAGGCCTTCACGCACCATTTCATGGTCATCGACGATCAGCAGGCGAATCATAGTGGCACCACCGCCTTGACAATCAGGCCGCTCTCCTCACCGTTTGCCAGCAAGAACTGGCCGCCTACTTCTTCGATGCGATTGTGCATACCTTTGAGGCCCAGATGTGTGGTGTTGCCACGATAGGTGGCCAGCGTCTGCGCCGGAATGCCGATGCCGTTATCCTGCACGACCAGCACCGCCTGCTCGTTCGTTACCTGCACGGTGACGATCACCATCGTCGCCTCCGAGTGGCGGCGCACATTGGTCAGCGCCTCTCCGGCGACTGTTAGCAGCATACTCTCAATGTGCGAGGGCAGGGAACCAGACCATTCGGCAACGACAAGGTCGGCCTCAATGGGGGTAGACTCGCGCAGGTCGCGAATCAGCTTGTAGAGCATGCCGACCAGCCCACCTTCCTGCACCGCGCTGGAAGAGAGTGCAAAGATAGCGTCACGCACCTGTGCATTGCCAAGCGAAGCCAGTTCCTTGATCGTGCGCAACTGGCGAATCAGAGGTGAAGCCTCCGGCAGACGTTCCATCACCCAGTTCGCTTTCAAGCCGATAGTGAAGAGGGTTTGCTGCACGCGATCATGTAATTCCTGAGCGATACGGCTGCGTTCTTCGGCCAGCATCTGGCGTTTCTGCACCTCGGTCAGCTCATGGTGCAGCTCCTGCAGATCAGTGGCAAATTTGCTCAACTCCTGGTTGCGCCGCTCCAGTTCGGCGGTGCGCTCGCGTACCTCGTGTTCCAGCCGCGCCGCATTCTCTTCCATAGCGCGCCGCTCACGGGCAATCAACTGCGCGTTGTGGATGGCAACGGCGGCCTGCGCGCCCAGCGCCTCCACCAGTTCGACGTGCCGCTGGCGAAAACGCGCCGGGCGTCGATCGCCGATGAGGAACGCGCCCAGCACCGAGCCGTCGCGCGCTCGCAATTGCACGCCCAGGAAGCTGCGCACCGGAATATGCCCGCGCGGCACTCCCACGTAGCGGGGATCATCCTGCACATCGTTCACCACAATCGAGGTACCCTGCCAGAAGACCGGCTCTAAGATGCCAATACCCATGACATGGCCCAGATGGCGAAAGTGCCTGGCAATCCCTTCGGTCGCGCCAGAAATCGCCGCCAGATCAAATACGGCCCGCTCATGCACATCCTGGCCCTCCTCGCCCGATACCTCCGGGATGAGGAAAAAGGCGGCATATTCAGCGGCGGTCACTTTGCGCGCCGCGTCGGTAATCATCTGCAACAGGCGCTGCAAGTCAAATTCAGAGGTGAGCGCAATCGCAATACGGTTAAGCTGGGCCAGTTCTTCCGCCTGCTCCTGCAGGTTCGCAATCAATTGCGCGCGATCCACATCAACGGTCTGTGTCATACTGCACACTCCCAGGCACTCAAAGGCTTAGAGCAATTGCCTGCCAACAGTATATCACAGCACCACGAACAGGAAAACGTAGGGGCGCTGAATGAATTGCACTAAAGGAGAGGACGCTTTATGAAGTAAAGACAAACAACAATGTAGCGTACAATTGCCATTATCACGTGGTGTTTTGCCCAAAGTACCGCCGTAAGGTCCTGATACCGCCCATAGATGAACGGCTTAAGACTATCATTCTGGAAACAGTAGAGAAGTGGGGGCAAGAATTGATTGAGGTGGAAGTCCTGCCCGATCATGTCCACCTCATTGTTGGATGTGACCCACAATTCGGTATCCATCGGCTTGTGAAGTACATCAAGGGAACAAGTAGCCGCTATCTCAGGCAAGAGTTCCCACAATTGAAGCGCAAGTTGCCGTCTCTGTGGACAAACTCGTACTTCGTGACTCCTGTAGGGGGCGTGACATTGGAAACCCTGAAACGCTATGTAGAAGGGCAAAAGAACCGATGAGGAAGGCATTTAAGTACCGGATCTATCCTACATCAGAGCAAGAGCATATCCTTTTCTGGACGCTGGCACGCTGTCGAGAACTCTACAATGCTGCCCTCTCAGAACGCCGTGATGCCTACAAGATGGCTGGTAAGTCGATCAGCTACTACGAACAGAAGCGCGATCTGCCTGAAATCAAAGGCGTCTTGCGAGAAGAGTACCAGCAGATACACTCTCAGGTGTTGCAAGATGTACTCTTGCGTCTCGATAGAGCCTTTAAAGCCTTCTTCCGCCGTGTTGCTAACGGTGAGAAGCCAGGGTATCCCCGCTTTCAGGGTCGCAATCGCTACCATTCTTTCACCTATCCGCAAGGGGGCTATGCCCTCTCTGAGAAGCATGTCACCCTCTCGAAGATCGGTTCCATCAAGATCAAGCTGCACAGACCGATTGAAGGAACCATCAAAACCTGTACCATCAAGTACGATGCTGGACAATGGTACGCTGTCTTCTCTTGCGAGATCAAACCGCCTGAACCGTTGCCAGTGGTAGAGAGTGAGATAGGCATTGATCTAGGCGTCACCCACTTCGCGGCCCTCTCTAATGGCACCTTCATTGAGTCACCGCGCCACTTCCGCAAGGCAGAAAAGAAGCTAGCCCGCTTGCAGCAAGCCCTTGCACGCAAGAAACGCGGTTCTCATCGACGGGACAAAGCGCGTAAGGCCGTAGCACAGGCGCATCGGAAGATCAGAAATCAGCGGAAAGACTTCCACCACAAGCAGTCAGCTTCTCTCATCAAGCAGCATCAAACCATCGTGTTTGAAGAACTTGAAATCATGAACCTCACCAGGCACGCGAAAGCAAAGCAAGATGAGCATGGAACCTACTTGCCAAACGGGGCAAGCGCAAAAAGCGGATTAACCAGGAGCATCCTTGACGCAGGATGGGCAAGCTTTCAACAGATGTGCGTGAGCAAGGCAGAATGGGCTGGCCGCGCCGTGTTGTTTGTGAACCCTCGCTATACCTCGCAAGTATGCTCACAATGTGGAACGGTTCGTAAAAAGTCCCTGGACGAACGCTGGCATCGTTGCGAGTGTGGGTGTGAACTGGATAGGGATACGAACGCTGCTATTAACATACTCAGGCTTGGAAGAAGCCAACGCGGGGCAACCTGCGTAGAAGCCCCTTGCCTTTAGGCATGGGGTACTTCACCAGCTATTCAACTCATCACGCAGTGACCGATTCCTGTGAGCGAAAGGAATCAGGCAACTGGTTCCCTTCCCGCATAGAGATCAGAAACCCTGGTGCCACCGAAGAGGGAAATCAGTACCATTTGAGATAGGCCCGACATCGATAAGCACGTTTGCGTCTTGATCCACAAGAACCATATAGTTATGGGCCTGGCTACCAATCGCTCCATTATCAACATTGCAAGCAGTAATCTGCTCTTGATTCCCTGGCGGATTGAATTCGACCACCTCATCACCGCCTCCAAGCCCATTTGCTCGAAGGCGCGTTTACCTGCTGCCTCAATTCCGGCTTATCTGTCTTCTGCAAACGGCGCAGCATCCCGATTAAGTGCAGGAATGGTATCTGCCCAGAGGACAATAGTGGTGCCGAAGCCGGGAATAACGTACCAGAGCAAGACGTGTTACGACCACGTGCTATAATTCAATGCAGACAAAGACAGGCAATAGCAGGAGCATTCCAGATCATGCAACGTCTTTACAATACACTGATTGAACTTGTGGGCATCCCCGGCACAAGCGGACACGAGGAGCAGGTGCGCGGCTATATCGAGCAGCGGCTACATGCACTAGGTTTGACGACAGAGGTAGATGCGACGGGGAATCTGGTCACGATGCTGGCGGGCGAAGGAAAACATCTGCTGCTCAACGCGCATATGGATCGCGTGCCGCCTGGATTGGGCCACCGACCCGTGCTGCGCGATGGCATTCTCTACAGCGATGGCACGACAAATCTGGGGGCCGATGATGCGGCAGGAATCGCCGTCATTCTGGAAGTGTTACAACGAGTGATTGAGGAAGATTTGCCGCACCCGCCCATCGTGGCGGTCTTTACCGTGCAGGAAGAGATGGGTCTGTGTGGGGCCAACGGCTTTGACGCGGCGCGCTGGCAGGTCAGCGACGGCATTGTGTTCGACAACGCTTTTGAGGCAGGCGTCGTTGTCTCACAGGGAGCCGCTTACGAGGGCTTTGATGTGCAGATCACTGGCCGCACCGGCCACCCAGGCAAGGACCTGGCACAGACGGCGGACGCGATAGAGATATTCCGGCAGGCGAATTACCCCTACGGCTCGCTCGCTAACGACCAGACGCGCATTCTCGTGGGCCGCGTCACAGGCGGCAACGCCCGCAATGCCGTGCCGGCGCACGTCAGCATTGAGGGTGAACTGCGCAGCTTCGAGCCGCCAGAGGCACGCGAACGCTACAAGCAGGCCATTCGCGCCGCCTTCGAGCAGGCCGCACGACGACTCGGCGGCTCAGCCGAAGTGACATTCAATCCCCATTCAACCGGCTATGTTGTCGATGAGAATGAGCCATTGCTGAACGTGTACCGTTCCGTGCTGGCACAGCGCGGCGAACCGCTCATCACGCGCCCAACCTTCATCGGCAGCGACACCAGCGGCTTCCGGCCCGCCGTGCGCGTCTTCACCATCTCCACCGGCGTCGTCAACGAACATTCCGTCGATGAGTACGTACCGCTCGCGCCGCTAGAGCAACTGGTGGAAGACACATTGCAGGTGCTGCGGCTGTGGCAGGCGGAGTCTGAGTGAACCTCTCTCGTTTGAATGTGACGGCCACCTGCTGTAAAATCGGACTACTTACACGTACTTCGATACTTTCTCCAATAACTCATCAATATCGAAGGGTTTTGCCAGAAAGTCATCGGCGCCGTGAACGATGGCCTCGGTCTCTCCACCGGGATACGCGGAGAGCAGGATGATGGGAATGTCTCTCGCCTCTTCCCTGCTCTTCATCTCCCTGATAATCTCGCGTCCATCCGTATCGGTGAGCAGCATATCCAGTAAGATCAAATCGGGTTGCTTGCGACGGCGCAGTTGCTCAACCTCCGCGCCCACGCTGGTAGTCACAATCTCATAGCCCGCATCTTCCAGCAAAACTCGCAACGAATGAAGAATAGCAAGCTCATCATCAACTACCAGGATCAACTTCTTTTTGCCCTCCATAGCATACCTCTTAAACCGGCCTCGTTGCCGGAAAAGAGCCTGTTGCAAACATTTTTCCACCAGGCGAGAACAATAGACACTGCTTTTATCCACCCCGCCTTATAATTTTCCTCTTCAGTTTATTATTTATAGCAGTGTTATAACTTATACTATCAATATCTTACCACAGGAAACATCATTTGACCATTACCATAGCCCGAAGGGTTCGTTTACTGAAACAAGCAGGGAAAAATAGAAGAGTGTCGCACTATGGCGACAAAAGGACAACTTTCTGCATGTAGCGGCGTATATCCTTTAGATATTCCCCGGCGCACCATCTGGCTCAATGAAGAGCCGGAAGTTACCGCTGCGCCCGCAAGCTCGTCCTGAATACTGACGACAACGTTGGGGCAATCCTGTATACTGGAAATATTGAGAATACTTTTCGGCAGAGAGATACAGGACATTTTTGTATTGCCTTTAGTGACATCACAGCAAATTACAACGAAAGTATAGATAGATGGCATTAGTGACAGAACCTCGCAGAAAACAGGCCCCGCCGAGAGTGAGCCGGGGACAGGCGCGTTTTGCCTTCACCATCCTGTTTATTATCAACATCCTCAATTACGCAGACCGGTACGTGCTGCCGGCCATTCTGCCAAAGATTCAGCAGGACCTGGGGTTGAATAATACCGAGCTTGGCCTGCTTGGCTCGTCGTTTCTGCTGGTCTACGCGCTGGCAACGCTGCCTATAGGCATCTGGGCGGACAGGGGTATCCGTAAAAATATCGTGGCGCTGTGCGTGGGGATTTGGAGCGTGGCGACGATGCTGGCCGGTTTTACACGCAATTTCATACAGTTGTTCAGCGTGCGCGCGGTGCTGGGTATCGGCGAAGCTGGCTACGGACCGGCCTCGCTCTCGCTGCTGGGCGACCTCTTTCCGAAGGGGCAGCGTGGGCGCATCCTCTCCTACTGGTCATCGGGAACGCTGATCGGCGCGGCCATCGGCTTCACGTTTGGCGGGCTGGTGGCCCAGGCGTTCGGCTGGCGCTGGGCTTTCTTTCTCGTCGGCATTCCCGGCCTTATCGCCGCCTTTCTGGCATGGCGCTTGAGCGAGCCAGAACGGGGAGCCTTCGACCACGAGGAGGCGGAGGGTGTGCTGGAGGGTGGTATACCGGAGGAGGAAGAGGACGTTCCGGTAGTGCATGGCAGCCTGGGGAACAATTTCTGGGAATCGGTGAAGCACTTGCTCAAAATACCCACCTACTGGACGCTGGTAGCCGGGCTGGTCTTCAGCTTCTTCACCATCGGCGGCACCTCGTTCTGGCTGCCAACCTACTTTGTTGACACTTTCAAATTGAGTGTCGCCAGAGCAGGGGCGATCTCCGGCGCGGTACTGGTGTGCAGTGGGCTGGTCGGAACACTGCTCGGCGGCTGGCTGGCCGATGCCGCGCAGCGCCGCCGTCCCGAAGGTCGTTTATTCGTAGCCATGCTCGGCTTCCTGCTGGGCGCGCCGCTCGTACTGATCGCGCTCTTCCTGCACAATCTGCCGCTTTTCCTGGCAGTCTTCATCCTGGCCGGTATCGCGCTCAATTTCTGCACCGGCCCGCTTAATGCCGTGATCCAGGATGTCATCAGACCGGATCTGCGCGCCACCGCCGTCGGTCTCTCTCTCTTGCTTGCCCATCTGCTGGGGGATGCCGCCGCGCCAACCATCATCGGCGCGCTCGCCGACAGAATCACGCTGGCAACGGCGCTGATCGTCACCGCGCCCCTCTTTCTCTTCCTGGCCGGCCTCGTCTGCCTCCTCGGCCTGCGCTACGTCGCCCGCGACATGCTGAACATGCAGAAACGACTGCACGAACAACGAAAGTAGCAAGCCGAAGAACAGGCGAATAGCGAAAAAGCGGAAGAACAGCCGGGTATTGACAACTATGTCCCTGTTTCCCTCCTGAAAATAGCCCATTTTCACTGCCGGTGGTGAGTTTCCAGCGCAGGGGCCACCTCTTCACATTGGTAGTTCTCCATGAACATACTGGATGAGGATACGAAAAGATGCTTCCCTGTCAGCATGGTATACCGAATCTAGCCGGTAACCCTACACAAAATGAGGCAGAGCGCGGCGTTCATTCGGACAGTTGACCTCGTATAGCAGGGTCAGCACTCATAAAATACTGTCCAGGTAGGAGGAATTACCGCATGAGCTTGATGAGACGGCTCTGGCAGAGGCCATTGAGCCGCTTTATCGTTGCCGCACTGCTCCTGTTACTGCTGAGCGCGGGAACGATGGGGATGAAAACGGTCGCCGCATCCCGGCCTGTGCGCGCCGCCGGAGGCGGTTGTCAGCTAAACTCTGCACAGGGCGCGATCCAGCATGTCATCTACATCCAGTTCGATAACACACACTTCACGCGCGATAATCCCAATGTCCCCTCTGATCTTGAGCAGATGCCAAATCTCCTGAACTTCATCGAAAGCAATGGCGTGCTGCTCAGCAATCATCACACCCCCCTGATTGCCCACACAGCCGACGACGTACTCACTGCCATCACCGGCGTCTACGGCGATCAGCACGGCGTACCAATCGCCAACACTTACGGCTATTTTCATACTGACGGCACAAGCAGTATGGCCAACTCATTCACGTACTGGACGGACCCGTTGAACGATACGAAGAACGCTTCCCCCGACGATACCACGTACAACATGCTCACTGCGAGCGGCCAGAATGCACCGGCGCCCTGGGTGCCATTTACGCGCGCGGGCTGCAATTTTGGTTCGGTGCTTTCAGGTAATACAGCTCTGGAAAATACCGGCACCGATATTACCACCGTCTTTGGGGCCAATTCGGCAGAGGAGCAGGAAGCGAAGTCCAACCCGACAAAGGCCCAGGCCGATTTTGTCGGTATCGCCATTCACTGCGCGGCGGGCGATGCCCTCTGCTCCAGCGCGAACAATGGGAAGCCCGATCTGCTGCCCGACGAGCCAGGCGGCTACAACGGCTACATGGCACTCTTCGGCAATAAGTATGTCGCACCGCAAATCAGCCCGAATGGGCCAATGACCGATCTCGATGGCAACGTGATCCAGGATGCGAAAGGCAACCAGGGCTTCCCCGGCTTCGACAGTATGTCAGCCTCCGTCTCGCTCTCCTACGTCGCGGCCATGCAGGAACACGGTGTGCCGATTACCTATGCCTACATCTCCGACGCGCACGACAACCATAGCGTCGGAACAGCCTATGGTCCTGGCCAGTCAGGTTATGTCGCCCAGCTCAAGGCGTATGACGCGGCCTTTGGCAAATTCTTCACCCGGCTCGCCAGTGACGGCATCAACAAAAACAACACCCTCTTCGTCTTCACCGCCGACGAGGGCGATCACTTTGTGGGCGGCGCACCATCCCCGGCCAATTGTGATGGCCTGACAACCCCCTGCACCTACAGTCAGATTGGTGAAATCGATGTGAACCTGACCGGCCTGCTGGCAACGCAGCAGAAAGTAACGACCGCTTTCAACGTCCATGCCGATTCCGCGCCGAATTTCTATCTGACCGGCAACCCTTCAGCCAGCTCTGCCACAGTGCGTTCGTTTGAACATGCGGTCGCCGCCCTGACGGCGACAAACCCTATTACCGGCGCTACCGATACGCTTACCAGCTATATGGCCGACCCGGTAGAGATGAAGCTGCTGCACATGGTGACGGGCGACCCGGCGCGTACCCCGACCTTCACCGCCTTCGGCAATCCCGATTATTATCAGGCGACAGGCGCGGCCAGCTGCTCCTCACCCTGCGTGGCAGAGGGAGCCACCTATGCCTGGAATCACGGGGATGTCTCGTCGGATATCAACACAACCTGGCTGGGCATGGTCGGGCCGGGCGTGAATCAGATAGGGGTGGACAGCGCCACCTGGTCCGATCACACCGATATCCGGCCAACTATTCTTGAACTGGTGGGACTGAAAGATGACTATACGCACGAGGGGCGCGTTCTCCTTGAGGATCTGTCTCCTTCAGCCCTGCCATCGGCGGTCGTCAATTCGCAGCAGATTCTGACGCAACTGGCCCAGGTCTTCAAAGAGATCGACGCGCCCGTTGGCCAGCTTGGCCTACAGAGCCTTCAGGTCTCGACAAAGGCCATCGAGAGCAATGATCCCGGTGACAGCACCTATCTGAACCTGGAAAGCCAGTTGACCTCAATCACGACGCAGCGCGATTCGCTGGCAGGCCAGATGCTGTCGGTGCTGGAAGGGGCCGAGTTCAACAACCAGCCCGTTGACGCCACGCAGGCACAGCAATTGATCGACCAGGGTAATGCACTCTTGCAGCAGGTAAATACGCTGGCCGGAGGCAATTAGCGTAAAGCCAGAAACCATCTCTCATGCGAAGAGGCCGCCACCTTTGAGAATGGCTGCACCAGATGCTTCGCCCCGCGTGACCGATGAAGCGTTTTGAGAAGAGAATGCAGCAGCATCCGAAGCTGTTTCCGTAGAAATGCCCGGATACTGCTGCATTCTCTTTCTATCTGATATGATAGTAAAGAAAGCTAGATCGACAGGGTTGCATGAGTACAGAAGAAAAGAATATCAGACAGTCACACGAAGAGGGGCAAAGCGGGGACGAGGCTTCCATACCCGCTTTGCCTTTTGATGAAGCTGGCAGCAACCGCGACTCGTATGGGGCGCTGCATTCAAGAGATTTTCGCCTCTTACTGATCGGCGTATTTCTGGCAATGTTCGGGCAGCAGATGATCGGCGTGGCGCTTGGATGGGAACTCTATGAGCGCACAGGGTCGGCGCTGGTGCTTGGCTTTGTCGGACTGGCGCAGGTGCTGCCCGTGATTATCCTGTTCCTGCCCGCCGGTTATATCATCGACCGCTATAACCGCAAGTATGTGGTGCTGGCTGCCCAGCTAGTGCTGGCGCTGGCAGAACTGGGACTGGCCCTGCTCTCATATGCACGCGGTCCGCTGCTGCTCATCTATGGCTGCCTGCTCATCATGGGCTGCGCGCTCGCTTTTAACAGCCCGGCCAGTTCGGCGCTGGTCTCGCAGGTCGTGCCAGAGGCGGCCTTTGAGAACGCCTCGACATGGAGAAGCAGCGCCTCGCAGCTGGCTGCTGTGCTTGGCCCGGCCTCAAGCGGCTTTCTCATCAGCCTCTTTCATGGTTCCACGCTGGTATATGTACTGAGCGCAGGAACGGCCCTTATCTTCGTCCTGCTACTGCTGCTGATGCGCGTGCGCCCGCAGGTCACAGCTTTCGGGCGCAGATCGCTGAGTTCGCTGCTGGAAGGCTTGCGCTTCCTGGGCCAAACGCAGGTCTTGCTGGCCGCTATCACGCTGGACCTGTTCGCCGTGCTGCTGGGCGGCGCGACGACGCTGCTGCCCATTTATGCGACGAGTATCCTGCACGTCGGACCGGTGGGCCTCGGCTGGTTGCAGGCCGCCAGTTCGATTGGCGCTGTGTGTATGGCGCTCACACTGGCGCACCGGCCCCCGTTCAAACGGGCGGGGCGCACCCTGCTGCTGGCGGTGGCCGGGTTCGGGCTGGCTACTATCATTTTCGGAGTCTCGCGCTGGTTCTGGCTCTCGCTGCTCATGCTCTTCCTGCTCGGCGCGTTCGACAACATCAGCGTCGTCATTCGCTCCACGCTGCTGCTGGTGCGCACGCCCGATGAGATGCGCGGGCGTGTGAGCGCCGTCAGTTCGCTCTTTATCGGCACCTCCAACCAGTTAGGCGGCTTTGAGTCGGGGCTGGTAGCGCAGCTCATCGGCCCTGTTCCCGCCGTCGTGATTGGCGGCATCGGCACCATCCTGGTCGTGCTGCTCATCGGCTGGATCTGGCCGGAAATGCGGCAGATGGGCGCTTTGCGCGAAACAACAGGCTGAACTCCCTATCACTACCGGCCCAGAAAATCTCTCATCTCCCCAAGTTCATACTCGATTCGCCTTCTGGCCCGCGCGCCATACGACGGCTCATCGACGTGGGCAGCGAGCCAGAGAACATGGCCCATGAGCCGCGCAGCGATGAAGGTGTCAATCAGGGCTTCGTGTTCGCTGGAGAGCGGGCGCACCTGGCGATAGCCACGTAGAAAGGCCTGACAGAGGGTCGCGTAGTCACCGCGAGCCAGCAAGGTTGAGAAGGCGACGCCGATATCGAAGAGATAATAGCCCCAGCCACAACCATCAAAATCGATGGCGTGAACTTCACCCTGAGAGAACAGGTAATTGCGCTGATAAAAATCGGCGTGAATCAGCCCGAATACTTCCGGCCCTTCGCCCAGCGCCTGCATGGTACGCTGCACTCGCTCGCCAACGGCCTCTATGACCTGCCGACCTTCTGGCGATAAATGCGCCCAACTTTGCGCCAGATCGGTTCCCAGGACCTCATGGCGCAGGCCTTCATAGTCCCAGCGTTTGCGAAAAAAGCCTGCCGGGGGAACAAACTGTTCGGCATGCCGGTGCAGTTTCGCCATGAACGCCCCCACACGCTCCATCTGCCTGCCACTGAGACGGGAGTCGAGAAAACGGCCATCGACCCAGCGGAAGACCACGCATAATCTCGTTTCCGGCACGCCCTCTGCCGATGCGCATGTCACCAGCTCCCCGTTGAAGGCTGTTACCGGTTCGGGTACGACCAGGCCCGCATCATGGCGCAACGCGAGCAGCCAGAGCAGTTCCGAACGGATAGTCGACTCGTCCTGAGAACCGGGACGATGAATGCGGATGACATACCGCTCTCCATGGCCTGCCCTCGCCATTGAAGATGTTCGTCGACAGGTATCGATACGAAACGTTGTGTTGAAGAAATGCATTAGCGGTGTCAAGCGCGTTTCACCGAGATCGTAGGAAGCGAGCGCGTTTTCCGCCAGCCGTTTCATGCGTCGCACCTGCCCGGCGCGCGTGAGGTCTTCGAAGCGTTGCATTGTGCAGGTTGAAATCCCTTCTGAATGTTTTGTTTTAGAGCTTCCTGATACAACCTATTGATGTGCTGATACAGCAGTTGGTTGCAGGTCGAAGGCTGTGGCGAGCAGTTCGTAAGTCTTTGCCCGGTTCTCGTAGCCGTAGACCATCGAGGTGATCATCAGCTCGTCGGCGCCCGTCTCTTTTTGCAGTTTGAGCAGTTTCTCGCGCACTACAGGCGGGCTGCCAATGGTCTGGCGAGCGCGATAGCTACCGGCGATCTCTTGCTCGAAACTGTTGTAGCGGTATGCTCTGGCCTCTTCAGGATCGGGCAGGGGACCGGAGCGACCGCTGCGCATACGCACCCAGGCCAGGGCCATCGAAGCAGCAAGTTCCTCTGCGCGCTCGTCTGTCTCGGCACAGATGACCGAGGTGGCGAGAATGGCCTGTGGCCGCGCAAGCTCCTCCTCGGAAGGAGTAAAGTGTTCGCGGTAGAGCTGGATGGCCGAGACGGCAAAGGTGGGATTGATGTGATGGGCGAAGGCAAAGCCGACACCTGAGATGGCCGCCGCCTGCGCGCTGTAATCGCTGGAGCCGAGCAGCCAGATGGGCGGAAGCGGCACATCGTTGGGGCTGGCCTTCACCGTGCGGAAGAGATGACCTTCGGGAAAGCCCGGACCCTTATCCGCGAAGGCGAGGAGTTCTGCCAGTTGCTCCGGGAAATCATCGGCCTCAAGCGCCTCTCGCGAACGGCGCAGGGCCAGTGCGGTACGTGGGTCGGTGCCGGGCGCGCGGCCTATGCCGAGGTCGATGCGCCCGGGGTAAAGCGCCTCCAGCACGCGGAACGTTTCGGCAACCTTCAGGGGCGAATGATTGGGCAACATGATGCCGCCCGAACCAACGCGAATGCGCTGTGTGACCTGCGCAACCACGCCAATCATAACTTCAGGAGCCGAACTGGCCAGCATGCCATTGGTATTGTGATGCTCGGCCAGCCAGTAGCGTGTATAACCAAGCCGGTCCGCCAGTTGCGCCAGGTGAATCGTATTCTGCAACGCCTGATGGCTGCTCTCACCCGCGTTAATAGGCGACAAATCGAGTACGGAAAGTGGAACGCTCACAAGATATATCCTTTGCTACTTAAAAGTGTGTCATGAATTGTCTTTACTAGCAAGAACAATGGGCTAATGTCCAACAATTCCCAGGCTATTACGAACTTGAACCATCAAGATTGGATCTGGTTCAGGCAAGCTTTTTTTGCAACAGCTACTTCTCTGAGAACTCACCCCCTTTTGTGGTACACTGAATACACAAGTCTATTCTTCTAGAAGGGATATCTCACGTGAGTTTTCAACAGCAAACCAGTGATAGCTTGTTCACCTCACTTCAATGGCGTTCGATCGGCCCCTATCGTGGGGGGCGCGTCGTCGCCGTTGCAGGTGATCCGGTACACGAGCAGGTTTTTTATTTTGGCTCGACGGGCGGCGGCGTCTGGAAGACGACCGATGGCGGCGTGTTCTGGCAGAATGTCTCCGACGGCTTTTTCCAGCGCGCCTCAGTTGGCGCTATCGCCGTCGCGCCCTCGGACCCCAATGTGATCTACGTGGGCATGGGCGAGACAACCATCCGTGGCAATGTCGCGCATGGCGATGGCGTGTATAAGTCGACGGATGGCGGCAAGACGTGGCAGCATATGGGGCTGACGGATACGCGCCAGATCGGCAAGATTCGCGTCCATCCAAACAATCCCAACCTGGTGTATGTGGCGGCGCTGGGTCACGCGCATGGGCCAAACAGGGAACGCGGCGTCTATCGCTCGTTCGACGGCGGCAAGACGTGGCAGCATATCCTGAATCGTGGCGAGGATGTGGGCGTGCATGATCTGGCGATGGACCCGAATAACCCGCGCATCCTTTTCGCGGCTGCCTGGCGCGCACGCCGCTTCCCGCATACACTCGAAAGCGGCGGTGAGGGCTGCGGCATCTTCAAATCCATCGATGGCGGCGACACCTGGACGGAGATCACGCATAATCAGGGTTTGCCGCAGGGCATGGTGGGCAAAATCGGCCTGACGGTTTCGGGAGCGCAAGCCGACCGCGTATGGGCGCTCGTCGAGGCCGAGGATGGCGCGCTGTTCCGTTCGGATGATGGCGGCGAGAAGTGGGAAAGGCTGAGCGAAGAGCGCGACCTGCGCACGCGCCCCTGGTACTACATGCACATCTACGCCGACCCGCAGGACGCCGATACCATCTGGGTTCTCAACGAAAAATGCCTCAAATCCATCGACGGTGGACGTACCTTCTTCAAAGTGCCAACGCCACATGGCGATAACCATGATCTGTGGATCGACCCGAGCAATCCACAGCGCATGATCGAGGGTAACGACGGCGGCGCCTGCGTGACCTTCAACGGCGGCCAGACCTGGTCGTCGATCTACAACCAGCCAACTGCTGAATTTTACCACGTCACCACCGATACGCAGGTTCCCTACCGCGTCTACGGCGCGCAGCAGGATAATACGACGATTACGCTGCCCAGCCGCTCGCGCTATGGCGCCATTGTGCAGGCGGATTACTACGAGGTCGGCGGCGGCGAAAGCGGCTACATCGCCGTGCGGCCCGACAACCCCAACATCGTCTTTGCCGGCAGCTACCTGGGCTACCTCACGCGCTACGACCACAGTACAGGCGAAGTACGCGAGATCACTGTCTGGCCGGAGGCAACGCTGGGCTGGCCGGCGAAAGACGCGAGGTACCGCTTCCAGTGGACTTTCCCCATCCTGCTTTCCCCGCACGATCCCAACATCCTCTACGCCACCGGCAACCGCGTCTTCCGCTCAACCGACGAGGGGCATAGCTGGCAGGAGATCAGCCCCGATCTTTCGCGCAACGATGTGAGCAAGATGCAGGATTCCGGCGGCCCGCTCACGAAAGACAACGTTGGCACCGAGTATTATGGCACCATCTTCGCCTTCGCCGAATCACCGCTGGAACGTGGCCTGTTCTGGGCTGGCTCGGATGACGGGCTGGTGCATATCTCCCGCGACAACGGCAAGTCCTGGCAGAACGTCACGCCGCCTGATCTGCCCGAATGGGCGCTGATCAGTATTATCGAGCCATCGCCGCACGACGCGGCCACCGCCTACGTAGCGGCGACCCGCTACAAGCTGGATGACTTCCACCCCTATCTCTACAAAACCAACGATTACGGACAAACGTGGACGAAAATCACCGATGGACTGGCCGAAAACATCTTTACCCGCGCCATTCGCGAAGACCCTGAGCGACGCGGGCTGCTGTTCGCGGGAACAGAGACAGGCGTTGCCGTTTCCTTCGACGACGGCGCGCACTGGCAGTCGCTCAAGCTGAACCTGCCCGTTGTCCCTATCCACGATCTCGTGATTAAGGACAGTGACCTCATCGCGGCAACGCACGGGCGCTCGTTCTGGATTCTCGACGATATCACACCTTTGCGCCAGTTCAACGACGAGGTACGCAATGCCGAAGCGTACCTGTTCCCGCCGCGCCCCTTCACACGCTTCACAACCAGTGGCGGCTACGGTCACGCTGCCGTCGCCGGGAAGAACTATCGCCATGCCGGTGCGTTTACCGTGACCTACGTGCAGGAAGAGCAGCCAACCGGCGAGAAAGTGAATAAATATCTCGATGCCGGACAGAATCCCCCTGAGGGCGTCGTCGTCCACTACTACCTGAAGGAGAAGCCGGAAGGCAAAGTCACCCTGACCTTCCTGGATGCTGAGGGCAAAGAGATTCGCACGTTCAGCAGCGAGGAAAAGCCACCACAGCCAGAGAAGGGCGACGACAGCGATAAAGAGGCGGAAAAGGCGAAAAAGGATGAGAAAAAGGAGCCACACGTCGTCAGGGAGGCCGGGGCGCACCGCTTCACCTGGGATACGCGCCATGCAAAGCCGGTCAAAATCGAGGGCGTGGATGACTCGGACGAGATCATGAAAGGCCCGCTCGCCCCGCCGGGAACGTACCAGGTGCGGCTCACCGTCGGCGACCAGGTCTACAGCCAGCATTTCGAGATTCGCAAAAACCCGCATATCCGCACCACGCAGGCGCAGTTGCAGGAACAGTTCGCGCTACTGCTGGCGATCAGGGATAACATTTCTGAACTACACACGGCGATCAACACCATACGCGCCATTCGCAGGCAGATAGACGAGTGGCAGCAACGCGCAAAGGGCCTGCCAGTGTATGAGGCGCTGGAAAAACAGGGCAAAAAGATCAAGCAGCAACTCACCCCGATTGAGGATGAGCTGTTCCAGTCCAAAGCCAGAGATCAGCTTGATACGCTGGATTATCCAATGAAGCTGAGCGCGCAACTTGCCTCGCTGGCCGAAGTAGTCGCCAGCGCCGCGCCGCCCACGCGCCAGGCCGAGCAGGTATTCGACGAACTTTCCAGCCGCCTCGCGACCCAGGTCTCGAAGCTGCACGAAGTGATCGGCACCTCAGTCGCCGAATTCAACGCGCTGATTCGCGAGGCTGACCTGCCCGCCATCGTGACTTCGCTGCCGCAACAGGAAGGCGCAAAGATATAGCGGCATGCTATGAAAAAGGAAAGCAGTATGGAAACTTCTCTCAGCAAAACGCAACTCCTCACGGAACTGCGTAGGGAACAGGCAGCCTGGGAAGCCTTGCTCGACGAGATTGGCGAAGCTCATATGACACAACCAGAGGTCGCCGGTGGTTGGTCGATCAAGGATATCGTGGCTCACTTAACAGGCTGGCGCCGCCGGTCGGTTCGTCGCTTTCAGGCGCTTCTGCATCATGCATCAGAGTTTTCCCCTCCCTGGCCACCAGAACTGCGGGAAGACGATGAAATCAATGCCTGGATTTACGAGGCCAATCGCGACCGGCCTCTGGCAGACGTTCTCAGCGATTCGCGGGAAGCCTTCCAGCAACTGGTCGAGACCCTCGACGCCTTTTCTGAGGAGGAACTCCAGGGCCTGCGGCACACCTTCGGGCTGGAAGAAGAGCAGGCCAGTGGTAGCATGTTCTTCGCTCATTTCCACCAGGAACATGAGCCAGATATGCGCGCCTGGCTGGAGAAGGTGAAGAAAGAACGCTAACGCATCATTCTTTCAAGCCAGAGCGTATGCACGAATTTGATGTATCACGCATTGGATTCATAGGGCAGGCACACAGGCAGGCCATCTACAGGATGGTTGATAATCGCGGCCTTAACCTGAAAGACCTCGGCCAGCAAATCGGCGGTAAGCACGTCGCGGGGCGCGCCATCGGCAACGATGCGACCGTCGCGCAGGGCGATGATGCGCTCCGCGAAGCGCGCGGCCTGATTGAGATCGTGCAGAACGAGGACGATGGTCTTGCCCTGTCTGCGGTTCAGTTGCTGGATCAGGGTCAGCACCTCTAATTGATGGCCGACATCAAGGAAGGTGGTGGGTTCATCAAGCAGCAGGATGGGCGTGGACTGGGCGAGGGCGAGGGCGATCCAGGCGCGCTGGCGTTCGCCGCCGGAGAGGCTGTCCAGCCGCCGTTCGCGCAGTTCCAGCATGTTGGCCTGAGCCAGCGCCTGCCTGATGGCGGCCTGGTCCTGCTCGCGCAGCATGCGCAACGGCCCGGCATGGGGATAGCGGCCTTGCTCCACCAGTTCGCCGACGGTCAGTTCCTCCGGCGCGGTCGGCCCCTGCGGCAAGATTGCCAGTTGCCGCGCCACTTCGCGGGTGGGCAGGCTGGAAATGGCCTTGCCATCAAGGTAGACCACTCCCGCTCTGGGAGCGATCAGGCGAGCTAAGGTCTTGAGAACAGTTGATTTCCCCGATCCGTTTGGCCCCACAAGGGCGGTAATCGCTCCCATGGTGATCTCAAGCGATAAAGCTGGAATAACCAGCCGCTCGCCGTAACCGACCGAGAGCGATTGCGCCGCCAGAGCGGTTTTGTGAGCGGGCTGATCGTTCGCGTGCTGGTTCATGGTTTCCTCCGCCAGACAAGGTAGAGAAAAAATGGCACGCCCAGCAGGGCCAGGGCCGCGCCTACAGGAATTGAGACCGGCTGCGAGATCGCCTGCGTTAGCGTATCGGCTGCCAGCAAAATGCCCGCGCCGACAAGCATGCTGAACGGAAACAGGCGGCGGGCATCTGCCCCCACCGCGCGCCGGGCAAGGTGGGGCGCGAGCAGGCCCAGAAACGTAATGCCGCCAACAATAGCAACCGCGCTGGCCGTCAGCAGGGCCGCGACAAAAAAGAGGCCCAGGCGTGTCAGGGGAACATTCAACCCCAGGCTGGTTGCGTTCTCCTCCCCTAATTGTAATACATTTGCCAGGCTGGCGCAGGTCAGGCCGAGTGATAGAGCGATCAGCGCCCAGGGCCAGAGAACGTCCAGTTGCGTCCAGACCAATCCATTAAGCGAACCAATAAGCCAGAGCAGAACGGTACCTATCACCTCCTGCCGCAGCAAGAGAATGATGGAGATGGCAGAACGCAACACGGCGCTGATAAGCACGCCCGTAAGCACCAGGAGTACAGGGTCGTGCTGCCCCTGCCAGCTCAACAGGTAGACCAGCGCGCCGCCGACGAGGCCGCCGATGAGGGCAACAAAGGGCAGCACCGGCCCCGGTTGCGCGGTCTGAGCGGGTGCCAGCGCCAGCCAGAGGACGGCGAACAGCACCGCGCCGGAAGTCGCGCCGGTCATCTCCGGCTCGGCAAGAGGGTTGCGCATGATAACCTGCAAGATGGCTCCGGCCAGCCCGAACATAGCCCCCACCAGCAGGGCAATCAGGGCGCGCGGCAGGCGCAAATCCCAGATGATGATGTGCTGGAACGGCTCAACAGGCTGGTTGAACAGGGCCGCAATCACAGTAGCAGGCGAGATAGCAACGCTGCCAACCGCCACGTGCAAGACAAATAGCACAAAGAGAACGAGCAGGCTCAGCAGGATGAGTAGCGAATAGTAACGAGCGGTCAGGCGCTGGATCATGGCGCACCTCGCGACTTTCCGAACCGACGACGCAGCAGGAAGAGGAGAAACGGCCCACCAACCAGCGTTGTCCAGATGCCGACAGGTAATTCCTGAGGAGCGAAAGCCTCACGGGCAAAGAGATCAGCAGCGGTCAGCAGCGCAGCGCCGAGCAGGGTCACATACGGCAGGATCACACGGGCATCGCTCGTCTTCAGCAGGCGGCGCGCAAGGTGGGGCGCGAGCAGGGCAATGAAGGAGATTGGCCCGCAGACCGCCACCACTGCGGCCACCAGCGCCGTGCTGAGGACGAGAATGAGCAGGCGCACGCGCACAACCGGCAGGCCCAGCCCCCGCGCTACATCATCCCCCAGCTGGAGTATATTAAGCGGACGGGCGCACAGTAGCGCGAGCGGCATAGCGACCAGCGCCCAGGGCAGCACCAGTTGCACATGCACCCAGGTGCGATTCGCCAGACTGCCGACGAGAAAGAGAAAGAGAATATTGAGATCGTTTTGCGTACCCAGGCTCATAAAGATAATCACGCAGGCATTGAGCAGCGCAGTCATTGCCGCCCCGGTCAGGATGAGGCGTACAGAGTCGCCCATGCGACGCATAGTCAGAATGACCACGCTGCTACCGAGCAATCCCCCGACCAGCGCCAGCCAGGGAATAGCGATCAAGAGGACGGGGAGGTGAAAGATGGTGATGGCCGCCACCACCATCGTCGCGCCCGCGCTGACGCCCAGCAATTCTGGCCCGGCCAGCGGGTTGCGCAGACTGCCCTGAAGCAGGCCTCCGCTCAGAGCCAGCATCGCCCCGGCCAGCATGCTCAGCACAAGACGCGGCAGGCGCAGTTGTATGACAACCAGCCGTGCCAACGGCGTACCACCCCCGTTGACGATTGACCAGAGAGCAGGCAGAGAAAGATTCGGCGTCCCCGGCAGCAGAGCTAACAATCCTACGGCTATAAGAAATACTATACTTCCCATAGCACAGAGCAGGAGCTGGCCGCGCCTCCTTTGCCATAGCGATGGGGTCATCATGTCAGTGGCGCCGGGAAGATGTCCGGGTAGAGTTTGTGCATGGCGTCGTCCAGCGCGAGGGAGAGCGATTCGGTTCCCCGGCCAAAGATGTAGTAGGCAGGGTTGACTTCGTAGACCTGGTGGGTTTGCACCGCTTTGAGCCGACTCCAGACGGGACTGCTCGCCAGTTGCTTAGAAAGCGGCTGCCCGGCCCCCACCGAGGCGATGAAGAGGACATCGGGATTGACGGCCAGAATTTTTTCCAGCGAATATGGGATAGCACCCGGTTCGTGATCGCTGGCGGCGGGCGCGCCGGGGCCGGGCGCGGGCCAGGGATAGCTGGTGACGCGCGAAAGCACACTGCCGGGAAGCGAGGCGGCAGTGAAAATATTAAAGTTCACATCCGAGCCATACAGGAGCAGAGCGGATTTGTTTCCGGGCGACTTTGCCCGATAAGCGGCCAGTTTGTGCAGGAAACGCTGCGCCGCCTGATTGGCCTGCGCGCTCCTGCCGGTCAGGCGACCGATATCTTTGAGATAGAAAATTGAGTCCTTGTAGCTGGCAGGATTCATGATGTAGAGCGGCGCGATGGGCTGCAAGGCGGAGCGCAGACTGTCATCGACATTTGCCAGACCAATCACCAGATCAGGATTGGCCCTGGCAATGTCTTCCACGTCTGGCTGAAAAAATGTGCCGCCGATGGTCATGAAACGTTTCGCTCGTGGGCCGAAAAAGTGTGGGTCCTGCCCGAAAGTATCGTTGACGGCGACGGGAGAAAGCCCCAGTTGCGCGAGAATATCTTCACAGAGCGAGACCAGGCAGACAATGCGCGCAGGCCGCTTCGACAGCGTGACGGTGGTATGAGTCGCGTCGGTAAAGGTCAGTGTTGTTGCTGTCGAACCGCTTCCGTTCCTGCTGCTGGCTGGCGCGGACGGGCTTCCACAGGCAGCGATGGCGAGCATTGTTACCAGCAGAAGCAGATACACGCGCAAAAGGTGCTGCTTCAAGTAGTCCTCCGGTGCTGTTACGCTATTGAAAATGCAAGCTCACATTTCCACATGTGAGCTTACATGCCATCCTGAAGGCAGCGAAGGATCCACAGCTACATGATCGATCAGGTGGCTACCTCAGACCCTTCGCTCAAGGATGACATGCTAGAGAGCCTTTTTCATAGCATAGCACAGATTCCTCTCTACGGGAAAATGCCGTTTTTATAGTCGGTCAAAATCTCGTTGGCGGCGCGCGCGCCCTCCTGGGCCCCGCCTTCCATGAAGCCCTGGAAGTTGATAGAGCAGTGTTCGCCGGCGAAATGGATCTTCCCCTGGCGCACGCGCTCGTAGCCGCTGAAGAGCGTGTACTGGCCGACGAGCCAGCAGGAGTAGCTGCCCAGCAGGTTGGGATCGCCCGTTGGATAGCTCAGCGTGGCCGTGCCGGTGTAGTGCTGCGTCGCCCCCGGCCAGACCTCTTCCAGTTGTTTGACGAAGGCATTGGCGTACTGCACAACGCGCGGATCGGGCGTGCTTGTATATGGCCCGTTCGGCTGGTATGACGCCCCTACGTTGCCGCCCGTGTAATCGACAATGATGCCGGTGACGCCGGGCTGGCCGCGCGTGACATCCCAGGTGTTCTGGAAGCCAACATCGGTATAGATGTTGCCATCGCTGATCCCCGGCCACGCGCCCGTACCGTTCCAGTAGCGTGTATCAAATTGTAGCTGCAATTTCGAGTTCGTGCCATAGCCAAGCTGCGTGATGGCCGTCTGCTTGAGGCTATCGAAATTGGCTTTGCTATAGTCCAGCGTGCGCAGAACACTGAAAGGCAGCGCCAGAATAACGCGATCAAACGTCTGCTGCTGTTTGCCGCCCGGCGTAGAGAACGTCACCGTGATACTACCATCTTTATTGACGGCAATGGCCGTCATCTTCCAGTTCATCTGGATAGACCCGGCTGGCAGACTGTTGGCGATGGCCTGCGGCAACTGCTGGTTGCCGCCAATGATGTGGTACCGCTCGTCAGATGCGCCAAAGATGCTGAAGTTGCCCGGTGAAGCCTGGAAGCCGAGCAGGTAGACCAGATTCAACGAGCTTTGCAGATTCGTCTCTCGTCCATACTCCTCATTATACGCCACATCCAGCAACTGGCCCATATTGGAGCTATGGCCCCCGGTGACGTATTGTTCGATCCAGTCATAGAGGCTGGTGTGGTCAAGCTGGTAGCCGGTCGGCGTGTAGCTATTATACAGCGTGGGGAAAGGGGCATCTTGAATCTGCTGTTTCAGAACCTTGTACACCTGCTGGAAGTCACTGTCGGCATCCTTTTGCAGGTAATACTTGCCGAAAAAGAAATAGGTATCCTGCGAGCCGTTGGGCTGAGCCTGAATCAGGTCGACGAGTTGCAGGCCAAAACGCTGCGCCAGGTGCTGGATGGTTTTGTGGCCGGTATCGATCAACTCGCCGCACCACTCGCTGGTCTGTCCATTGGCCCACGTCGTTGTGTTCGAGTGCATGCGGCCTCCCAGCCGTGAGGAAGCCTCGAAGACGGTGGAAGCATAACCGGCGTCCTGAAGGGTGAGCGCGGCATTCAATCCGGCGATGCCGCCGCCGATGATGGCGATACGCGGCGCGCCCTGGGCGTGAGCCTTCGCAAAGTGTCCGGCAAGATTGAACGGGTCGGTCAGCGCCAGACCGGCGGCCAGCGCGCCTGCCCCCTTGAGGACATCGCGCCGACTGATACGTAACTGGCGTTCGTGCCTCACCTGTTCGACGGAAACGCCGCGCTCATCGGCCTCGGCATGCTCGCTTGCCAGTTGCTGCAATGCGCGCATAAGCGGAGTTCGTGGCATAAAAAATCCTCCTGTACTGTCCTACTCACCCTCTACCCCATAGGAGAGGGTACTGACTGAGACACCAGAAACGACGAAGACAAGGGAGACGAGGAAAGACGCGCGGGTAGGGAGAACGGCAAGCAGAGGCGTTACGATGCACCTGCGGAGATTGCTGCTCTGCAAAATAACGCTCCTTCATCCGCTCTAATGCAGCCGGAGACAATGGGGCCAGGAACAATACCGGAACCGAAAATACTTCCCCGACCTCTGCTATAAGCGTACCATACAGCCTGTGTTGTGTCAATCTTTTTCTATCTACTGTTCCCTCCTCTTTTCTTTTCATCCATCTCTGCCGATAAGAGACAGTGAAATCTGCGCAGAGAAACGGTGACAGTCTATCTTTGAGAAGAAATGAGGCTTGAAGACATGCATCTGAAACGAACGGGCAGTTTCCTGGTTGTGCTTGCGCTGGCGCTGAGTATCCTGGTCGGGCGTATGCTCCTGCCAGCCCCCTCCTCACAGGCAGCAACCACGAACGCGGGAACGGCGAAGGGAAGGCTCCAGTTGCTTCCCAGACCCATGCATCCCCTGCACAGTTCAGCCCTGCTCCAGACAAAGGCGTGGAGCAGCGTGCCAACACCAACTTCTCTCTATGAGGCAACCACGAATGCGCGCACCATGTACGCCCAGGGCTGCAACGCCGCTCGCGGCGCGCCGGGCCTGCTTATTCTGGACTGGGGCCAGCCCGTCTACATGGGCTACGGCCAGTATGGCACCTATGATTTTGGCGGCCATGATGATTCCGATACCGCCATCCTGCACGCAGTAGCCAACTTCGCGCAGGGAGTCTGGTACTGCCGCACCCGCTCTACCAATATCGCGCTGGCTATCGGCGAAAGCAACTATTACTCAGGCAACGCTCTACCGCTCACCACCTCCGCCTGGTATGCTGATGGGCAGCAATGGGGACGAATGGTCAATGCCGTGCAGAGTTTTGTGGTCAACAATCACTACAACACCGTTGTTGGTATCTACGGCGCAGGCGATCTCGAGACGGGTTGGGAAAATTTTACGCTGACCAGCAGTCTCGTCAACGGCTATAACAGCGTCTCGTCACGCATCTACTTCGATTTCGGCGATGACGCGCCCGGCCACTGGACAAACTACCAGGTCTGGTACGTGGCCTATGGCGCGCGCGATAATCTGCCCATCCCCGAAATCTACTACAATGCCGACGCGACCTACGACTGGCACGCGCTCAACCTCTGGGCCTGCTCACACGCCGGTGGCCCTATGTACATTCGCGGCGTCATGGCAACCTTCATCGGCAACACCCCTGCCCAGGCATGGTCGGCAATGTATCGGGCCACCGCATCAAACTCGTGTACCGCAAGAACCTTGCCCTGGTTCATGTTCTCTACCTACATCGTCTAACATCTCTGCCGCTCTCTACCGTCAGGGATTCGGCGCTACCTCCGAATCCCTGCCACGTATTTACAGAAAAGTGAGGCTTACAGACCATGCGCAACTCCTCTTTACCGAAGAAATCGCCCGCTCCATCCCATGCTCAGATCCACTGGATACTGGCAACCACCTTGCTCCTGCTCGCGGCAGTCGGCGTCTTTCTCGCCCTGACAGTGCATACCGGAGCATCTTCGCCATCCAGCCTTGCTCACGGCACCGCACCGTCTTCCGCAAAGACAGACCAGCAGGCAGGCATATTGCCGGAAACGACTCCGGCGCATCAGCCAGTGGGACCGCCACCTTCAGTGTCAGACACGCCAACGCTTTCGCCATCAACCCCTCAACCAACGCGCTTCGGCGTGTTTCCTCTCGCAGCAGGTGGTCCGCTGCCCGTGCCTGAAAGCATTCTGCGCCCCACCAACATCGCGCGCCTGCAAATCAACACAACACTCATCTCCGTCTATGCCGGCTCGATGGCTCAGAATCCACAGGCAGGCATCCTCTGTGTCCTGCGCGAAAACCTGACAACCGGCCAGCTTACCCTGCAGGTCTATCAATCCCCGCGCGCCGACGGCCCCCTGACCATCTTAGCCATCCGGCAAACAAAACTGAAAATCACCGATTCGAAGAGTGTGGGCTACTTCGACCTCGTTACCAACACGTTTCAGTGGTAGGCGACAGGAAAAAGGTTGGACCCTGTCATGTTGAGCGGTGTGACAGGACCCTACCTTTTTCTATCGGATGCTCCGTACTCCTTTTCATAAAAATTTTCTCATACTTTTCCAATACTTCCTCAACGAAAAAATGTTATTCTGAGTGACAGAACAAATACATTCCTTAGCAAGCGTAGTTGTCACCTATAAAGGAGTATTCTAATGAAGAATTTGTATCGCTGGATAACCGGCATAGGCATTGTGCTGGTTATTGCTATCATCGCGGGCATTATTTACACAGTACACTTCGCCAGCGCCGTCAATCCGCCTCATAAAGCGCCGGGAGCTATTGCAACGAGCAGCAGTTCTCCGACTTCAATAGCCGGGCTGCGTACCTTTCAGATTGTCCCTGCTGAGACTACCGCATCCTATAGCGTCTACGAAGACCTGATTATTGAGAATAAACCGAACAACGATGCTATTGGCACAACGCATTCGGTGCAGGGGAATTTCGAGATCAAGACCGGCTCCTCGCCGCTGGTCACAGGGATGAGGATTACGGTCGATCTGCGCACACTGCAAACAGATTCGCCCAGGCGCGATAACTTCGTGCGACAGAATTACCTGCAAACAGACACCTACCCCTACGCCACCTTCGTCTCGGTCAGCACGCAGGGCCTACCCGCAACCTATAACGACGGGCAAACAGTGCGTTTCCAGTTGATCGGCAATCTGACATTGCATGGCAAAACCAACAAAGAGGTATTTGCCGTGCAGGGCAAGCTCGTCGGCAACACAATCACCGCAACGGCGTCCAGCACCATCTACATGACCGATTTCGGCATCCAGCCGCCGAACCTGGCAGGCATCGCCATCGCACAGAATAAAGTCGTCATCACTATCAACGTCACGGCAAAAGAAGTCTGACTCCAGAATCGGCTATAATGTTGGAAACAGTCTGTGATCTTTCCCTCAACAGTCACGACGAAAGAAACAAATCGAACAGTGCCAGGAGAGTTTGAAGATGAGTGAGACGGCAGATATCATTATCATTGGCGGCGGAGTGATGGGAGCGAGCATTGCGTACCAGCTGGCGAAGCAGGGAGGCGGGCGCGTGGCGCTGGTGGAGCGGCGGGCGATTGGCAACGGGACGACGGGGCGGTCGGGAGCAATTGTGCGGCAGCATTATTCCAATGATTTTACGATTCGCATGGCGCGGGATAGTCTGCGCGTCTTCCAGCACTTTGACGAGGTGGTGGGTGGCGATTGCGGCTTTGTAACGACGGGAATGGTCGTTCTGACGGGCGAATATGGCGCGCAGGCGCTACGGGCCAATGTGCAGTTGCAGCAGGAACAGGGTGTTGATACGCGGCTGATCAGCCCCCAGGAGGTGGGTGAGGTCGCGCCGGGCTATAGCGATGAGGGCGTGGCGCTGGCCTGCTACGAGCCGGAGACGGGCGTGGCCGACCCGATGGCAACGACATTTTGCTTCGCGCAGCGCGCCCGTGACTTCGGGGCCGTCATTCGCGAGGGCGAACCTGTTGTGGAAATCCTGCGGCAGGATGAGCGCGTCACGGGCGTGCGCACAATGCGAGAGGAATTGCACGCGCCGAGAGTGGTACTGGCCGCAAACGTGTGGAGTGTGGCACTGGCAGAGCCTCTGGGCATGAAGCTACCGGTGCTGCCCACACGCCATCCCATGCTGGCGCTGCGCCGCCCCAACGATTTCGGTGGACGCCAGGGCTATCACGCCGTCGGGCTTGACCTGACACGTCATATCTACCTGCGGCCCGATATCGGCGGCATTACGCTGATCGGCTCGACCGAAGATGTGCTGACGGAAAGCGAGCCGGATAACTATATCCAGAGCCTGAACGAAGAGGAGATTGCCCACTTCCACAGGCTGGCTGCGGGCAGCATTCCCGCTCTTGCCCGCGCGGTGCCGCGAGGAAGCTGGGCCGGTATCTATGACGACACGCCGGACTATCACCCCATCCTGGACCGTCTCGCAGCCTGTGAGGGCCTGTACTGCGCTGTCGGCTTCAGCGGTCATGGCTTCAAACTTTCGCCGGTCGTCGGGCAGTGGATGGCCAGCTATATTCTGACGGGCAAAAAACCTGCTGATATGGAGCCGTTCGCCTTTGATCGTTTTGCGCAGGGAAAGGAGATTCGCCCGCGTTATTCTTCGGGAGTGTTGGGGTAAGGCTGCCATAGGGCATAAGTCACCCATATAACCCGGTGCATAGTGTGTTCGTTGCTACAATAGAAAGAGAAAACACACTTTTTCAGGGGAGAACTATGCAATCACAACCGGGGCAAGGGAGACAAATGAAACGACGCAGCGTGCTGGCGTCCGTATGCGTTGCCTTGATCATCATTCTGACAGGTTGCACGGCTGGCGTCACCTCTTCGCCCAGGCAAACGCCGACATCTACGCCAGCAAGCCAGCAACCACCATCGCCGCTTTTGTTTGGCACCAATCTTGGCCTGTTCAACAGCAACGACCAGTTTCTCACTTCGGATACGACGCGCCGAATGATGCAGCAGATGCATGTGCGCATGGTACGTATACCTACGCGCTCCAACCTGCCGCTCAGCCTCACCATCCAGGCGGCACAGGATACGAAAGATATCGGGGCGATACCACTCATCGTGTTAGAAGGCATGCGCAATGCTCGACCGCTACAGGCCGATACGCAGATTGTGCAGGCCATGAACCACATCTTTGGCGGCAGCGTGGTCTATTATGAGTTTGGCAACGAGGATGACTGGAACGGCCTGCCCATCGACCGCTACACGACTGGCTGGAATCAGGTCATTCCGGTATTGAAGAAACTGGCGCTCAACGGCAAATTCGTTGGCCCGGTCAGCTACCAGTACAGCCGCGACAACCTGACCACCTTCTTGCGGGGAGCCAGGCCTCGTCCCGATGCTGTAAGCTGGCACGAATATACCTGTAGCTGGCAGGACCCGGCAGCTCTCTGCATGGCCAGCATCGACAAGTGGACAACGCACATCCGCGATGCGCGCGCGGTCATGCAATCTACGCTTGGCACAACGCTGCCCATCATGATTACCGAATGGAATTATGCCGCCGACCAGTCGGTGCAAAGCAATGGCCAGCCCTATCCCGACCACAAATACGATAACGCCGCCTTCATGTCGCAGTGGACGACCAGAGCCTTGCAGACGCTTGCCGCCAACGGCATCTTTGCCTCTATGCAATACACCGTCACCAACACCGCGCTCCCATTGATTACCTACCAGAATCGTATGACTGTGCAGGGGCAAACCTTTCAGGCGCTCTACCAGAAAATGATTCCTGACCGGTAGTGACTTGCCATGAAAAGCGACCTTTCCCATATCATTCTTCGCTGCGCTCAGCATGACATGCCGACGATGATTGGCCTGGACGTGTTACGGCTCAACCAGCAACCGCCGCAGTACCTTGCCAACGATGTTTTTGGGCAGTTCGGAGCGAAATTCGATCTGCCGGGGAACTTTGTAGGCGTCGAGACGCTCGCGGCAGAGGGCGAGCAGTTCCTCGGCGCTGGCCTTTTCGCCGCGTTTGAGGACGACGACGGCTTTGATAAAGGGCGAAGCAGCTTCTGAGCCGTTGCCGTCGGGGGCAGGCGTGCTGACGACGGCGGCCTCCAGCACTTTGGGGTGTTCGTACAGCACCTCTTCAACGTCGCGGGGGTAGACATTGTAGGGGCCGGAGAGGATGATGTCTTTTTTGCGCTCGATAATGGAGAAGAAGCCGTCTTCGTCCATCACGGCCAGGTCGCCGGTGTGCAACCAGCCGTCTTTGAGCGTCTGGGCCGTTTCGGCTGGCATGTTCCAGTAGCCCTGCATAACCTGCGGGCCGCGAATGAGCAGTTCGCCGACCTCGCCGGGCGGCAATGGCTCGCCAGTCTTCCAGTCGACGACGCGGGCATTGGTGCCGGGCAAAGGGATGCCGATACTGCCAACGTGACGCTCGCCCTTGAGCGGGTTGGCGTGCGTGACCGGCGAGGCTTCGGTCAGGCCGTAGCCCTCGACGAGCCGCCCGCGCGTGAGCTTTTCAAAGGCTTCCTGCACCTCGACGGGCAGGGGGGCGGAGCCGCTAACGCAGGTGCGAATGGAGCCAACGCCATAGGAGCGCACGTGGGGATAGTTGGCAATGGCGAGATAGAGCGACGGGATGCCGGGAAAGATACTGGGATGGGAGTGCTTGATGGCTTTGAGCAACTCATCGATGCGAGCAGTGGGCAGCAGCACGATGGAGGCGGCAAGAGATACCGGCAGGTTGAGACAATCGGTCACGCCGTAGGAGTGGGAGAGCGGCAGAACGCAGAGAACCACCTCGCGCCCGCGCCGGGCATCGGGTATCCAGTGGCGCACCTGAGAGACATTTATCATCAGGTTGCCGTGAGTGAGCATGACGCCTTTCGGGCTGTCGGTCGTGCCGGAAGTATATTGCAAAATGGCGAGGTCGCGCGACGTTGCGCCGCTTTCCAGCACTGTAGCAGGTTGGCGGCGCACAAGTGGCTGAAATGCGTGTTCCTGTCGTGATTTCGAAGCGACAGATGCGACAGGGATGGGCGGCAAACTTTCTGGCGCTGCTCCATTGCTGTTCTCTTGTGGCTGCGCGCCTGGCGTATCAGGTGACCTACCATCAACCAGGCTTGCCAGCAGCACGCGCTGGCGAAGGGGCAGGTATTCGCGCACGTCGGTATAAATCACCTGCTCAATCTGTGTGTTGGCGCAGATACACTCGATGCGGTCGCGGTAGGAGTTGAGTGTGAGCAGGACACGCGCGCCGGAATCGCGCATCTGGTAGGCGATCTCCTCTTCGTTGGAAAGCGGGCTGCCGAGGACAGGGACGCCGCCAGCTTTGAGCGTGCCATAAAAGGCAATGACGAACTGCGGAATATTGGGCAGGACAACGGCCACGCGGTCTCCCCTGTTCAGCCCCAGGTTTCTCAGGGCATGGGCAAAGCGATTGCTCAGCGAGTCCAGTTCGCGATAGCTGATCTGCTGGCCGAAGAAGTGCAGGGCGGTGCGCTGTGGAAAATCCTGCGCGGCATCGCTCAGCATCTCGTGCAGCAGTTGCTTCGGCAGGGGAAGCTGTTCCGGCACATCACGGTCGTAGTATTGCAACCAGGGCATCTCGGCCAGGCGAGTTGCCGGCGTCTGACGAGCCTCCACCATGCCGGTGCCGGTTTCGTGTGTATGGTCGCCGGGATGGAAGTTGCTGAGAAAGCTGACCGCTTCCTTTGCGCTTTTCTGCTTCGGCTCAATGAAACGGCGAATGGCGCGGTTGACAGCATCGGGCCGCTCAAGCTGCACGAGATGAGCAGAGACGGGGATGACGACGTTGTGCGCGCCGGGGATGCTGCGCGCGACATCCTCGTAGTGCTGGCGCATGAAAACGGTGTCGCGCTGCCCCAGCACCACCAGTGTGGGAACGCGCAGCAGTTGCAGCCGTTCGTCGCCGCGCCAGGGAGCCATCACACGATCATGCATCCGGCTGAGCGTGCGCTGCGAGGCAAACAGGGCAACACGTATGCGTTTCGCGATGCCGGTGAATAGCGGGTCGGGAATGCGCATCAACCTGCGCAGAACAGGGCGGATAATGAAGCGCGAAGGGACGCCGAGTAAGACGAGTTCGCTCACGTCTTCGGGATGGCGCAAGGCGTACTCGGTGGCAACCGCGCCGCCGAAGGAGTGGGCAATGAGCGCGAAGGGACGTTGCACCTGCAAGGCGTCAAGCACGGTATCCAGATCATCCACCAGCCCTTCCATGCTCATGGGCAGCGCGGAAGGGTCGTCGCTGTGGCCGTGACCGCGCAGGTCAGGGGCCACGACGCGCATGGTCTGGCCGAAGAAACGCAGCTGGTAGAGCCACTGCAGCGCGCTGCCGCCATAGCCATGCACCAGCACCAGCGTGCGCGTCGCCCCCTCCGGCTGGATATCGATGACGCTCAGGCGGCGCAGCGTGCGTTCTGGCCCCTGTCCGCCCGGAACATAGACGGTGCGGCGGTACAATTCCACGTCCAGAGCCATAGCATCTCTCCCGAAACAACATAGTACAACGAGAGTACCCTCGTGTTTTTGCACGGAAGTTATCTCTGCCACAATATTGTACCATACGATCTGACACTCCCCAACCTCAAGGCGTGGGGGTTCTTCCTTCACCCAACTCGCTTGCTGCTACGCCGTTTGGCAGCGGCAGGAGAGGCGATCTATCCAGAAGCATTTTGCCACACAAGGTTGCTGGTTCCCGTGTACCCCACAGCACCATTGGAAAAGGATTGGAGCGCAAGATGCAGGATGTTCAACTAAGGTGGCCCAGGTTGTCAAAAACAGAAAAATGGGCGAAAATAAGAGTTACTTCCTCTTTTCCAGATACTAGAGCGATGTACGTAAGGAATGAGCATTGTGACAAAATTGAACGCACGCAGCGGCGCTACCTCAATTTGTCCCCAGGCCTGGGCGTTTGGCACACTGCTGGAGTGCCAGCACAAGCAGGATCTCAATGGAACACACTCAACAACAGCCAGGGTTCGAGGACGAGATCCGTCAAGGTATGACTGATGATGACCGGTGTCAGACTGCGTCTGCCGACCAGATACGTGATTGCCAGCGCGATCCCCAGCAGAAAAGTCAGGCCCTGGGCCGCCAGCGCGGCTTCGAGACCAGCGAAGCCATAAAAGTGGACGAGACCAAACAGCAGACCACTCAGCAAGGTCTGGACGACCCGACCATAGCCCATCTCTGCCAGACTGGTCATCACATAGCCGCGGAAGAGCGTCTCCTCGACCACCCCCGCCACTAGCGCCGTTGCAATGGCAACCAGTTTGAGCCAGGAGAATTCGAGCAGGTGCTGACCCAGATGCAGACTGAAGACCGTCCATCCACTGTAGAACACCGCGACGACGACCCCTAGGGCAACGGCCTGCCACGTCGTTACTCGCCCCAGTCCAAGATCACGCAACGTTCTCCCGCGTCTCTGCAACCGCCAGGCCAGTAGCCCCAGAGCAACCAGTTCCCCGATCGCTGCACCGATGAGAAAGGCCGCAACCCGATTGACAGGCGACTTTGCCCACCCGGCGGCGATGACGAAAGCCAAAGCTCCATAGGTGAATGCACCAACAGGGACCAGGGCCAGCAAAAGGGTACTGATCAAGCGCCCCCAGGTCTCTCGCTTTGAGCCAGGAGTTCCCGCTAAGTTCATACGTCTGCCTCCTGGTTGATGTAATGGATTTGAGTCATAAACGTCTCCCTTGTTTCTTCTCACATCTGTTGCGCATCCCGTGGGTCACACACTTCCACCGTGCCAGGAGCGGTGTTCAAAACGCGCACAGTTTCCCGCACGCTGGATCTGCTGAGCGGTCCAAGCGTTCCACGAGCTGCTGGTATTCTTCCTGCTCCTGTTGCATTTCATAGTCCCTGACCACGCTACTCAGACGCCTTGACACTATTGATGCAGCGTGTGGCGGTCATGAGCGCGCGACCAGGAGATCAGCATCTTCTCCTATTGATCCTTTGCGAAAATACACCGAAGCCGGACACTGGTAATCGAGTGCCTGATGAGGACGTTCAAAGTTATAGAATTCGAAATAGCGCGTTAAGGACTGCCGGGCCTTACAGGGTGAGACGTAGTCATGGAGATAGACCTCTTCCTTGACGGTGCGACTCACCCGCTCCGTAAAAATATCGTCTAATGCTCGTCCTTTGCCATCCATGCTGATCTGCACGTGGGCATCCAGTAAGAGTTGGCAATACTGCGGACCGGTAAAGTGGCTGCCTCGATCGCTATTCCAGATCAACGGCACGGCCTGCCCGCGCGTTGCGCAGCAGTGAGTACAAAAGGCTACGGATACACCTCCTCTTTCTGATTGCGCTTACTCAGATTTGGCGCGAGATAAATCGCCGCGATGTCCATCTCGCTCATATATCGTCCTACCGTTTTTCGGTTGACGCTCATCCCTTCTTGTTGTAACTGCGCGGCGATTTTCCGCGCGCCATAAAAGAGATATTGCGTATAGAGTTCATCAATACGATGTTTCTTTCAGCCTCCTTCTGTGTCTAGATTCTTAGGGCCAGTCTATCACACAACCCAATCAGCCAGAGCGGTCGGCCCATTCATCCCCCACTTAAAAGACGAGGGCTTTCTGGGCCGTTCGTTGTAAGACCCACAGGACGGGCAGGGGGCCTGCGATAGATTTACGCTTCGGCTTCCTCAGCTTGCTCGTTCATCGCCTCTTCCTTTTTCGGGATGTAGAGTTTGATGCGGCGGAAGCCCTCGGCGTGTTGCATGTTGAGACCCTTTTTCTCTCTGGCCTCTTTTGCCGTCCCCTCGCTCCACCTGCGCAGGCGTTCGGTCATATCCGCGTCTGGCCCGAACTGGGAGACGTGGCATTTCAGGCCCTTTGCCTTCAGATCAATGGTCTCGCTGACATCGATATAGGTGTTCACTTTTGTGCTGCCCCAGAGGTAGAGTTCGTGGGGGCGGTAGGGCAGAAAGCCCTCGGCCAGCAGTTCGCGGTAGGAACGGGGATTACCGGCGGCAGGAAAGATAGCATCCAGCACAATATTGCCCGTCGCGCGGTGGTCGGGATGATTGATGTAAGCCGTCTCTTCCGGCTGCTCGTCGGGATCGGGGGCGAAGATGTGCCGCTCTGGATCATGGGTGAAGACGACGCGCGGGCGATATTTGCGGATGAGCCGCACAACAGCCTTACGCGCCTCCTCGTTATTGGTCAGGTGTCCATCGTGGAAACGCAGGAATTCTACTGCCTGCACGCCCAGCACTTCGGCGGCGGCGCGCTGCTCCTGCTCGCGTTGCAGCATGAGATCGGTGTCGACCAGACCGGGAACTTCGCTGCCTTCGGCTCCGTCGGTCATAATGACCCAGACAATTTTTTTGCCCTGCTTCGCCCACAGGGCGCTGGTGGCGGCTGCGGCGAAATCTGCATCATCGGGATGCGCTCCCACGACCATTGCCTCAAAATCGGGTTCAGTCACCATCTGCACGGCGCCGGGAGCTTCTTTATAAGCCATACGGTAAAACCTCTTTTCAATAGATGTACTCGAACCAACCAGATCGGTAAGCGGACTGGTTCTTCATAGGTGCGATATAGAAAGTTCGTTCACTATAGCATAGGATGAAAGTCTGGCGGGTGTCAAGTTTGTATGACCTTTTCAAAGGCGGCGATCACTTCCTGTGCCGAAACGGCGCGGCCTGCCAGGCTGTCCAGTCCGACAGCGCGCTCGCGCAGCCCTTCACGCAGGATGGCCTGCTCTTCGGGCGTGTGTCCCAGCAGTTGCGCCAGCGTTTCGGTTTCCCGGCGCAGCAACACACCTGCCTGTAAGAGGCAGCCAGCACGGCGGCGCACCATATCCAGCCCGACCACTTTGCGCTGCCCCCGCCCCGCGACGACTTCATAGGGGGAGAGCGAGCCGTAGCAGGCGCGGCGCAGGATGACCTCGCGCTGCGCGGTCTCCGGCTGCTTAAGCAAGGCCCGCTGTTCGTGCGCCTCGGCCACCGGTACGCTGCGTGTCTCCAGGCCCAGTTCCCGCAAGGCAGCGACCCAGGCTTCACCAAACCAGCGATAGGACTCTACGATATCGGCCAGAATCAAGGGATGGCCTGCCGGTAGCAAAACATCCAGGCTGAGCAGGTGGGGGCCGACCAGCACGGCAGTTCCCCCGGCCTTGCGACGATAGACAGGCAGCGAGTATGCCGCCAGAGCCTCTGCGTTGAGAACGCCGGGCTTCTGCGAAAAGCCCAGCACCAGCCCCGGACGTTCGGCCTGCGACCAGTAGAGCGTGGCGGGTACGCCCGGTGCGGCTTCGGCCAGCAGCGATTCGCTCCGCTCGATATGCTGCTGCTGGTCCGCGATGCTGAGCGAGTAGATGCGCCAGCTAGTCGGTGAGTAGGTCGGCTGCTGCAAGGCTTTTCTCCGCCGGTTTGCGATAGAACCAGCCGCCGATGGCTGCGGCCAGGCTAATCAGTGCATCGATAAGCAGGGCGATGGGCGCGCCAAAGAAGTGGGCGAGACCGCCGGTAAAGAGATTGCCAAGCGGTGTCGTCCCGGCAAAGACCAGCATGTAGGCGCTCATCACGCGACCGCGCAGACGATCTGGCGCAACGGTTTGCAGGGTGGTATTGGAGATCGCTGAAAACATGATCTGCGCGAAACCGACCGCCGCGATCAGCGCCAGCGAGAGGAGATACCACTGCGAGATGGCGAACAGAGCCTCGAAGACGCAGAAAGCGGTCGCGCCCACCAGCAACTGCGCAATGCTGGGCCGGTTATTGCCCCACGCCAGCCAGAGCGCCGCAATCAGCGAACCGATGCCAAAGGCTGACGAAATGAAGCCGAAGCCCACCGCGCCAACATGCAGCACGTCGGTGGCAAAAAGCGGCAGCACAACGTTAAAGTTGATGCCGAAGAGGGAGACGACGCCCATCACGGCAATAATAAGCAGAATCGAGGGCGTGCGCCAGGAATAGACCAGCCCTTCGCGCAGGCTTTCCAGCGTGCGCGGCCTCGCGATGGCCCCTCCTTCGATAGCTTTCAGATTGCTGGCGCGTCCATGCAGTTGCTTCATATCGATCATGGCCAGACCGATGATGACGGCGATGAAGCTGAGGGCGTTCAGCAGGAAGAGCGGGGCAACACCCAGCCAGGCGATGAGAATGCCGCCGATGCCGGGGCCGATGATACGCGCCATGTTGAAGAGTGACGAGTTCAGGGCGATAGCGTTGGGCAGGTCAGCGCGGCCCACCATCTCGACGACGAATGCCTGTCGTGTAGGCATATCCAGCGCGTTGGTAATGCCGAGCAGCAGAGCCAGAATCATCACGTGCCAGATGCGTACCTCGCCCGTTGCCACCAGTATCCAGAGGATAAACGCCTGAATCATGGCCGACGATTGCGTGAATATAAGGACGCTACGTTTGGGCAGGCGGTCTGCCAGCACGCCACCGAAGAGCGCGAAGAACATCACAGGCAGAAATTGCAGCGCACCCACCAGGCCAAGCCACCACGCGCTGTGCGTCAGCTCCAGTACCAGCCAGGCCTGCGCCGTTGTTTGCATCCAGGTACCGATCAGGGAAATAAGCTGACCAAACCAGAAGAGGCGAAAATTGCGATGGCGCAGGGCCACAAAAGCGCGCAGCAGGCCCTTCGCCTGCTGTGTCTCATCACTGACCGCAATCGTTACTTGCGATCTCTGTTGACTTCCAGGTAATGTTTGCATAAAACAAGAAATCCCATCTGATTACAGCATATGAAAGATCAGTTATTGTTCGTTTTCCGTAGAAGCTTTCACAGTTAAAAGTTTCTGACGTGTCTGCCTGTGGCGTTCGAGTTTTTCCAGCAAGGGTTGGCGCATCTGCTCCAGCCCCTCGATTTTCTGCTCGATGAGGCGCAGTTGTTTCTGGATCAGTTCATCCGAGCGATCTAACTGCGCCAGTTTGGCCGCGACCTCGGTGGCATGTTGATATGCCTCCTTGATCTGCCCGCGCTCGTCATCGGCTTCCAGCATCTCGCGAATATCGCTGAGGGAGAAGCCGAGCAGCTCGCGCAACTTCTTAATGTGTTCAATGCGCTGAACATCTGCCTCGCTATATTGCCGATAGTTGCCCTCCGTCCGTTCGGTGGGCGGTAACAGCCCGACCTCTTCGTAATAGCGCAGCGTGCGCTTGGTCAACCCTGTGCGTGTCGCCACCTGCTCAATTGTATACACCTTGCCCGCATCTGCATGCACCGGATCAGCGCCGACCATCATCATTCTTCTCCTTTGAAACAAGCGGACATCACACTTTCTCTGCCTACAAGCTTTGTCTTTAGTATATCAAAGATTAACGTTTACGTCAATGTTAGTATGGAATATGAGAACTATGTATACGCTTCTCTGCGGTGGTCCCACCTTCTCACGGAAGGACGATCATCCATTTTCAGACGATAGCGCACAGAGAGCGGCAGAGTCTTGTTATTTATTTGCATTTATGCTACTATCTTAATAACGCAAATATTGTTGAAACGCAAATTCTGGGAGGGTACAGGGAATTACGCACAGCGATCGTGAGACCATTGCGCGCAGCATCGGCCAGTTTCGGCGGGCCATCGTGCGCGAGTTCATCTTTAATATTTTGCACACGTTCGGAAACTTCGACTTCTCGCTGCCTCAGTTAGGCACGTTGCTCCTGCTCGATAGAGAAGGCGAACTGACGATCAAGCAGATGAGCGAGATACTGGGACGCTCGACGTCGGCCACCAGTCGTCTGCTTGACCAGTTAGTCGAGCGCCGGCTGATCAGCCGACACGAGGACGAACACGACCGGCGGGTGAAGCGTGTGGCAATTACCGATAGTGGCCGCGCACTGATCGCCGTGCTTGAGCGGCAGCGTGCGGACGCGCAGATAACCGTCATGGAATATCTCTCGGCAGAGGAGCAGGCGATTGTCACACAGGCGATGATCCTGCTGGCCGAAGCTGGTGAGAGAAGGAGGCAGCATGAGCATCCAGAGTCAGGCCCAGGAGAATAGCGACATTCAGACCGGCGCCATTGTTCTCCCCTTCAACGCCATAGAGCGCGCCTCGCTCGCCCGTGTTGGGGGCAAGGCGGCGAATCTGGGCGAGATGACACGCGCCGGGCTGCCCGTACCGCCAGGTTTCTGCGTCACCACAACGGCTTATATGCTGGTAGCGGCAGGAGCCAACCTTGAATCTATCCTTGACGAAATTGCTGCCACGAGTACCGGCAATACATCGCGACTGGCAGAGTTGGCTGCCGCCGCGAGGGACAGGCTGCTGGCCGCGCCAGTTCCAGATGCCGTAGCCGAAGCAATTACCAGGGCATACCAGGCATTGGGCAAAGGTGCGGACGTGCCGGTTGCTGTGCGCTCCTCGGCTACGGCTGAAGACCTGCCCTTTGCCAGCTTCGCAGGCCAGCAGGACACGTATCTCAACATTGTTGGCGGCGAGGCCGTGCTGGATGCCGTGCGCCGCTGCTGGGCCTCGCTCTGGACGGAGCGCGCGGTGAGCTATCGCGCCAGCAACAACATCGATCCCCGCAGCGTGAGCCTCGCCGTTGCCGTTCAGCGTATGGTCGATGCCGCCGTAGCGGGCGTCCTCTTCACCGCAAACCCCGTGACGGGCAAACGTCGGCAGGCAGTGATTGATGCCAGTCCGGGTCTGGGCGAAGCGGTCGTCTCCGGCGCGGTCAACCCCGATCACTTTGTGGTCAATACTCCTACCGGTGAGATTGTCGAGCGCCGACCGGGCGACAAACGTATCGTGATTCGGGCCAGCGCAGGCGGCGGCACGCAGCGTATCGAGCGGGCCGAAGGCAGCAACGAAGCCTGTCTCTCCGATGAGCAACTACGCGCCCTTGCTCAGTTGGGAGCGCGAGTCGAGGCGCATTATGGCGCGCCGCAGGATACAGAGTGGGCCATTGACGCCGACGGCCGCATCTGGCTCACGCAGGCCCGACCGATTACCACCCTCTTCCCGCTGCCCGATACCGCCCCGCAAACCGATGATGTCCTGCGCGCCTACTTCTCCCTCAGCGTCTTTCAGGGAGTCTTCCGGCCCTTTACGCCTATGGGCATTGCGGCTTTCCGGCTGTTTGGTTCTTCACTGTCGAAGCTGCTGGGGTATCCAACCCGCGATCCTCTCCAGGGACCGGCAGCCCTTGCAGTAGCGGCGTCTCGCCTCTTCATCGACGTTACCCCGTTGCTGCGTCACCCGCTGGGGCGCGCCGCAATCATCGGCGTCGTGGCACGTTTCGGGGAGGCTCGCTCCGCCCTTCCTCTTGAACAGGCTGTTACTGACCCGCGCCTGTCTCTCGTTTCCAGCTCGCGCCGACCAGTTCTCCGGCTCATGTTCCAGTTGCTCATCAAAAAGCGTTTTCTGCCGCTCATCATCCAGGCCCTCGTGCATCCCTCAACAGCGCGAAAACGATTGGAGCGATGGGAAGCGAACTTCCGGGCAATGGATAAGATACCGACAAACGCAGAAGAGTGTTTGAACGCTTATGAAGACCTTCTGCTCAACTCTACAGGATCGCTCTTCCCCAATCTTGGGCCAATTCTCATAGGTGGCCTCGGCAGTTACAGCCTGACGAACAGGCTCCTGAAAGACCTCGCCACGCCCGACGAATTGCAGGTAGTCTTACGAGGGCTTCCCTACAATCCGACAACAGAGATGGACCTCGCGCTCTGGGCGCTGGCGCAGCAGGTGCGGGCCGATGCGCTCGCGGCCCAACACGTTCGCGAGACATCAGCGGAACAGCTAGCGCAGGAGTATCGTGCGGGAAACCTGCCGCCAACGCTCCAGCAAGGGCTGGCAAATTTTCTGCGCACCTACGGGCATCGCGCAGTAGCAGAAATCGACCTCGGTCTGCCCCGCTGGTCAGAAGACCCTACCCACCTGCTCGGCGCGCTCGCCAATTACCTCGAATTGACTGACGCGGCCTTTGCCCCGGATGTGCAATTTCAACGCAGCGCACAGGAAGCCGAGGCAATGGTAGCCGAACTGATCCGGCGAGCGCGCCAGAAAAGCCGCCGACTCGGCCTGCTGGTGAAATTCTGCCTGAAGCGTACCCGCGCCCTCGTCGGCCTGCGGGAAAAGCCAAAATACTGCATTGTCCTGGTACTGGCCCGCACCCGCCAGTTGCTCTGGCCCGTTGGCGAAACTCTGGCAAAGGCGGAACGGCTGGAAGCGGCAGAAGACATCCTCTTCCTGACGCCGCAGGAAGCGCGAGCGGCCCTCGCCGGGGCGGACATGCGTCCAACCGTCCGCGAACGGCGCGCCGACTACGAGCAAGAGCTAAAGCGCCGCTACATCCCCCGTGTCCTGCTCTCCGACGGCACCGAACCGGCAGCACAAACACAGCCCACTACCACAACAGGCGAAATCCTGCAGGGAACGCCAGCCTCTCCCGGCAGCGTCACCGCCCTCGCCCGCGTCATCCTCGACCCAACCGGGGCAAAGCTGGCCCCCGGCGAAATTCTCGTCGCCCCCTCCACCGACCCCGGCTGGACCCCGCTTTTCCTCACCGCCGGTGGCCTCGTCATGGAAATGGGCGGCTCCATCTCCCACGGAGCCGTCGTCGCCCGCGAATACGGCATCCCGGCAGTTGTTGGCGTCCCGGAGGCAACCGAACGGATTATGACGGGCCAACGTATTACGGTCGATGGCTCTGCGGGGACGGTGATGATTGAAGAGGAGTAGTATAAGGACGCATCGAGAAAGCTGGAGAAGATGAAATGAATCAGGCAGACATTAAACAGTATTCAATGAACATCCTGTGGGATGCGCAAGATAACATTTACGTGGGATCCGTTTCCGAACTTCCCGGCTGCATGACGCACGGCAAGACCTACGAAGAAGCAGTTAAGCAAGGGCAGGATGCCATCGAAAGCCGGGTTATGGCTGCTCTTGCCGATAACGAGCCTGTTGCGCCACCGAGAACGCTGACTATAGCTTAACGTCAAAAGGTTTTTGTACGGTAGCAAGCGGCTCGCTGGCAGATAGATTGATGGCCGTTGCAGTCAACTGGCCCCGCTAATCACTCCTCTTCCGCCAGCTTGCGCGCCACCGCATTGTCCACCGCATCATATGCCCTGGACAGCAACGCAGTCAGATTTTGCGTGCCGACGGAGAAGGGGGCCTGTCCCAATCGTTTGAGGATGGCTTTGTCGATGCCGGGTGCTAAAGTGCTGGCGGTGAAGGTCGTCAGTTCTTCGCCAGTCTGCCAGAAGGTGGAGAGATAGTCTTCGAGGGCGAGGCTCTCTTCAGGAACTGCCGCTGTCTCGCTCGCTGAAGCACTGACTTCTTCGGCTGGCAGGGCGGCGCTGCGTTTTTCGCGCAGGGATTGGATGATCTGTTCTTTGCTGCGACCTCGCAGTTTGAAGATGAGGAAGGGGTCTTCGTCGAAGCGTTCGGCCAGCAGGTAGTAGACGGCAGCGATGTGCTTGCAGGGATTGGCCCAGTCGGGGCAGGAGCAGTCCGTGATCAGTTCTGCGCCTCTGGTGGGGAAGAGCGAGACATGGACGGCACTGAATGCCTCCTCAATGTTTTCTGGCATCTCGCCAGCCAGCAATTTCGCGGCGAAGAGGGCCTGGGACGCCATCGCCGCGATGACCTTTTCCCAGTCTCTATCGGTAAGCGGTTGCAGGCGAATGGTGACGTTGTAGGGCCTGGGCATCGACCCCTGCACTTTTGCCTTGACGACGCCCGGCTCAACGTCGATTGAAAGCACCTGTCCCTGGCGAGCGTAGTTGCGCCCGCGTGTGAGGCGCGTTCCCATGCCGAAGGATTCGAGGACGCCCACCCAGCGTTTCGACCACCACGTCTCGCCGATGGCCCCTCGCTCGCTCTTCGCTTTGATACCGCCTTCGACTCGTCTTGGCTGGCTCGGACGGTAATAATCCCATTCGCTCTCTTCATCGTCGTACCAGCCGTCCCATTTACCCATCTCTGATGCTCCTCTATTCGACACGCTATTCAACAACGGCCTCGCGACTCAGCCTGAACAGGTCTTTCAACTCGGCTGTTGATAGCTCGGTCAGCCAGTTTTCGCCGCTGCCAATAATGCGTTCGGCCAGTTCTTTCTTCTGCTCGATCATTGCATCGATGCGCTCTTCCAGCGTGCCGACGCAGACAAATTTGTGAACCTGCACATTGCGCTGTTGCCCGATACGGAATGCCCTGTCCGTCGCCTGGTTCTCTACCGCCGGATTCCACCAGCGATCAAAATGGAAGACGTGGTTGGCCGCCGTCAGATTGAGGCCGACGCCGCCCGCTTTGAGCGAGAGAATGAAGATGGGCGCGCCTCGTTTCTCTTGCTGGAAACGCTGCACCATCAGGTCGCGTTGCTTCTTGTTAGTGCCGCCATGCAGGAAAAGCACCTCGCAGCCCAGCGTCTCCTGCAAGTGCTGTCGCAGCATTGCGCCCATCTCGGCAAACTGCGTGAAGATCAGCGCCTTATCGCCCTCCGCCAGCACCTCTTCCAGCATCTCCTCCAGCCGCGCCAGCTTGCCGGAGCGGCCTGCTAATCGGCTGCCGTCGCCGATAAAGTGGGCAGGATGGTTGCAGACCTGTTTGAGTTTCATCAACGCCGCCAGCACCAGCCCGCGACGCTCGATACCATCGGCCTCCTCGATCTTCTCCAACATCTCCTGCACCACCGCCTCGTAGAGCGATGCCTGCTCCTGCGTCAGGTTGCAGAAGACCTTCATCTCCATCTTATCTGGCAGGTCCTGGATAATGGCTTTGTCCGTCTTCAAGCGGCGCAGCACAAAGGGTTGGATCAGCCGTCTGAGCGTTTCGGCCTTCTCAGCATCGTGATAGCGTTCAATCGGCAGGGCGAACTGCTTGCGGAAATCCTGCCCGGAGCCGAGATAGCCCGGATTCAGGAACTCCATAATCGACCACAATTCAGCCAACCGGTTCTCTACCGGCGTTCCCGTCAGCGCAATACGATGGCGCGCATTCAAACTCTTAATCGCCTGCGTCTGCTTCGCCGCCTCGTTCTTGATATTCTGCGCCTCATCGACCACCACATACTCCCAGTCAAGCGAGCGCAAATCCTCTTTGTCGCGCAGCGCCAGCGCATACGTCGTAATCACCACATCATGCCTGCGCGTCTCCTCGATAAACGCCTCACCAGCAAGCCGGTCATGCCCGTGATGCACCATCACGCTCAACGATGGCGCAAAGCGTTGCAATTCTCTCTGCCAGTTGCCGACGATGGACATGGGGCAGATCAAAAGCGTGGAACCTGATATTTGTACACCGTTTTCACGATCATGCAGTAAGAGAGAAATCAGTTCGATCGTTTTGCCAAGGCCCATATCGTCCGCGAGACACGCTCCCAGGCCGAGTTGTTTGAGGAAGGCGAGCCAGGAGAGGCCCTTTTGCTGGTAGGGGCGCAGCTGGCCATGAAACGAGTACGGCGGCTCGATGAGCGAGAGGGCGGCGGGGTTGGAGAGACGCTTGAGCATGTCGTCTATCCAGCCTTCGCCCTCGATGGAGATGACAGGCAGGCCCACTTCGGATATTTCCTGGCCCAGGCCCAGACGCAGGGCCTCGGTCAGGCTCATCTGGCCGCTGGCACGCTTCTTGCGAAAGAAAGCAATGGCTTTTTCGATCTCTTCCGGGCGCAGTTCGACCCACTGGCCGCGCACCTGCACCAGCGGCCTCTTGAGCCTGACCAGCCGCTCGAACTCTTTCGCCGTCAGCGTGGTATCGCCGATGGCAGCCGTCCAGTCATAGGAGATGACGTTTTCGAGGGTCATCAAGCCGGTGCTTATCTGAGCGTTGGCCTGGCCTTTGAGCTTCAGCTTGACCCCCAAACGCGCCGCCGGTTTCTGCCACCAGGCGGGGACGAGGACGCCAAAGCCGCTCTGTTCGAGCAACGGGGCGGATTCGCGCAAGAAGGAGTAGGCTTCATCGGTTGAGAGCAGCAGTTCGCTCGGACGCGCCGTTTGCAGGCTCTGTTCAAGGGCGGGGAAGAGACGCGAGGCTCTGCCGAGGTCGGCCAGCAGGCGCTCCTGCGGATTCTCGAATTTACGTTTGAGGAAGGTCAGCGTACCGGAACGTTCCTTCCAGATGATCTCTGCCGGGACGAGCAGGCTGCGGTCGTCGTTGGCCTGCAGGTAGAAGCTCAGTTGCCACTGCCCGGCCTCCTCACTTTCGGGCGCGGTGAGCCGGAAACAGGTGCGGAACGGCGCGTTCGACTCCACAGGTCGCAGTTGATCGAGCCAGGAATGCAGAGAGTTGGCAAAGCTTTTCAGCGCAGCCGAGGATGCGGTGAGCGTTGCATCTTCGGATGAGAGCGCGCGCAGCCACTGTTCTGGCAGCGAGATGGCGCCGCGGTCAGGCCGCTCAGGTATAACGCCCGCCTGCGACAGGCTGGCACGCACGAAGGCATCAATACTGCGATTGAGGAATTGCAGGAGCATCTCGCGCGGGCCAGAGACGCGCATCTCGCCGGGACCAGTAAATGACCAGCAGACCGGCGGCATGGCCTTTGCCAGCGCGCTCAAACGCCCGGCATCGGCATCGCTCAATACGGCTTCCCAGGCCGCGTGCAGCGCGAGCGCGCCGTTGTGGCGCTGCTCGTGCAGGGTGGGGACATAGCTCTGGCGAGAGAGCAGGGCAAGAGCGAAGTTCGCCGCCTCGCGCCAGAAAGCGAGCGAACTGCCGAACGCGAAGCCATGGGGGGCTTCGTTAGGCAGCGCGAGCAGAAAATCCAGCGCCTCGCCCGCCTCCAGGGCCAGGGTCTCGACCTGCCAGGGACGCAGTTCCACCTCCTGCAGCTCCTCAGCTTCGCGTTCAAGGATCAATTCGGGTGAAGGGAGAGGAGCGCGCGACGAGGATGGCAGGCGCAGGGTGAGCGATCCTGTAGTTGCGCTGGCTGCCAGTAAGCTGCCGGAAAGTTTGCCGAATTCTTCTTGCAGCGTATCACACGTAAGCGCAAAGGGGTGGCGGCGCGCCTTCTTCTGCACGCCGGTCTTCCCGGCGCGGCGCGGCATCATTGCCAGTTGTGATGACTCGGCCCAGATATGGAGTTGATTGGTTACACGATGGTCCCAGAGAGCATGGAAGACAATCAAGCAGATTCCTCGTTTCGCGTCAAAGCTTCGTTTAGTTCATCATGGCGATAAACTGGCGCAGGGCGTGTACCTGTTTCTGCACCTCCTCGACATCCTCGCCTTCCGGGGCCAGTTCCAGGTATGCTTTCAGGTCGCGCAGCGCTCGCCCATACATTTTGAGGCGCAGGTAAAGCCTTCCCCGGTCTCTCCGCTCGACAGCCGATCCGGGCGCGAGCAGCACCAGGCGATCACAGACCGAGAGCGCACGTTTATCGTCCTCGCGCGCCAGATAAATATATTTCAAATTATCCAGCATGCGCACCAGCAACTGCCTGTGACTGACGGGTTGCAGCCAGCGCCGATTGAAATACGCCTTGCCCTTGAAATACCGGCTTATGCGCTCGCGACAATCCTCCTCAGTCAGGATACGCCCCTGTTCATAGGCGTCGATATAGATTCTGCCCTCTGGCAGGCGATAGCCAACGATGAAGTGGAACGGCATGCCGATGCCATCTATCTGCACACCCAGGCGGCGGCCCACTTCGATATAGACCAGCGAGAGCGTGATGGGAATGCCGATACGCCGCTCCAGCACGTCGTTGAGAAAGCTGTTACGAGGATTGTAGTAATCCTCCTTGCTGCTGCCGCGAAAGCGTTCCTGCACAAAGAGAACCTGATTGATAGCGTCAATGACGGAAAACGGGCCTGACTCCTGCAACGCTCGTGCCAGTTCAGCATCTTCAGACACATCCACCATGCCCAGGGCAGCGCGCACCTGCATTGCCAGCACGTCAAGCTGCGCCAGGTAGTGCGCGATATCCAGGTCTGGATACTCCTCGCTGGCAATCAGCAGAGCCGCTCGTCCCAGATCGATGGCGGCATCATCTCCCGCCGCGCACAGCGTCTCAAACTCTTTACGCGCGCGTTGTTGTGGTGTTGGTAGGTTGTCCTGATCTTCCGCCATAGAGAGCAGTACCATTCATATATAGAACACAAGAGACTCATTGAAAAATTTCGCCCCGCCTATTGTACCCCAAAAGCTGCCATAAGTCGAGTAGCGCCGATACAGGTGGGCAGCTTTCTCTTGCCTCTGGTGGTGGGAAACGATATACTACACAATTGTAAGCTACTTCCACTTCGGAATAAAGCGATATTGCCGGGGTGTTCTCTCAAAAGAGGATGTGTTCTATCTCTTTTCCTGTGGTTAGAGCAATCAATCCTGACCTCGTATTCAACTTCTCAAAAGGGAGCTAGCATGAGCAGGCAAGCAAAAATTATTGTGACAATCGCACTAATGTTAGGCATGTTTCTGGGGGCGCTGGATGGCACCATTGTCAGTACGGCATTGCCCAGTATTGTAGGTAAGTTAGGCGGTATTTCTCTCTATTCATGGGTTTTTTCAGCCTATCTTCTCACTTCAACCACGACGATACCAATTTATGGCAAGCTTGCCGACCTGTACGGGCGCAAATTGATCTTTCTTTTCGGTACTGCGCTGTTTCTACTTGGCTCCATCCTCTCCGGTTCCTCACAGAGTATGGAGCAACTGATTCTCTTCCGCGCGCTGCAAGGGCTGGGCGCGGGCGCGGTCATGCCCATCGTCCTGACCATCATTGGCGACATCTTTGAGCTTGAGGAGCGGGCGCGGGTGCAGGGACTCTTCAGCGGCGTCTGGGGGTTGTCCAGCGTAGTTGGCCCCGCCCTGGGCGGCTTGATCGTCGATCATTATTCGTGGCGCTGGGTGTTCTACATCAATATCCCCTTTGGCATCGTCTCCGGCCTGCTGCTGTTCCTGTTCCTGAAGGAACATGTTGAGCGCACAAAGCATTCGCTCGACTACTTCGGCACGTTCGCGCTGACAGCCGGCATTGTCGCGCTGTTGTTCGCCCTGCTGGAAGGCGGCACAGCATGGGCGTGGGGGTCGGCGCAGAGCATTCTGCTCTTCGCGCTCTTCATCGTCCTGACCGGACTCTTTCTCTATCAGGAATATCGCACATCCGAACCAATCCTGCCTTTGACGCTTTTCAAGAACCGCATCATCGCCGTTTCCAGCATCGGCGGCCTCGTGCTTGGCATCCTCATGTTCGGCATGACATCTTATATACCGCTCTTTGTCCAGGGCGTCAAAGGCGGCACAGCAACCAGCGCCGGGATTTCGCTCATGCCGCTGCTCTTCGCCTGGCCGGTTGCCGCCACCATCTGCGGCAGGCTGGTCATCAACCTGGGCTATCGCGTCACCGCCTCTCTGGGTATGGGTCTGTCAACAATTGGCACGCTGATGGTCACGCTCTTCAATCCCGGTACGAGCCTGCCTTTTATCGTCATCGCCATGCTGCTCACGGGGGCCGGACTGGGCTTTGTCAGCACGTCTACGCTGCTGGCGGTGCAGAACGCGGTGGCGTGGAAGCAGCGCGGCGTCGCTACCGCCTCAACGCAGTTCTTCCGCTCCATCGGCGGCACCGTCGGGGTAGCGGCAATGGGTACCATCCTGAACGCGCAGATGGCGGCGCTCTTCCCGCCCATTTTTGCCCGCTTCGCCGACGCTGCCGCTCGCCTGCCGCGCAACGTGGCCCAGGCCAATGTCCTGCTCACGCCGGGCGCGCGCAACCTGCTGCCTGCCGCTTTCCTTCAACAGTTGCAGGCCGCGCTCTCGCACAGCCTCTTCTGGGTCTACCTGCTGGCGCTGATCCTGGCCGCTATCGGCCTTGCCATCATGTTCCTGCTCCCCGGCGGTCGCGCCGACAAACATACCTACAGGGCCATGCAGGACGAAGCCGAAGCACAGGCAGAGGAAGCCGCGCCCGCGCCAGAAGTGCTTTTTGGATAATGTTTAGCAAAGGGGGAAACTCACAGTATGAATCTGGGATTGCAGGACAAAGTGGCGATTGTACTGGCGGCAAGCAAGGGGCTGGGACGAGCCAGCGCCGAAGCTTTAGCGGCTGAAGGCGCGTGGGTCGTTATCGGTTCGCGCAACAGGCAGCAACTGGAACAGACCGCCCGTGACATTCGTGATAAGACGGGTAGCAAAGTGCTGGCTGTCCCCACCGACGTGACAAAGCCGAACGATTTAGCAGCCATCGTCGACGCGACTGTGCGCGAATTTGGCCGCGTTGACATCCTGGTCAACAACGCCGGCGGGCCGCCGCCGGGAACGTTTGAGCAGTTCGGCGACGCGCAGTGGGAAGCCGCTTTCCAGTTGAACCTGCTCAGCAATGTGCGAATGGTGCGGCTGGTACTTCCGCACATGCGCAAATTGCAACAGGGACGTATTATTAATATTGTGAGTACATCGGTGAAAGTGCCGATCGATGGACTGCTGCTCTCCAACGCCATTCGCACCGGCGTAGTCGGGCTGGCAAAGACGCTCTCCATCGAACTGGCGCCCGATAACATTACAGTGAACAACGTCTGCCCTGGCCGCATTCTGACAGACCGCATTCGCCAGATAACGCGCATAGAGGAAAAAGTGCAGCAGGGTATGAGCGAAGAGGAGGTGTTGCGAGAGGCATCTCGTGATATTCCTATGGGGCGCATCGGCAAACCTGAAGAGCTGGCCGCGCTCGTCGCCTTTCTGGCTTCGGAGCAGGCCGGATATATCACCGGCACCACCATCCAGGTGGATGGTGGATTGACGCGCGCGCTGTTTTAGCGCATGTAGCAATTTCATGGAGGGAAAACAACGATGTGTTACGACAGTGAAGCTCGTCCGCCTGTCCCGCCAATGCCGACGGGGAACGCTCGCGGAGAAGACCTCGTTCTGACAGCCGCCGACGGCACGCGATTTGCCGCCTACCAGGCGTACCCTGAACACTCGAAGGAGGCGCAGGTATTAATTTTCCCCGATGTACGCGGCCTGCACCAGTTCTACAAGGACCTGGCCCTGCGCTTCGCCGAACAGGGCATCGGCGCGCTGGCAATCGACTATTTTGGCCGCACCGCCGGGCTGACGGCCCGCGACGACTCGTTTGAGTTCTGGCCCCATGTTCAGCAGATGCAGGCTGCGACCTTCCAGCAGGATGTACAGGCTGGACTGACCCGCCTGCGCGAGGGACAGGGAGCGAACAACGCCACCTTCACGCTTGGCTTCTGTATGGGCGGCTCGCTCTCCTTCCTCACCGGTACGCGCCCCAATCTGGGCCTCGCAGGCGTTATCGGCTTCTATGCTGGCCTGACCCGCGCCCTTGTAGGCGATAAGACCGTGCTGGATGTCGCGCAGGAGATCAAATATCCCGTCCTCGGCCTCTTCGGTGGGGCGGATCAGGGCATCCCGGTCAGCGCCGTCGAGGAGTTCAAGCAGAAACTGGATCAGGCGCATATTCCCAACCAGATCGTCATCTATCCCAACGCGCCACACAGCTTCTTCGACCGCCGCTCCGCCGAGTTCGCCGAAGCCTCGGCAGAAGCCTGGCGGCAGGTTCTCGACTTCATCGCCACATATACGCATAAGGTCGAAGCGGGCGTGTAGGCTTACAGAGCTTAGCGGAACAGGATAAGCTTATGACAAACATACAGGCGGTTGTCGTTGAGCCGGGCGCGCCGGGAAGGCTGGCCATACGCGAGGTGGCCTACCCGACAGCCGGGCCAGACGATGCGCTGGTGCGCGTTGAGGCTATCTCGCTCAATCTGGGCGAAGTGCGCCGCTCACAGACGGCAGAGGCAGGCTACCGCCCCGGCTGGGATTTCGCCGGTGTGGTTGAGCGGGCGGCGGCGAGCGGTAGAGGGCCACATCAGGGTGCGCGCGTGGTTGGCATGCTCGATTCCGGCGCCTGGGCGCAGGTCGTCGCCGCTCCGACCAACATCCTGGCGGAGCTTCCTGCAACGGTCTCGTTCGCCCAGGCTTCCACGCTACCTGTCGCGGGGCTAACCGCCCTGCGCGCGCTTGAGAAGGGCGGCTCCCTGCTCGGGAAGCTCGTGCTGATCAATGGGGCCTCTGGCGGTGTCGGCCATCTTGCCGTGCAGATCGGCCGGCAGATGGGCGCGCGCGTCGTCGGGGTCGTGCGGCGCGAGCAGTTGACGAGCATGGTGAAGCAGGCCGGCGCGGAACGGGTTATCGTCAGCGCAGACCTGGCCAACGCGGCAGAGTTCGGCCCTTACGACCATATTCTCGAATCCGTAGGCGGTAAGGCGCTCGCTAACGCGCTGGGGATGCTCAAGCCCTGGGGCGTGTGCGTCTCCTTTGGCAGTTCCGGCTCCGGCGAGGTCACCTTCGACGCCAGAAAATTCTTCCTGACCGGCGGCGCAACCCTCTACGGCTTCATCCTCTTCGCCGAGCTTGCGCGCAATCCAGGGTCCGCGGACCTCGCTCGCCTCGCCCGTATGGTGGCCGACGGTACCCTGCACCCGGACATTACCGTCCAGGCCCCCTGGACACAGATCGGCGAAATCGCACAAAAGCTGTTGAATCGCCAGATCAGCGGCAAAGCCGTGCTGCATATCTCCGGGTAACACCAGATAGGGCATGCCTTTTTTACGGCATG
>CADDYT010000021.1 GCA_902810755.1 Chloroflexota bacterium
GCGCAGGGGAAAGCAGAGCTACAGTTCGCCATAGAGCAGCTTGCGCCCCCCGGCTACCAGCTTGATCTGAGCCTGACGAAACGAGAGCGCGAAGTGCTGCGCCTCGTCGCCGAGGGCCATACCGACCGTGAGGTAGCCGAAGCCCTCGTCATCAGCCCGCGCACCGTCAACCGCCACCTGAGCAACATCTTCGTCAAGCTGGACGTGCCGGGCCGGGCGGCGGCGGTGGCGTATGCCATCAGGCAGGGGCTGGTGTGAACACCACATCTGTTATTCGGGCGTACTCATGCCTTCCATCTCATGCTTTGGTTCGCGCATCATCAGTTCGGGGACGGCCTGACGGGGGTCGAGGCCCGCGAAGAGGACGAGGCTGAGCTGGTGGGTGATGGGCATTTCGACGTGGTAGCGCGCGGCAAGCTGAAGGGCCGCGCGCGTGGTGAAGACGCCTTCAACGACGCTGTGCATGGAGGCCAGAATGTCGGAGAGCTTTTCACCGGCGGCGAGGCGGCGGCCAACCTGCTGGTTGCGGCTGAGCGGGCTGGCGCAGGTGGCGATGAGGTCGCCCATACCGGCGAGGCCGGAGAAGGTGAGCGGGTGCGCGCCCGCCGCGATGCCCAGACGCGAAATTTCAGCGAGGCCGCGCGTGATGAAAGCAGCTTTGGCGTTCTCTCCGTAGCCCATGCCATCGCTGAAGCCCGCGCCAATGGCGATGATGTTTTTCAGCGCCCCGCCCAGCTCCACGCCGATGACATCATCGGCGGTGTAGACACGAAAGGTGGTACAGGTCAGCGCGTCGCGGGCGCGCACGGCCACATCATGGTTATACGCGGCGATGACGGCGGCGGTTGGCTTTTTCTCGGCTACTTCACGGGAGATATTGGGGCCGCTGAGGGCGGCAACGCGATTGTGGCTCCCCGGCAATTCCTCTTCGATAATCTCGGTCATACGCTTCAGGGAGCCGATCTCAATACCCTTGCTGGCGCTGATGAGCAGCGTCTCCTTTTCCAGGTGGGGAGCCAGCAGGCGCAGGTTTTCACGCAGGCGCTGTGAGGGTGTCACCAGCAAGAGCATGTCTTTTGCTCGTACCGCCTGCTCGATATCAGCAGTCACATTCAGCGCGGGCGGAAAGCGGAAACCGGGCAAGAAGATCATGTTTTCGCGTCGCTGCTGCATCTCCCCGGCACGTTCGGGCCGGTGTTCCCAGAGCGTTGTGTTGATGCCCTTCTCGGCCAGCAACAGGGCCAGCGTGGTTCCCCAGGCGCCGCTGCCAATGACACCTACCGCATTTATCATCAATTCTCCTCATGTCCCGAAGCAATTTTCTCTTTGCAGCCATTGTAGCGCAAGCCTTCTTCTCCGGCAAGAACTTGATTCATCCTGTCTCTGATTGCTTTTTGTGCTATACTTCCTGCTGTGACTTCTGTATACCCCACGTGGGTCGTTTATTCTTTTTACTTGAGGAGGAAACAGTATGTTCCAGTTGACAGTTTTATACGGCCAGCCCCAGGATTCGCAGGCATTTGACAGCTATTACGCGCAGACACATGCCCCCCTGGCGCAAAAGATTCCGGGACTCAAAGGCTTCATCACAACGAAACCGTCTTCGCTGAATCCACAGGAAACATCCCCTTACTACCTGATCGCTATGCTCTATTTCGATAGCCCGCAGGCAATGGAAGCCGCGTTCCAGTCGCCCGAAGGCCGGGCAGCCGCCAGGGATGTACAGAACTTCGCCACCGGCGGCGTCACCATGCTGGCCGGAGGCGTCCAGGTCTACAACCCGGTTTCTCTGGGGTAAACTCCCCGAATCTCCCAGGCCACCTCTTGCCGCTGGCCTGGGGGAAAGAGACTACCTGGCCTATTGCGCCTGCGCGCGTTCTACAGGACTTCGATGGAGCTTTTCGGGCTGTTCGGCTTCTTCGTAGACGGAGGGTTTGAGGATGCCGACGTAGGGCAGGTTGCGGTAACGCTGCGCGTAGTCGAGGCCATAACCAACGACGAAGCGGTCGGGGATGGAGAAGCCCACATAATCGGGAGTGACCGGCTTGACACGCTCGCGCCCCTTGTCTAACAGGGTACAGACACGCAGGCTGAGCGGGTGACGCTGCTGTAGCACCTCCATCTGGTAGTGTAGCGTGAGGCCGCTATCGACGATATCCTCGACGATCAAGACGTGTTTGCGATCGATAGGGCCTTCCAGGTCTTTGAGAATCCGCACCACGCCGCTGGAACTCGTGCTGTTGCCGTAGCTGGAGATTGCCATGTAATCGATCTCCAACGGCAACTCGATAGCGCGCGCTAAATCGGCGATGAACGGCACCGCCCCTTTGAGCGTACCCAGCAAGAGCAGATTTTTCCCCTGATAATCGCGCGTAATCTGCTGCCCCAGCTCGGCGACCTTCTGGCGTATCTGCTCTTCGGTCAGCAAAATTTCTGCAATGTCTTCGTGCATGTCCACTTCTGTGTAATCTCCTGTCGCGTCGTTCGTTAGATATACTCTATCACATCTATCAAAAAGCTGATCCGTCTCCCTCTCGCATTTGGTCTGAAAGCATGGGTTCGATAGATAAACGAAGAATATGCCGCGTGTCACGAGTCAGGCGTACCCGGTCGTCGAGGGCGATACCGGCCAGCCAGAGGCAGTGAGACGATGAGAAAAAGAGGGGGATACGGTCGCGTTCGGCACGCGGGATATGCCTGTCAATGAGCATATCTTTGATCTTTTTCTCATGCGCCATCCCCAGCGGTCGGATGCGGTCTCCCGCGCGCCTCGTGCGTACCATGAGAGACGAGCCAGTCCTATCAGCATCAATGTATACCGTATAACGAGTGGATGGCAATAAACGCCACACGGTCGCCCAATTCTCGCGCGCCAGCGCCTCGCGCACGGTTGTCAGCAACTCATCCGGCAGCGTCTCGGCGACGGCCATGAAAGCCGTTCCCGGCACCGCGACCCGGCCGGGAACGGGAAGCGCGACGGCGAGCGCGCCGGTATGCTCTTTTTGAGGGTTCCGCTGAGAAAGACGCTCAAAGGTGGCCGTTCTAAAAAGGGAGACGAGACGCAGGCTACACGGCAGGTCAAGCATCTTTGCCTGCGCCTGGCCTGGCAATGATTCGCGCTGCAAAAGCTGCTCGATCAGCCGGTAGTGGCGCAGTTCGAGCGGCGACTGCCCGCCGCAGAGTCTGGCCGTAACGCGACGCAGCAGGTGTCGTTGCAGGCTCAAAGGCAGCGCCAGCAATTGCTCGACATCCAGCGTGATACCTTGCTCCTGCTCCGTCAGCACGACCTGCGGCCAGTAATTGCTCACCTGTTGCTCGATCCACTGCACGTCCACATGCGCCACCTCAGCATTGCGCAACAGCGTAGCACGGATACCGGGATTGAATGATTCGAGCAGGGGCAGCAGTTCGTGACGCACGCGGTTGCGCAGGAAACGCGGGTCAGCATTACTGGCGTCTTCCAGCGCCGCCAACCCGTGTTCACGGCAGTAGGCGACGGTCTCGGCATGGGTGACAGCCAGCAGGGGACGAATAATGTCCTGCTGGCGCGGCTGCATGCCCACCATGCCGGTCAGGCCGCCGCCGCGCAGCAGGTGCAGCAACAGCGTCTCTACCTGATCGTCGGCGTGATGGGCAACGGCGATGGGCTGGCCGCGCGCGACCTGGCGCAGGAAGCGGTAGCGGGCCTCCCGTGCCGCCTCCTCCAGCGAGCGGCCCTCACGCCGGGCCAGCGCCGGAACATCCGCCTCGCCGATGGTCACCGGCAGCCCCCACTCGCTCGCCACACGCGCCACAAACTCAGCCTCCGCGCCTGCCTCCTGCCGCAGCCGGTGATTGAGATGCGCCACGCGCAGCCGCACTCCCGCAAAGCGTTTCCCCGGCCCGCATAGCCGGTGCAAGGCGTGCAGCAGGCACAACGAATTCGCCCCGCCGGACACGGCCACCACCACCTCACCGCTTTCCGGCAGCAGCGCATGCTCCTCGATATATGCCTCAACTCGCGCTAACAGGTTCACCTGGTGCCATACTCCTTAACGGTATTTGTGCTTAATTCTATCAGATCGGGCAACCTTCTGGACGTATTATGACATTGCTACGGAGCTACGGAGTACATAGTGGAAAATCACGGGCCAGTATGATACCATATAACCAGCAAAAGCCACGAACGAATTGTATGTGGCTTTATGAGTGAGGTTGCGTTTTGACTGGTCTGGTAGGGCACGCCACAACATGCGCTCTACAGGGTAGGGAAGAACTGTATGGCAATTCATAAAATTATTACCGCCGAGAATCCGATTCTGCGGCAAAAAGGGAAGAAAATTCATCGCTTCGATGCCTCAATCCAGAAACTGGCGAACGATATGTTCGAGACGATGCATGCCGCGCACGGCGTCGGGCTGGCTGCGCCGCAGATTGGCATATCGATTCGCCTCTTCGTCGCGGAATACGAAGACCACAGAGTGGCAATGGCCAATCCTGAAATCATCAAAGCCGAAGGTGAGGTACTGGGAACAGAGGGCTGCCTGAGCATCCCTGGCTACGCGGGCGACAATATCCGCCGCGCCGAGCGCGTTGTCGTCAGGGGACAGGATGTGCGCGGCAAGCCGATCAAGATCAACGCGGAAGGCTGGTTTGCGCGCGTCCTCCAGCACGAGATCGACCATCTGGACGGCATCCTCTTCCTTGATCGCCTCGACCGTCCTGAAGACCTGCGCGAAGTAACGGAGGAAGAGACCGAAGAGGAACCAGCAGTCCTCGCTGAATAATTTTTATGCCGGACAAGCGAGCCACGCGACGCGTGTGCTATCGGTTGCTAGATTGACGATACCGAGATCAAGCGTGGGCGGCGCGTCGCGTGGCCTGTCGGCGCGTCGCCTGGGCGGCGCGTGGCCTGAAGCGTGGGCGACTGCTCTGTCTTCTTATTTCTTCTGTTGCCTTCTCAACATGGGCATCTGCTGCTTGCCAAGCTGACGCTCGCAGCTAGAGCAAATATAGAAGCCTTCTTTTTCGCGGTAATTGAGTTCGCTGAGGGGGAAGTGCAGGTAGCAAATGCCGCAGCGAGTCGAATCGGGCTGGCTGGCGATCTGGCGGTCGCGCTCAAAAAGTTCGCGCAGAGACGCGATCATGGCCTCGAAGTCGAACGGGCCGGAGACGCCGCGTGCCGCACCGACCACCGGCAAAGAACCCGTGTTGTTGTTGATGCGTGTGTCGCGACGACTGGCAAACGAATTATTATGTTCCTGGCCGCCGCCAGCACCCTGTGTAGAAGAATTACTCAATGCAACCGCCTCCCAATCTGCTATTGAACTTCCGTTATTATAGCACATTTCCTCAAGGCTGTGAGCAGCAGGTACAGTTTTCCAGTTTGCTCACAACTTCCATACCTTCGCATTGTTAAACGCTATCTCACCCTTGACACCGACCCATTTTTCAGGTTACTCTTGATACCAGAGGGGTGTGGGAACGGTCCCACAGCAGAGAAACGATGACACGATGGCAGCGAAACTGACGATACGCGATATTGCGCGCCTGGCGGGCGTCTCTAAATCAACCGTTTCACGAGTCCTCAATGCGCACCCGAAAGTGGACGCGGAGACGCGCGAACGAGTTCTCGCCGTCATGCAGGAACATGGTTTCGTCCCCAATGCCGCCGCAACAGGGCTGGCGAGGGGGCGCGGGCGGCTGATCGGCTTTCTGGTTCCCGCTTTGACATGGGAACTGGTCTCCGACGTGCTGCAAGGCGCGGCCTCGGTCTTTGAGGACTCGCAGTATGAAATCATCCTCTACAGCGCCTCGCCCGAAAAGGATTTCAGCCAGGTTATTGACCGCATTCTGGCGGCGAATATGGTGGCGGGCATCCTGGCCCTGCTACACACACAGTCACCGCGCCATCTGATCGAACTCCACCGGCAAGGCCTGCCTGTCGTGCTGATTAACCACATCGCTGCCAGGGTAGACCTGCCACAGGTAGGCATCGATAATGTCGCGGCCACAGAGAAGGCTATTCGTCACCTGCTGGAACTGGGACATCGCCGTATCGGCTTTATTCGCGGCCTGCCCGAAATTCAGTGTACCCACGATCGCTACGAGGGCTATTGTAAAGCGTTGCAGGCCGCCGACCTGAGCCTTGATCCTTCGCTCGTCCTGCAAGGGGATTATCGCTGCGAGGGTGGTTATGAGTGTGCGCAGCAGTTCTTCAGCATGGCCGAGCCGCCAACGGCGATCTTTGCCAGCAATGACCTCACTGCCTACGGCGTGCTGGATGCGGCCATCAAATACGAAGTGCGCGTGCCGGAAGATGTCGCCGTTGTGGGCTTCGATGACATTGCACCGTCCATCCATGTCCACCCGGCTCTCACGACGGTTCATCATCCCTTCAGAGAGATGGGGCGCAGCGCCGCTCAACTGCTGCTCTCGCTGATTCAGGGCGATAACACGCTCGACACAGATGATGCCAATCTGCCGATTTCTGCCTTACCGGCGGGGAATGAATCTCCCCGTATTCTGTTGCCGACGCACCTGGTGGTGCGCGAATCCTGTGGCGCGGCCCAGGGCTTTGCGATAGACGCGCCTGTCTCGCTGTAGAGAAGCTCTTCCACCTGCCCCGTGCAGCGTGGCGGTCTCCTCTGCAGGCTTTGTTGAGATATACCGTTGTGCTTATGACCGCTTGACCGGTCTTTTTCGGGAAAGGAGGAAGATAGCGCACGTCTCCCGACAGGTTTTTCATGGCATATTCTGTTCGTAGCGCGACTTGAGAGAAGCAAACCATGATGTTTCTTTTCGGATCAGAGAAGGAGGGTTTTTCCATGCCAGAGAAGGCGATCTATTTACGGCGGCAGCGCAAGTGGCGACATTACTTGCTGGTCGCTCTGCTGGTGCTGACAGGCATGCTGGTGATGAGCGCGTTAACATCATCGGGAGTCAGCGCCGCTAGCAGCCACAGGCAGAGCGCGACCCCGGCCCAGGCAACGATCAACGCGAGTCAATCTTCCGGCTTCATCGCGCCCACAGCTTTCGGCCTCAATACCGCCGCCTGGGATAGCCACCTGCTCGATGGTGGCGTGCCAGGCCTGATTCAACAGGCCGGTATCAGCATGCTGCGCTTCCCCGGCGGCTCAACCTCAGACTTCTATCACTGGCAGTCCAATACGGTTGAGTCCTGTTCTATCTGCGGCGGTGTCGATAGCAGCGATACCTTCGACGCCTTTATGGGGGTCGCCAGGGCGAGCCGGACGCAGGCGATGATTACCGTCAACTATGGCTCCGGCACGCCGCAGGAAGCTGCCGGCTGGGTGCAGTACGCCAACAAGGGCGGCCCGCGCTACAATGGCCCGGTGCCAACTTATCCCGGCGGCAGCAGCACCGGCCATACCTATGGCATCAAATACTGGGAGATTGGCAACGAACTGTATGGCAACGGCACCTATGGCGCGACATGGGAATACGATACACATGGGCAAGGTCCGGCTACCTATGCCAGCAATGTCGTGCAGTTCAGCCAGGCCATGAAAGCCGTTGACCCCACCATCAAGATCGGTCTCGTCCTCACTGCTCCCGGCAACTGGCCGGACGGGCAGACCAGTTCATCTTCCCCCCAGCCCTGGAACAATACTGTTCTGCCGATTGCTTGCTCCTCCGTCGACTTCGTGGTTGTCCACTGGTACGCGCAGGGACCCAACGGCGAGTCGGATTCTGGTTTGCTGGCCGCGCCGGAGAACGGTGAAAGTACCAGCGTCAGCTACACGCCGGGCATCCCCTCGATGATGTCTACACTCCACTCAGAGATCAGCCAGTATTGCGGCTCGCATGCCAGCGCCGTTCAAATCATGGTGACGGAGACCAACTCCGTCTCCTACAATCCCGGCAAGCAGACCGTCAGTCTGGTCAACGCGCTCTTCATGGATGACAATTACCTGAACTGGCTCGAAAATGGCGCGGCCAACGTCTCCTGGTGGGACCTGCACAATAGCATCATGCCCAACGATAACAATGATCCCTCGCTCTACGGCACAGCCAATTATGGCGATTACGGCGTCCTCTCCAGCGGAGAAACGTCGGGTAATGCCAGCGAGCCGCCCGCCGATACGCCATTCCCGCCCTACTACGGCCTGCAAATGCTCTCTCATGTCATTCAGCCCTGGGGCAAAATGCTCTCAGCCTCTTCCAGCCAGAGCCTCGTCGCGGTCTACGCCGTCGGGCAGTCTGGCGATAGAATCGCTGTGCTGCTGATTAACAAAGACCCGAATACCACTTACCAGGTCTCGCTCTCCTGGTCCGGCGTCAAACCGGCTCCCAACCCGACGGCGTACTTCTACGGGGAAAATAGCTCGTCGATCAGCGTCTCCCATGAACACGGCATTCTCCCCGACTACACCCAGACCTTGCCCCCATACTCCCTGACCACCCTCGTCGTCTCCCTCGACGATTGACCCATCTGACGTAGGTGTGATGGGAGCCAGGGCGGAGGCCAGCTCCGCCCTGGCTCCCACACAGATTCTTCGCTCCGCTCTGCATGACAGGCTCAAAGCCTACAGGTGACTTGCCGCCCATCCTCTTCGTAACGTATATAGTATGTCATAGATGACTATGCAAAAGATTTATCATGAGGACGGTAATTGTTATGATTGTTCCATTGATACGCATTCCCATTGATAACGAGACTGAGCTGCGTTCGTTTGAGATACAGGACGCGGAAGAGCTGTATGCGCTGGTTGATACGAACCGCGAACACCTGTACCGCTGGATGGGGTGGGTAGACACCACCCCATCCGTTGAGCAGATGCGTGCGTTCATTCATCACTCTCAGGCGCGACAGGTACAGGAGAATGGCTTTAACGCGGGTATTTTCCACCGGGGCAGGCTGGTAGGGGTAATCGGCTTTCACTATGTTGACCATGAGGATCGGAAGACAGAGATTGGCTACTGGCTGGCCGCCTCGATGCAGGGCAAAGGCTTGATGACCAGGGTCTGCCGCGCAATGGTGAACTACGCCTTTAGAGAGCTGGGGCTGAACCGTGTCGAGATACAGGTAGCCACCGACAACATGCGCAGCCGCGCCATCCCAGAACGTCTCGGCTTCACCCAGGAGGGCATCCTGCGCGACGATGTCTGGCTGCGAGACCGCTTCGTCGACCATGTCGTTTACGGTATGCTCGCGCGCGAATGGGATCAGCAGAATAAAGAAGAGCAGTGAGAATGTAACACTCTTACTGCACCATACAGATTGCCATTGCAAACGCCCTCGGACGTGTTATACCGTAAAAAAGTATCGCGAACCTGTCATGCTGAGCGGTTGCGAAGCATGAGACGTTGGGCCAGTTTTCATAGGAGGATACGCGCGCGAAAAGGCCGTGCAAAAATTGCAGTCTATTCTAGCGTCGTTGTGGTAAAATAGGCGTTGAATATTGCTTTCTTCTGAAACAAAAAGCGAGCGTAAGGTATGCATAAACATGTTCCAACAGGCGCACCATCGACGCAGAAGCTCTGGATGATACGGCTCCTGCTGGTGATGGCAATGTTCTGTCTCATCCTGCCCGGTATGGCAGTCGGCAGCCTGACCGGCTACGCTTCCGGCCCCGGCGGTAATGTCTCGGATCCATTAGTGCGCGCCGTTGATATCGCCGAACCGGCAGTCGTGCGCATTTTCACTGTCGTCAATTCAACGCTGACGGTCCATTTCTCCTCTACCAGCAATGTCACTTTTCCGCAGCAGAGTAACGCTGTCTATCAACTGGAATTTTCCGGCACGGGAACGTTTATCAGCGCGCATGGTGATATTCTGACCGCCGATCATGTTATCAATCCGCCACAGGACGATATGACTTCGTTTCTTGACCAGACAGCGGCTCCCGATGTTGCCAGCTATATCAATCAGAATCTCAAACCATCACAGCCGGTCACAGCCGACCAGGTAGCGCAGGAACTGCAGAGCGGGCAGCTTGCTTCAACCCCGCAATACGATACCCCTGCCAGCCAGGTCTTTCTGAGTACCAGCTTTACCGGCCCCTTAACCGCGCCGGATTTGAATAGCGTTCCATCGCAGTATCAGGCCCGCGTCGATAAGATCGAGCAGGAGAGCGCGGTCAACCAGCAAGATATGGCGATTGTCCATGTGAGCAATATGGATGATATGCCGAGCGTGCAGCTTGGCGATTCATCCAATGTGCAGCAGCAGGATACGCTCACCATTATCGGCTTCCCCGGCAATGGAGATGTGAGCAACGCGCCCAATGACCTGCTCACCTCGTCGGTGAACCAGATTCTGGTCAGTTCTATCAAGACAACCAGTACCGGAGCGCCGGTGATTCAGGTGGGGGGCAATGTGGAACACGGCGACAGCGGTGGCCCGGCGCTGGATAGCAGCGGCACAGTTGTCGGCATTGTCAGCTTCGCTCTGGCGACAGATAGTCCCGGCGGCACCAGTTTCTTGCAGGCCAGCAACAGCGCGCGCGCCCTTGTGCAGGCGCAGCATCTGGATACCACGCCCGGCCCGCTGGAACGCGCCTGGACCCAGGCTTTCAATGATTATGCGTCCACGCAGGCAGGCCACTGGCACAAAGCTGCCTCCGAGTTCGCGGCCATCGCTGCGAGCTATCCAATCTTCAAGGGCATTACTCCGTACCTGAACTACGCACGGACGCAGGCGCAGCACGAGTCGGTGCAGCCAACCGGCACACCGACCCCTTCCACTACACCTGCAACGCAGGGCAATAGCCTGACCGCCTATGCCGTGATGATCGGCGCTATCGCGCTGCTCGTGCTGCTGGTGGTGCTGCTCTTCGCCGTCATCTTCAGAAAAGGGCGGGGCAAGAAAGCGGTGCCAGCTACGAAGGTAAGCCAGGTACCACCGGCGGCGCTGCCCCCACAGGGCCAGAGAGCGCCAGCCTCGCTTCCCCCGGCAACAGCAGACCAGTTAAGCGATGGCATGTCGGCTTTTGGCGCGCCCACCCGTGTCCCTCCGGCGCAGGCAGGACAGTCTGTACCGTTAAGCGGCACATCCGGTTCGCTGCGCCCCTGGCCCTGCGGCCATTTGAACCGGTCAAACGCTCGCTTCTGCAGCGTCTGCGGTGAGCCTGCCCCTCCGGCTCAGCCCCAGCCGCCGACCATCAGGCGCTACGAGCAATAAAATATACGGCACCGGTAGAAAGTTGGGTGTATGATCCAGAAAGTTTCACATGGCACCATTTTCCCGCGCGAAGATGGCAAACTGATTGACGAACACTTTGGCGTCCTCAACACCCACGAGGACGCCTTCAGCCTTGCCCGCATGCACGCGCCCCCCGCCTGGCGCGAACCGGCCCAGATCGCGGCATTCGACGAAATTGTCATCGGCGTGCAGGGAACGCTGGCGATTGAGACCGATGGGGAGCGAGTCGAAGTCCACCCCGGCGAAACCTGTCGCGTCGAGCGGGGTACGCGGGTCATCTACAGCAATGCCAGCAACGATTCCCCCTGCGAATACTGGTCCCTCTGCCTCCCGGCCTTCAGGCCCGAACGTACAGAGATGGGAGCGTGAGTGCTGAGTCGCCCCTGTCAGGCTTCGCTCCCACTCAGCCTGACAGGGGCGACTCAGTTTTTCATATCTTCTTATATTGTTTCACGTGAAACATTGCTGTTACGCGCCCATGATGTTGTAGCCGGCGTCGACGAAGAGAATATCGCCGGTGATGCCGCTGGCGAGAGAACTGCACAGGAAGAGGGCCGCGTCACCTACCTCGCTCTGCTCGATGTTGCGGCGCAGGGGTGCCACCAGGCCCATGTGATCGCGCATGGTGGTGAAGCCGGAGACGCCGCGCGCGGCCAGCGTGTTGAGCGGCCCGGCGGAGATGGCGTTGACGCGAATATTGGCCTCGCCCAGCTCGTAGGCCAGGAAGCGCACAATACATTCCAGCGCGGCCTTCGCCACCGCCATCACATTATATTTCGGCATGACGCGCTCGCTGGCCATGTAGGTCATAGTGATGATGGAGCCACCGCCACGCGCCTGCATTAAGGGTTTTGCCCGCTGCGCCATCGCCAGCAGAGAGTAGGCGCTGATATCCAGGGCGGTATTGAAGTCGGAGCGCGTGGTATCCAGGAACGCCCCCTCCATCGCCTGTTTGGGCGCGAAGGCGACAGAGTGAACGAGGATATCGAGTCCGCCATCGAAGGCTTCTCCTACCTCCTTAAAGACGGTATCCAGTTGCTCGTCGTTCTGCACGTCACAGGGCAGCACCAGCGTGCCGGGGATGGTCGCGGCCAGGTCTCGCACGTATTTCTCCATGCGATCCTGGTAAGTCAGCGCCAGCCGCGCCCCCTCTTTCGCCAGCGCCTGCGCAATGGCCCAGGCAATGGAGCGGTGGTTGGCAACGCCAAAAATAAGAGCGGTTTTTCCTTCTAGCAGGGGCATAAGACAACACTCCTTCTCTCTTCTATTCAACGTTCGATGGGATAGCGGCGGCTCATCCAGCCATTCATCCCGTTCGCCAGATTGTACACCTTTTTCAGGCCCGCCACCAGGGCAATTTCAGAGGCCGAGGCGCTTCTCTGACCGGAAGCGCAGACAAAAATCACCTCCTCGTCCGGCGACAGGTTCAACTCCTTCAGAGCTTTGCCAAACGAGTAGATGCCGTTGAGCGGAACCAGCGTGGCTTCGGCGATATGCCCGTAGGCCCATTCTTCCGGTTGCCGCACATCAATGACTCGCGCCCCCGCCTCAATCATCCTCTTCGCCTCGTCAGTGCCTATGGTTGTATATGGAACTTCCTCTTCCTGATCCTGATTATTGTACGCCATCCTGAGACTCCTTCGCTTTCGTTTCCGTTTCGTACTGCTCCAACCAGATACGCCCCAGCAGCGTTGGTGTAATTACATATTCGTCACCCACAAACGCCATTGTGAGCAGTCCCTGATCTTCCATTTCGCGGAAATCGTCTGTCACCAGATAATACTTCGACAGCATGCGTGACACGTCGCTCTCCGGCAACTGCTTCCAGATCTGCAACACTCGCAGCACTGCCGCATATTTCGGGCTGCTGTCGTCAATCGCTCGCATTGCTTGCTCCTTGCCTGCGCTGGCATTTCCCACCACCTGCCACTCCTCATTTCATGGATACAGTGTAACAAATCCGCATCTGTAGAGCAAGGGAATCACGGGGTAATCTGTGCCAGTGCAGAGAAACCGCAAAATTGCTTCTCGACTAGAGCGCTGAGATGTGCTATAACGAAGAGGAATATTCAGCGGCGTGAAGGAGATTTCGTTATGACGACAGAGCCACCTCAGATTTCAGCAGACCTGGTTATGCGCAATATCGGGCAACTGGTGACGGTTGCGCAACAGCCCATCGCGGGGGCCAGCGGCCCGCTGCAGATTATTTCAAACGCGGCACTGGCGACCCATCATGGCATTATTGTCTGGATTGGCTCGGACGACGAAGCCGAACCGATCTTCGAGCATCATACCGGCGTTCCAAAGCAGGAAATTGTTGTGATCGACGCGCAGAAAAAAGTGGTGACGCCCGGCCTGGTCGATTCGCACACGCACCTGGTCTTCGCGGGCGACCGCGCGGAAGAATTCCATCTGCGTCGCAGCGGCGTAAGCTATGGCGAGCTGCTGGAAAAAGGCATGGGCATCCTCTCCACAGTCAAAGAGACGCGCGCTGCCGCCACCGATACGCTGATGGAACTGGCACAGGCACGACTCAATATTATGCGCAGCTGTGGCACAACGACGGTCGAGGTCAAGACCGGCTATGGCCTTGACAAGGTCACGGAAGAGACCTGCCTGCGCATCATCACTAATTTGAATGCGCTGGAAGAGAGTAGCATGCAATCTCATAGCCGTATTCGGCTCGTTCCCACCTTCCTCGGCGCGCATACGTTACCGCCAGAATACCGCGAGCGGCGCGAGGCATATGTCGACCTGCTGGTCGAAGAGATGCTGCCCTCGTTCGTCGGTCTTGCGCGTTTCTGCGATGTTTTCTGTGAACAGGGGGCCTTCACGCTGGAAGAGAGTCGTCGCATTCTGACGCGCGCGAAAGAGCTGGGCTACCAGCTCAAACTGCACGCCGACCAGCTCAGTCCATCGGGTGGCGCGCGGCTGGCGGCGGAACTGGGCGCGACCTCCGCCGATCACCTGGATTATGCCAACGATGCCGACCTGCAGGCTATGAGTGAGGCGGGCGTCGTGGCAACGCTGCTGCCGGGCTGCTCCTACACCCTGCGCACGCCATACCCTTCGGCGCGTCGCTTCCTCGATGCCGGGCTGCACGTCGCCCTGGCCACCGACTTCAACCCCGGCACCTCCTATACCGAGAATATGCAAACCATCCTGGGCCTGGCGATGTCCGCGATGGGCATGTCGCTCGAAGAAGCCCTGACGGCAACCACCATCAATGGCGCGCGCGCCCTCGGCCTGCAAGATATCACGGGTAGCATCGAGGTCGGCAAACGCTGTGAGCTGGCCCTCTGGTCCATCCGCGACTACCGCGAGATCGGCTACCACTTCGGCGTCAACCTTGTGCAATCCACCTTCGTACTGCATTGATTTTCTGAAACCAGCACGGATTTCCGCAGGCGCCGATTTCATCGAACGCATCGCCAATCACCTGGCGATACGTTCGATGAAATCGGCGCCTGCGACTTTCCTGGCTCGTAAAAAAAGCGGGATGTTTCACGTGAAACATCTGCACATGGGAAAGAAGGCTTTAGACAATGCAATCAACATTCGAGAGCGAAAATGCCTTTGTCGTTGACCTGCTGACCACGCTGCGTCACGAAAAGTTCAGCCTGAAAGCGTGGGGGCGTTTCCTCGCGCGCTCGTGGTGGATGTCGTGGCAGACGGCGCAGGCTCACCCCACGCTCAAACGCTCGTGGGCGCGCGTGACTATGCTTATCGGCTCGCTGGCCATCGCCATCATCGCCGCCAGTGTCTTCTTCGAGGGATGGGCAAGCACGCTGCGGCTCCTGCCCGCGTTCCTCTTCTGCGCGGCATGGCAGCAAAGCGATCTATTCTGGCACCTGGGCCTGAATCGACAGAACAGGATCACACCACCTGTCCTGCTAAGCGGCAGCGAAGCATCTGTAGCTCTGACAGATGATGGGCAAGGAGATACTTCACTGCCGCTCAGCAGGATCGATTCTGGCCCGAATCGGGAACAGGGACAACAGGCAATACTATTGCCAACGGTGGGTATTGCCAGTACCTTCACCTGGCTGCGCGGGCTGGCGGCATGCTATCTGATCGGTCGACTTGTCGGTGGGCTGGCAACAGCGAACGGGCTGGCGCTGCTTGTCTTTCTTGTCGGCATCATCACCGATATTCTCGATGGGCAGGTGGCGCGGCACACGCATACTTGCAGCAAACTGGGGCAGATAGCAGATGGCGAGGCCGATTTTTGTCTCTACCTGTCGATTACGCTGATCCTGATTCAGAACGGCGTCTTGCCGCTCTGGCTCGGTCTCGTCATGCTGCTTCGTTTCTGCATACCCCTGCTGGCCGCACTGGGCAGCTACTTTCTGTTGGCACGTCCGGTGCGCTTCGGCTCAACATTCTGGGGTAAATATGCCGGGCTGGCCCAATGTCTCTACCTTCTGCTCCTGCTCGCGCCACCTCAACTCGCATTCTTCGCCCGCCTCATCAATCTTCCCCTGCTTATCATCACCCTCGCCCTGCTCATCATTGCTCCCGGCGCACAGATCGTGGCGAATGTACAAGCCGAACATTGAGGATTGCAAAGGAATGTTTCACGTGAAACATTCCCTGCGCTCATTCGGGGTATGGAGCCGAAGAGAAAAATGTTTCACGTGAAACATTTCCCGGTGTGCGCTTATCTTCTATGGTACAATGGAAGCAATCGAGAGAGGCAGTGTAGCCAGAAAGGGAGAGCTTCAGCGATGAAGATGGTATATAGCAATGCGGAGCAGGAACAGGCACCCGATCATGTAACGATTGATGGAGGGGCGCTTTCGCGGGCGCAGGTGCTGGCCGTGGCGCGCCAGTACGCGCCCGTGACGCTGGGTAGCGCATCGATCAAGCAAATCGCGGCGGCGCGGGCAGTGATCGATACAATTGCCGCCGAGGAGCGTAAGGTCTATGGCGTCACTACCGGCTTCGGACACCTGAGCAAGGTACGTATTCCACATGACGAACTGGAAGAGTTGCAACATAATTTGATACGCAGCCATGCGGCAGGCGTAGGCGAGCCTTTGAGCGAGGAAGTGGTGCGCGCCATGCTGCTGCTGCTGGCGGCCAGCCTCGCGCGCGGCAATTCGGGCGTGCGCGTCGAGGTAGTACAAACCTTGATCGCGCTGCTCAACGCCCATATCTGCCCGCTCATCCCCTCGCGCGGCTCCGTCGGGGCCAGCGGCGACCTTGCCCCACTGGCCCATCTGGCCCTCGTGCTGATCGGCGAAGGCGAGGCTATCTATCAGGGGAGGCGCGTGAGCGGCTTGCAGGCACTGCAGGAGGCGGGAATTACGCCGCTGCACCTGGCGGCCAAAGAGGGCCTTGCCCTCATCAACGGCACACACCTGATGGAGGCCATCGCCGTGCTGGCGCTGGCGGACGCTGAGACGACGCTGTACACGGCGGAGGTAGCCTGCGCCATGAGCATCGAGGGCCTGATGGGCAGCCATGTGCCGCTGGATGCACGCATTCACCGGCGGCGCGGCCAGGTTGGGCAACAGGTCAGCGCGGAACGCCTGCGCAGGCTGGTGAGCGACAGCGAGATTAACCGCAGCCACCAGAATTGCGCGCGCGTGCAGGACCCCTATACGCTGCGCTGCGCCCCGCAGGTCTTCGGGGCTGTGCGCGACGCCCTGGCCTATTGCGCCGCCGTCTTCGAGCGCGAACTGGACGCCGTGACCGATAACCCGCTGGTCTTTCCAGAGGATGGCGACGTGCTGAGCGGCGGCAATTTTCACGGCCAGCCACTGGCGCTGGCGCTCGATACACTGGGTATTGCTCTGGCGCAACTCGCCAGCTTCTCCGAGCGGCGCATCTACAACCTGCTGGGGCCGCACGAATGGGACGAAGGCGGCGCGCCCCTCTTCCTGACGCCCAACCCCGGTCTCAACTCCGGCTTCATGATTACGCAGTACGCGGCTGCCGCCCTCGTTAACGAGATCAAGATACTCGCGCACCCGGCCAGCATCGATTCCATTCCCACCTCGGCAGGCATGGAAGATTTTGTCAGCATGGGCGCGACCAGCGCGCTCAAAGCCCTGCGCATCCTGGAACAGGTGCAGCAGGTCATCGCTATCGAACTGCTGTGCGCCGCGCAAATGCTGGAATTTCGCAAGCCGCTCAAACCCGGCGCAGGAGTGCAGCGCGCCTATGATCTCGTGCGCTCCTACGTTCCAGAACTCGAAGCCGACCGCGTGCTGGCCCCCGACATCGCCACGCTCGCCGCCGCCGTAAAGTCCGGCGTTTTTGCCGACCTTACATAGCAATGTTTCACGTGAAACATTTTTATATGTGCCTGGAGGAAGCGTCTTTTGTTATGGGCCTGTTTCCAGGCAATGTTTCACGTGAAACATTTTTCCTCTCGTTTGCGTGCCATAAAAGGAAAAGGCAGAGGTGAATCGAGAATGTTTCACGTGAAACATTCTCGATTCAGCTATTTGCAGGTTGGCGGGACATCAAACGGTGAATGGCCGGTTTGATTCCATTTGATTGATATGCTACACTTCGTAGTAAGGACTGATCAACGGGGATCGGTTCCTGGAAAGAGTTCATGCGCCGTGTGAGCGCACACGAAGGGAGTATACAGGTGATTACCCACAACGTTTCCGTGGACTCGCCCAATTCTTCCGGTACCAGTACCGCTTCACTATCTTCACTTCAAGAACAATACCAGCAACTTCAGCAGCTCCGCCACGAACTTCTTCTGCGCTACCGCCCGCTCTTACAGCAGGGGGCGGGGCCGATTCGCGTCATGGCGCGCATGGTAGGGGAGCTTGAACAAAGGTGTCGCGCCCTGAACATCTCTGAAGAGGTCATTCAGGCAGGCATTGTGAATCGCACCATCGGCGATGTCAACCTGCGTAAAGTAGTGGAATGTGTGGGGGAGGCGGAAGGCCCGGACGACTATCGCATGCTCGCCGAAGAACTGGGCGTGGCGCTGCCAGGCGAAAATATCAATGGCTACCTTGCCCCCGGCGAAACCTACCTCTGGCTGCGCAATCAGATGACCGAGTGCGAGCGGCTCATTCTGGCACAGGGATTCGATATTCGCGTCTATGACCTGCTCGGCATCGGCAACCCCGTCCTGCGCAGCTGGCTGGCGGAAGAAATGCAATCCTGGGGCCTCTCCGTCGGCACCGGCCAGGTCTACCTGGGCCTGGGCGCGATGGATGCCATCGATAAAACGCTGCGCGGCCTGCGCCAGCTTTACCGCGAGCAGGGGATTGCGCAGTTCGCCGTCCTCTTTCCCGCCCCCGGCTTCAACGTCCCTGAATTGCAGGCGCTCTCCTACGGCTATCGCCTGCATCGTCTGCCAACCCGGCCTGAAGACCGCTTCAAACTCACTGCCGCACAACTCGATCAGGCACTGGACGAAGCTCCCGATATCCGTCTCGTCTACCTGACCGTCACCAACAATCCCACTACCTTTGCCTATACACCGGACGAACTGAACGAAATCCATGCCGTGATCGAGCGGCACCGTCAGGCGGGACACGATGTGCGGCTGCTGGCCGATCTTGCCTATGTCGGCACCGGCAAGCCGGAGGAAGATCAGGCGCGCATGGCTACTTTCACGCCGGAAAGCGCGACCCGCCACACCATCTTCATCAGCAGTCTCTCCAAGACGCACACGCTCACGGGCGACCGCTTTGGCTGGGTCACCATCGGCGACGCCGCGCTGGCCCCCGCCATCACGCCCGGCTGGTCCAACAGCATGGCCTCGATGCCTGCCGAATGGCAACTGCGGTTCATGGCCTACATCCGTCTCATGCGCGCGCGCCCCTGGCTCGCGGAAAAGCTGCGCCGTTTCTATCGCCTGCGCCGCTCTCGCTTCATCACACAATTGCAGCGCATCGACGCGGAACAGCATCTCTTTGAACACATCTACATCGATGACGACGCCACCGTCTATAACTGGAGCCAGTTGCGCCAGGGCGAAGACGCCTTCTCGCTCTTCGAGAAAACCGGCATCGCCGGTGTCCCCGGCTCCGGCTTCGGCTACAGCGACGACTACGTCCGCTTCTCCATTGGCGTCATCCCCATCACCGATTAACTGCGTCATTCGCGGACATATCATGCCATGAAAAAACACGTTCATGCGGGGTGGTAGAGGTCAGGGCGAGGCAAGCTGCGCCCTGACCTCTACCACCCCGCATACTTCACTCCCACTTAACAGGACGCAACTCAGACGCTCGGCGTCTCGGCATCTCGGCAGGGTAAACTTGACCAGTTCAGGGCGAAAGTGTTACTCTTTTATGAGAATCGAAAAGCAGGGGCTTGCGCGCCATACTATTTCGACCTGTGGATGTTTCACGTGAAACATCGATGGTAAAACAGGCCCCGCTTCTGCACACTGTCAATATTTCTGGAAAGCCCGTGTGAGAATCTTGTGATACGGCTCCGTAACACGGTGATCTATCCGTGACATTGCTCGCATATACTGATTGCGGTGTCCAGGTCACGCCTGCTCGCTTTTCTAAAAGACGGCTTTTCGGATATGTTTCTGGAAGCGATTCGGCCCTTCCAGAGCAAGCACAACAAAGGAGAATTACTGCTATGACCATTCGCGTAGGGATTAATGGATTCGGGCGCATCGGGCGTCAATCGATGAAGGCCATGCTTGAACGCCATCCCCAGGATATTGAAGTCGTCGCCGTGAACGATCTGACCGATACACAGACAAACGCGCACCTGTTGAAATATGACTCCACCTATGGCCGCTTCCCCGGTGAGGTCGAGGCCACCGAAGACACGCTGATCGTCAACGGGCATCCCATCAAGGTGCTGGCGCAGCGAAACCCGGCGGAGATTCCCTGGGGCGACCTCGGCGTCGATATCGTCATTGAATCGACCGGCTTTTTCACCGATGCCGAGAAGGCGGCGGCCCATTTGAAGGGAGGCGCGAAAAAAGTCATTATCTCCGCGCCGGCCAAAGGCGAAGACATCACCATCGTGCTGGGCGTCAACGAGCAGACGTACAACCCGGAGAAGCATAATATCATCTCGAACGCTTCCTGCACCACCAACTGCCTGGCCCCGACAGTCAAGGTTCTCAACGACACCTTCGGCATCGAATACGGCCTGATGAACACCATCCACTCCTATACCAACGACCAGCGCATCCTTGACCAGGTTCACAAAGACCTGCGCCGCGCTCGCTCCGCCGGGGCCAATATCATCCCCACCACCACCGGCGCGGCCCGCGCGCTGGCCCTCGTCATTCCCGAACTCAAGGGCCGCTTCGACGGCATGTCCCTGCGCGTCCCCACCATCACCGTCTCCGTCGTCGATTTCGTGGCAACGCTGCGCCAGGGCGTGACCAAAGAGGCCGTCAATGCCGCGTTCAAAGAAGCTGCTGCCGGGGCGCTGAGTGGCATTCTCGATATCACCGAAGAACCTCTCGTCTCCTCGGATTTCCGTGGCGACTCGCACTCCGCCATTGTCGATGGCCTCTCTACAATGGTTGTCGGCAACAACATGGTCAAGGTCATCGCCTGGTATGATAACGAGTGGGGCTATTCCTGCCGCGTGGCTGATCTGACCGACTACATCGGCAAGAAAGGCTTCTAGCCAGGCGGCAGAGAACGGAAGGCGAAAAGCATGAATAAGAAAACCGTTCGCGATATCGATGTCGCGGGCAAACGGGTGCTGATGCGCGTCGATTTCAACGTGCCGCTCGATGCTGAGCGGCACATTACTGACGACACGCGCATCCGCGCCGCGCTGCCCACCATTCAGTACCTGCTCGACCAGGGCGCGGCTATCATCCTCATGTCACACCTGGGCCGACCCGATGGACAGGTCGTCGAAAAGCTGCGCCTCGCCCCGGTCGCCGCGCGCCTGAGCGAACTGCTGGGCCGCCCGGTGCTGATGGCGAGCGATAGCGTCGGAACCGAAGTGCAGGCGCTGGCGCAGGCCCTGCAACCCGGACAGGTGCTGCTGCTGGAAAATCTACGCTTCCACAGAGAAGAGGAGAAAAACAATCCTGATTTCGCGCGGCAACTGGCCGCGCTGGGCCACGTCTACGTCAACGACGCCTTCGGTACCGCGCACCGCGCCCACGCCTCAACCGAGGGCGTGACACACTACCTGCCGGGGGTCGCGGGCTTCTTGATGGAGAAAGAGATCAACTACCTGGGTGAGGCGCTGGAAAATCCCCGCCATCCCTTCGCGGCCATCATCGGCGGCGCCAAAGTCTCCGATAAGATTGCCGTGCTTGACCGGCTCATCAACATGGTGGACACGCTGCTGATCGGCGGCGGCATGGCCAATACCTTTCTCAAGGCGCAGGGCTACGAAATCGGCGACTCGCTCTATGAGGAGAGCAAACTGGATGTCGCCAGCGACTTGATCCAGCAGGCATACAGGCGCGGCATCGCATTGTTGCTGCCCACCGATGTGGTAATTGCTGATCGCTTCGCGCCCGACGCCAGTACCAGAGTAGTTTCCATCGAACACGTCCCGCCCGGCTGGCGCATTCTCGATATTGGCCCGGACACCGTGCAGTGTTTCCGCGACGCGCTTGAGAATGCGGAGACCATCGTCTGGAACGGCACGCTCGGCGTGGCGGAGATGCCCGCCTTCGCAAAAGGCACCAACGCCATCATCGAGATACTGGCCGAACGCACGCGCGAGGGAGCCACCACCATTATCGGCGGCGGCGATTCGGCGGCAGCAGTGGAGCAGGCCGGGGCGGCGGAAGCCATGAGTCATGTCTCAACCGGCGGCGGCGCATCGCTGGAATTCCTGGAAGGGCGCGTGCTGCCCGGCGTCGCCGCCTTACAGGATAAGGAACGGAAGCGATGACTACGCCATCTCGTACCGCCATTATTGCGGGCAACTGGAAAATGCACTATGGCCCGAATGAGGCGTCGCAATTCGCCCTGGAGATCATCCCGCCTCTGGGCAAGCTGACGCAGGAATTCGCGCGCGTGGTCTGCGTCCTCAGTCCGCCCACCATCTCGCTGGAAGCTGTACACGAAGTCATGCAGGCGTTGCTCTTCCCGCGCATCGCCCTGGGCGCGCAAAATATGTTCTACGCCGACAAAGGCGCCTTCACCGGCGAAAACTCGCCCTCGATGGTGCGCGAGCTATGCAGCTACGTCATCCTGGGCCACTCCGAGCGGCGCGCATACTTCTGTGAGACCGACGAACTGGTCAATAAGAAGGTTCATGCCGCGCTCGCCAACCGCCTGCGCCCCATCGTCTGCGTGGGCGAAAAGCTGGAAGAACGCGAGGCCGGACAGACCGAAGCGGTGATTCGCACGCAGGTATATGGCAGCCTGGGCAACCTGCCCGCCGAACACGCCCACCAGGTAGTGATCGCCTACGAGCCGGTCTGGGCCATCGGCACGGGCAAGTCCGCCACCGCGCAGGACGCCGCTCTGGTCATCGGCCTGATCCGTCAGTTATTCGGGGAGATGTACGGCACCGGGGCCGCCGACGCCTGCCGCATCCTCTACGGCGGCAGCGTCACCCCGGCCAACATCAGCGAATTCGTCAGTCTTCCCGACATCGACGGCGCCCTCGTCGGCGGAGCCAGCATCAAACCCGACTTCGTCGACATCCTGCGCAAAACTATCGATGTGATGAAACAACAGGCATGACAGAAGATATGTAACATCTGTACTGTTACAGAGATATTGTGCGGGCGTCGATTGATCGGCGCCTGCGCGATGTTATTTTGCCACAAACAGACAGCGCAACTTCACAGTATCCCCTTCCATCCCCTGCACCTGGACGACCTCCATGACTTTATGCGAACCGTCGCGCTGGCGGGCGAGATGGATGATGATATCGAGGGCCTCGGCGATCTGGCGGTGAATGAGCGGGAGTGGAGCGGCGGGGTCTTCCAGGCGGTAGAGGGTTTCCAGTCGCGCAAGGGCGTCGCGCGGATTTCTGGCGTACAACGTGGTCAGCGTACCATTGTATCCAGCGTGCTGGGCGCGGAAGAGTTCCGCCGTCTCGTCGCCGCGACATTCGCCCAGAATGAGGCGATCAGGGCGCATGTGCAGCGCCGCCAGCAGCAAGTTTCGCATTGTCGCCCTTTCCGCGCCCTCCCCTGCCTCCACCGACGAGGACGCGACCAGAGAGACAGCATGGCGCTGGCTCAGGCGCAGTTCGGCGACTTCCTCAACAGTGACGATGCGTTCAGAGGTGGGAATGCAGGCGGTCAGGGCGTTAAGCAGCGTCGTGCGACCGGAGCCGACGTGGCCGCAGATGACGATATTGCGGCGCTCGCGCACGCAGGCATGCAGGAAAGCTGCCATTGCCTGCGAAAGCGTCCCGTTTGCCACCAGATCATCCAGCCCCAGTGGTCGGCGCGGGCATTTGCGCAGCAGGATGGTCGGCCCGTTTGCCGTCCCCGTCGGCAACACAATCGTGACAAAGGTGCCATCCGGCAGGCGAAAATGCATCACCGGCCCGGCGGTTTGCGGGTCGTACCCGGCGCGACGCAGCATATTTTCGATGATGCGCATCATGTGCCGCTCACCGGCAAAGCGCGGCGGTATCTCCTGCATCTGCCCATCCAACTCAACGTAGAGCAGGCGCGGCCCGGCGGCTAGAATCTCCGTAATCTGCTCATCCTCCAGCAGCACCGTCAGTGGGCCGTAGCCCAGCACCTCGTTGACGATGCTCTGCACCAGCAATGTCATCTCGGCCCGCCGACGCAGCAAACCCGGCAGGCCAGGTTCCACGTGTAACAATGCCTGCGCTCGTTTGCGCACCAGCGCGAGCAGCAGCGCCTCCTCTACCGGCTCGTCATCCTGTTCGCTCTGCAATTGCGCGCGCAGCTCCCGCCAGATACGCTCGCTCAACCGACGCGCCAGCGGCCACAATGGATGCCCCGGCCCGATGTATTGCAGCAAGCGCGGCGCGCTTGCTGCTGATTCCAGCGGTATCGTCTGCTCATCCTCTATGTCCCTCTCCGGCTCCTCCTGTACGCTTGCTGTTGCAGGCGCACGCAGGCGCGTGAATGGCCCGATATCGTTCAGCCATGCATCCTCTTCCGCTTCCTGCTGAACGGAGACCGTTGCCGCCTTTGCAAGCGGTCGCGCCGCTCGCCCCCGCATTCCTCTTTGATCCTGTTTGAGCATAGTCTTTCTCCATATTCTCCTATGCTCAGTATAAACGGGCAACAAAAAACAGCGCGCACTGCCCCTAACAGTACACGCTGTTTTTTCTGCTACCGGTTTAGTCCAGGTAGTCCTTCAGTTTGCGGCTGCGGCTTGGGTGGCGCAGCTTGCGCAGAGCTTTGGCCTCGATCTGGCGAATGCGCTCGCGGGTGACGTGGAACTCCTTGCCCACCTCTTCCAGCGTGCGACTGCGCCCATCGTCCAGGCCGAAGCGCAGTTGCAGCACTTTGCGCTCGCGCTCGGTCAGGCTGTCCAGCACGTCCTCAACCTGCTCCTTGAGCAGTTGATGGCTCGCGGCCTCGGCAGGGGCCAGAGCTGTGTGGTCCTCGATGAAGTCGCCGAGATGGCTGTCTTCTTCCTCGCCAATCGGCGTCTCCAGGCTGACCGGCTCCTGGCTGACCTTGATAATCTCGCGCACCTTCTCCGCGCTGATCTCCATCTGCTCGGCGATCTCCTCAGACGTAGGCTCGCGCCCCAGGTCTTGCAGCAAACGACGGCTGATGCGGATCAGGCGGTTAATCGTCTCCACCATATGCACGGGGATACGAATCGTGCGCGCCTGGTCGGCGATGGCGCGCGTAATGGCCTGACGAATCCACCACGTCGCATACGTGCTGAACTTGTAACCCTTCGTGTAGTCGAATTTCTCGACTGCGCGAATCAGGCCGATATTGCCCTCCTGGATCAGGTCCAGCAGGCTCATGCCACGACCAATGTACTTCTTCGCAACACTGACGACGAGACGCAGGTTGGCCTCTGTCAGGCGGCGCTGGGCCTCCTCACCATCCTCGACTATGCGGCGGTTCGGATTCGGCTTCAACTGCTCCGCCTTGCCGCGCTCCATACGCTGCGCCAGCTTCACTTCTTCCTCCGCCGTCAGCAGAGGGACACGACCAATCTCGCGCAGGTACATACGCACGGGATCGTCCAGGCTGCTCTCCAGGTCCGCAACTACAATGCCAAAGCCATCGTGCAGCTCATCTTCCCATTTCTCGTGGGCCATCGACTCAACGTCCATCTCGACCTCCACGTCGACGACGTCTTCAGGGCCCGGCTCCCAGTCTGCAGGTGGCTCCTTGCTTGGATCCAGTGCGTCCATAGGCTCTTCGTCCTGTAGCTTGAACAGATCATCCGTCTCCGGCTCCGCCAGGGCAGTCACAAAGCTACCGCCGGTGGGCGCGAATCCGTGATGACCCATGTCGTCGATATCTACAAAAATTTTCTGGTCTTCTACCAGGGACTCATCAACAGATGTGATATCGAACATTCTCCTGGGTCCCATACTTCCATTATTCCGTACAAAGACACGATCAATCACTTCTTGTTCCTGATTCACCATTCTGGCAACCCCCTTCAGAAAACAGGTCTACGATGAAGAATAACGATAATCAATGAATCTCCTGTTTTCTGCTCCAATCTACTATGAATAATTCCTTCCCTCTCCATCTTCATCCCTCACCCCACTGCCCCGCGCTACCACCATCTCCACTTCGCCCGGTCACTCCCGCTTCAACACACACAGCCGACCACTACCCCTGTAAAAGTGTCGCCGAGTCTATGGTGCGCAATTGTTGCTGTAACGCGAGCAGCTCGCGCTGGATCTGCCTCGTCGCCTCGGCGTCGCCAGCCTTGTTTGCCTCTCTCAAAAGAAAGAGCAACTCGGTATTCAGTTGTAGGAGGCGCGCTCGCTTGAGCCGGGTGGCGCATTGGACAGCTTCCTTGATCTGCCATGCTCCATCCTGTGAAGCCACCAGCTCAACACTTTTACGCGCCCTTGCCAGCGCCGTTAACAATGCAGCAGGCACGACTTCGTCTACGGGTTGATTTGAGGAGGAAGAGCCACGTTGATAGATTGAGTTGAGAATATGGTACAACTCTCTCGTGTCCGTCCCGGCAAAGTCACCATCGTTTATTATACCACAAACATGCTGACTTATCCCAGGATTTTGCAAGAGTAGCCCGATCAGGTAGTCCTCCCATTTTACTCTATTTATAGCCCTTCTGTCAAGCCCTGCCGGTAAGACTGCCTGTTTTCTCTCCGCCACGCCTGCCGGATCCGGCTCTTCCTCCTCGCCTTCTGTAATCCAACCCGACGCGCTTCCAGAAATAGTCCCTGTTCCTCTGTTCCCCGCTCTCGCCCCACCACGCTGCCCGCTTTCATGAAACTCGACCGTGACGGCTGCCTGCCCGCGCTGCCCGCGCAGTATTCTCTGTAATCCATCGTACAGCGTGCGCTCATCGATGCTGATCATCGCGGCCAGCTTCCGTATGTAGGCGTCTCGTTTGATGCGGTCGCTGATCATGCCAATAACCGGCAGTAAGCGGCGTGCCGCCTCCGTCTGTCCGCCCGGTTGCTTGAGATCCAGTCCCATCGTCTTCGCCACAAAATAGTAATCGATGAGCGGCAACGGATGTGACACGGCGTAGAACCAGGCTGAATAATCGCGACGGATAAATTCATCCGGGTCCTCTCCGGCTGGCAGTTGTAATACATTGATCTCCGCGTCGACCTGCTCTTCCAGCCGGATCATGCCGCGCGGCTCGTGACGCCTGCGCCCGCTGCCGTTGTTTGTCGCGGCCAGCGGCACCGGTACAACCGTGCGATCAAAGCCCTTTAAGGCTTCCTGAATGCCGTGTTCGGTCGCGCTGGCTCCGGCGGCGTCCGGGTCCAGCGCCAGCGTCACCTGGCGGGTCAGTTTTTTCAATTGTGCAATGTGCTTCTCGGTGATTGCGCTGCCAATGCAGGCAACCGTCTGCTTTGTCCCGTACTGGTGCGCGATGAGCGCGTCTACATACCCTTCCACTATAACAACTTGACCCGCCGTTTTTATTGCATCCCTGGCCATATCCAGTGCATACAATACTGTGTTTTTTTCGAATAATACTGTTTGCGGCGAGTTCAGATACTTCGGCGACCCGTCTCCCAGCGCGCGCCCGCCAAAGCCGATCACGCGCCCGCGTATATCGCGGATAGGAAAGATGAGACGATTGCGAAAGTAATCATAGACGCCACCACTGCCATCTTCACTCCGTTCCCGCTCCCGCGCCAGGCCGCCGCTCACCAGTTCACGCTCCGTATAGCCCTGCGCCAGCAGATAGCGGCACAGGCCATCCCAATGGTTGGGCGCGTAGCCCAGACCAAAGGCGACCACCGTTTCAGTCGAGATACCCCGGCTCTGTACATACGCTCTGGCGTCCGCCGCCTCCTTCGAGCGCAGGAGCATCTGGTGAAACCAGAGCAGCGCGTCCTCGTTCAGCTTGCGCAGCCGCTCCTTTGCCGCGCTGGCCTCTCGCAGTTCCTCCCGGTCGCCGCCCTGCTCCTCCTCGACCGGCACCCCCGCCTTCTCCGCCAGGTACAGCAGGGCATCGTGAAATTCCAGCCCCTGCTGCTTCTGCACGAAGGTGAAAATGTCGCCGCCCTCGTGACAGCCGAAGCAATGCCACGTCTGCGAGTCCGCGAAAACGTAGAACGAGGGGGTACGCTCGTTGTGAAACGGGCAAAGCCCCTTCAACGACTTCCCCGATTTTTGCAGGGCAACGACTGCGCCAATCTCTTCCACCACATCCAGTTTTGCCTTGATCGTCTCGATAATGGATGGCATGCCTGTCTACAACCTTTTTATCCGCTGGCTGCTTCGTTTGTCCTACACCACATATAACGAGCAATATTCAAGAAAGTCGCGTCTCTATCCATAAGTATAAGACGTTCTGGTGATAATCCCGCAAAAATTCGCAAAAATGAACCAGAGGTACCATCATCTACTACGAAACAATCGGCCACCAGGATACATTCGCTGCCTCCCAACTTATCCACATATCCACAGCCTCTAATTACTATGATTCTCTTTATTTAAGAGATATATAGAGTCGTCGTAGCAGTAGGGGATGTGGATATGTGGATAAGCTGGCGGCGCGTCTTGCTTCCCACTACCTGATCTCGCCTTCCAGGCCGTTTCTTGCCCTGTGGATAAGTTATCCACCGCTCTCTAGAGAGTGGACGATCTGTGGATAAGCGGTCGTTTGCGGTGGATAAACATGGGGATAACTTTTCACTTTTTTCTCCTCCTCTGGCGACTGTGGATAAGTTATCCCCATGTCGTGTGGATAACTTTGCCTGCTTATCCACTATCCACAGGGGCGGTGGATAACTTGTCCACAGGAAATGTGGATAAAGGAGGCAGGCAAAGCATGACCTGTGTACTTTTACACATCCCGGCATAGTTGTCCACAATTTTGTGCAATTTATCCACTTTCGCCCTTCCTTCTCTATTCTCCCCCGGTCGTTTTCTTTCCCTTTTTCACCGCTAGCTTTCCCTGTTCCTCCCCTGACCTCATGAAGAATGTGGATAACTGCCCTTTTCTGGCCCCTCCTTCAAGCCTGTCTATCTGCTTGTTCTATGGATACTGTGGATAAGTTATCCACATTTTCTGTGGATAACTTACATCAAGTATGCTTTGATAGCACTCATATTATCATCGTCTGTGGAAAGTGTGGATAACTTGTCCACATTTTCTGTGGATAAGCGGTTCCTCTGCCGCTTGCTTTGTGGATACTGTGGAAAGTGTGGATAACTTATCCACAAAAGTTGTGGATAAGCGGGAAAACGATGATATGAGGCGAATCATATCATCATCGTCTGTGGAAAGTGTGGATAACTTATCCACATTTTCTGTGGATAAGCGGTTCCTCTGTCGCTTGCTTTGTGGATACTGTGGAAAGTGTGGATAACTTATCCACATTTTCTGTGGATAAGCGGCGGGAAACTTTGCTATGAGCCGAATCATAGCAAACTCTGGCTCCGCTATTGTGGAAAAGTTATCCACATCTGGTGTGGATAACTGCCAGAGGCCGGAAAAAAGTGGATAAAATCACCGAGTTATCCACAATGATTGTGGATAACTCGGTGATTTTATGTGTAGAAGTGCCTCTTACCCGATCTTCAGGCGGAGAGCGCCTGAAGCTGGTGCTGGCTGCCTGTGTGAGCCAGTATACTGTAAATGCGTAAAAGCTCGCCGATGCTCGTTGCGGATGAGATGGCGTGTGCCGCATTGTGCGGCGCGTCTCCGTCGTAGGCGGCGGAGACCATGCCCAGCAAGCCTTCTTGCATCACTTTCTGGAAGGGAACGAGTACCTGCAGCCCTTTGCGCCAGAGATACTCCTGGAACAAATGCCTTCTGTCCGCGCCTGTCCCGTCCATGTTCCTGCCATGCTCCGGCTTTTCTGCCTCTGTCTGCTGGTTGTAGAGATGCAGCAGGGCATCGATGTAGGCTCCGAGCAGCCAGGGCCAGGCGCAGCCCTGATAGAGGGCGTGCGGTTCCCGTGAGAGGGAGCCGCGATAGGCTACGTCGTGTGGGGCCAGGGTGCGCAGGCCATAGGGAGTGAGCAGGTGTTTCGTCACCTGCTCAAAAACGCTGTTGCGATAGGGCGTATCCAGGACAGGATAGCGCAGGGAGATTGCCAGCAGCTGGTTGGGCCGTAATGCCGGGTCGTCGCCATCCGGGCCGTCTACAACGTCGTAAAGATAGGCGCCGTCGGCGTACCAGAAACGTTGCTGGAAGCTCTCTTTGCAGCGCGCCGCCTGCGCCTCGTAATCGGAAGTGTAGGCGTGGTATTCCGCGCGCTGGTTCGACCATTCATGCATGAGCGAGAGCGCGTTGTACCAGAGCGCGTTGACCTCAACAGGCTTTCCGGCGCGCGGCGTGATCGGCTGCCCGTCGGCGTAGCCGTTCATCCATGTCAGAGCCTTGCCCGGCTCTTGCGCCTGGAGCAAACCATCCGCGTCTACTCTGATGCCGTTGCCGGTTCCCTGTATATACCACTGCATGCTATCGGCCAGCGATTGATAGACCTGATCGAGTAGCTCATAGTGACGGGTCACGCGTAGATAGGCATCAAGGGCGGAGAAGTACCAGAGCGTGGCGTCCGCGTTACCATAGTCGCTCTCGCGCGGAGCTTGCCCCGGCGGCGGGAGCCTGTCCGGCAGCAAGCCCTGGCGGAAGTAGCGCGCGATACCGCGCAGGATATGCATAGCCTCCCTGTAACGACCTGCCGCCAGCGTTAGCCCCGGCAGCGCGATCAGCGTTTCTCGCGTATCGCATTGCATCTCGTAATAGCTGGAGAGCAGCCGCGAAACATATTCGGGTTCCGCGAAAAACAGGGGGAAACTCCCCCCGGCGCGCGCGGGAGAGCGATGGCTGACCAGGAAGTGGTCTCCTGCCTGCAAGAACAGTTTCAGATACTCTTCCCCGCTTATGGTAACACCATGGCTACCCGTCGTTGTTTCCAGGGGGAGAACCGGCAGTTTGTGCGCGACCTCTCCACCTTCGCCAAAGTAGCGTTGCGGCTGAATCATGCTGCGTCGCTGCTCCACATTACGCCGATAGGAGAGGTTCAACTGCTTCTGGTTAAGCGGGATCGAAGAGACTTCTTCCGCCGTGACAACGATGGTCAGTGCGGACTCTCCATCGGGCCAGAGCGTGGCGCGAATCACTCCCGGCAGGTAGAGATCATCCTGGGAAGGCCGCCCGGCTGCTCCGCCGTGTCTGCGCAGGAAATGCCAGTACCAGACGCCGGTGGGAATGAAGGTCGCTCCGCTTTCCGGCGCGCCGACGACAAAGATGTGGTAGGGGTGTGCCTCCGCTGTGGCGCGGATGGTGCAGGCTGCAACCCCCTCCGGCAGCGCCAGCCGGTCGAAGCCGAACCCGTCCGCGCCCGTTTGCTCCTCCTGCTCGCGGTGGACACGCAACTGAAAGTGCCAGTCGTCACTGCCATATTGTGGTTGATCGTATGGACGGTACGCCGCGAACGGCAGCAGTTTGAGCGTCAGCGGGCGCTGCGCCGCCTCCACGTAGCCGTGATGGCGTCCAATGCCTGCGCGCGTACCCCCTTGCCAGGTGAATGGCTCCTCTGCAATGGCGTTACGCAGCACGCGATATTGAATACAGGTGGTGTTCTGACCGCGCGGCATCCAGATACGCTTTTCCAGCAGAATGCCATCGATGCCGCCGATGCGATAGGTGAATATCGGAAAGCCTTCTTCAAGGCTGAAGCTCTCAAGGTGAACAAAGCCACTGGGATTGAGCGTACCGTCGCGGTATTCGTTGGTGCCGAGATAGTAGGTACGCTCATCGAAGAGTACCTCTTCGTCTATCTTTGCCAGCAACAGGTACGGCGTTTCCGTCTCATATGATGAGGCAACCAGCAGGCCATGCTGCATGCGCGTGAGAACACCCGCGACCGTTCCCGCTGCATATCCTCCCACACCGTTGCTGACGAGCCATTCCCGCGCGATGGTTTCGTTTAGATCACAACATACGTTGCGATCAAATACTATAGGCATGGCAGTCCCTCCGACCCTCGAATATTGATGCGCAACTACAGGTAGACAACAAGACAGGACAGGGCAAAACAGGACAAAATACGATCAGACGGCTTTGTTGCTCTGTTTTTTCTGAGATACCCGTATACAGTGTACCATAACCTCGCACGCTGTGACACAATAATTTTCACTGATTCCGCACATTGTGATAAGATTGTTAGGTGCTGGTAAATCTCTTTTCCCGGCTGTTTTTGTGCGTTGCCTGTCACTTTTCCACACCATTCTCTGCTCGTGATAGACTGAAGGAAAAGGACGTAGTTTCTGGTAGAGTCGTTGTGTTTTGCTAGCTGCCATACTTTTAAGGAGGTAATTGTGTACTCTTTCTTCGTGACACGCCGTCGGGCGGGTCTCTTATTTTGCGGGACTTTACTTGTGCTGGCTATGCTGGTAGCCGCCTGCGGGAACAGTGGAACTACGAGCGGCAGCGGGAATACCCCGACAGCCAATCCACAGACGCCGACTGTTACGCCCCCCAATGACCTGCTCACTCCCGGTACCCTGACCGTCGGCAGTGATACTACCTATCCCCCACAGGAGTATATCGATACCACTACCGGTCAGCCCGCCGGTTTTGACATCGATCTCATCACTGCCATTGCCCGGCGTATGGGCTTGCAGGTGCATATTGTCTCAACGGGCTTCAACACCATCATCGATAGCCTGCTCGCCAAACGCTTCGATGTGGTGATCTCCGCCGTGACCATCAACGCAGACCGTGAGAAGAAGGTCGATTTTGTCCCCTACTTCAACGCCGGTGAGTCGCTGCTGGTGCAGAAGGGCAACCCTCATAACATCAAGGGCGTCTCCGATCTGTGCGGTCTTGCGGTTGGCGTGCAGAACGGCACGGTTGAACAGACCGATCTGCAAACCGCCGATAAAAACTGTAAAGCGGCGGGCAAGCCCGGTATCAATATGACCGTCTTGCAGGATCAGACCGCCGTTGTGCAACTGCTGGCCACCAACCGCGTCGTTGCCACCTACCAGGACTCGCCGGTCACCGACTATTACATCAAGCAGAACCCCGGCCAGTTCGAGGTTGGCGGCTCCGTCGTCAACGCTGCCCCGGAAGGCATCGTCATTCGCAAGGGCGATACCTCCATGTTCAATGCCGTCAAGGCCGCTTTTGACTCCCTGAAGGCAGATGGCACCTACAAAAAGCTCATCGACAAGTGGGGACTCACCAGCGAAGCTATCTCTCTGATCGACCGCCGCGCGCAGGCCATCGCCTGAACAACGGCCAGAGAGAGGGAAAAGAGAGGAGCAGGACCAGAAAGCAATCTTCTGGCCCTGCTCCTCTCTTTCCCTTCTCCGTCTGTTGTCTTTTTTGCGAAACAAATGTATAGTATGGAAAAATGGCAGCACAGTTTACAAGGAGGCAGCCCGTGTTTCGCTGGGATATCTTCTGGCACTTCTTATTTTCCGGCTTCTTTCTGCAGGCCGCGTGGACAACGCTCTGGATCTCTGTGGTGGCGCAGACGGCTGGCGTCATCATCGGCCTGTTTCTTGCTTTGATGAATATGTCGCGCTACCGCTTTCTTTCCTGGCCCTCTCGCGCCTATATCTGGTTCTTTCGCGGCAGTCCTCTGCTTGTGCAGATTCTCATCCTTTTTAACGGCCTGCCCAGAATTTCACCCAGCCTGCTCTTCGCCCCCGTTGCCTGCGTTCTCATCGCCTTCTCGCTGAACGAAGGGGCCTACATGGCGGAGATTGTGCGTGCTGGCATCACCTCCGTCGACGCCGGACAGATGGAGGCGGCGAAATCGCTGGGTATGACCTATCCGCTGGCCATGCGCCGCATCGTCCTGCCGCAGGCGGCGCGCGTCATCATTCCGCCGCTTGGCAACGAGTTCAACAACATGCTCAAAACCACCTCCCTTGCCTCCGTTATCGGCGTCTACGAACTTACCGGTAGCGCCGAAATCTTTGGCGCGCCCACCTTCAGCACCTTCGAACTCCTGCTTGTCGCCACCGTTTACTATCTCGTTCTCACCTCCCTCTGGGGCTATGTCCAGTCCTGGATTGAGAACCGTATCAATCCCTATCGCGAGCGCAAAGAAGACCTGGTCGAGCAGAAGAGCTGGACGCGGCGCATGATCGGTTTTGGCGGCTCCGGCTCCAAAGGCGCCGGCACCCTGGTTAGCGGTCGCTAAACTTCTGAGGAGACTTCTATGGATAGACAACTGGCAAACAGGAATAATATTGATAGCGGCACTGACATGGTGCGCGCCGAAAAGATTGTCAAACGTTTTGGCAACTTGCTGGTTCTCAACGGCGTTGACCTGTCCGTCAAGGCAGGGCAGGTCGTCGTCATCATCGGCCCCAGCGGCTCCGGCAAGACGACCTTGCTGCGTTGCATCAATCACCTTGAGAAAATCGATAGCGGGCGCATCTATGTGCAGGGGCAGCTGGTGGGTTATCGCGAGGTCAACGGGCGCATCGTCGAGGATAGCGAGGCCAATATTGCCCGCATGCGTTCGCAGATCGGCTTCGTCTTCCAGCGGTTCAATCTTTTTCCCCACATGACCGTCCTGGAAAACGTCATTGAGGCCCCCATTCACGTCCTGCACCATTCCAGAAGCGATGCAATTGAGACGGCCATGCTTCTGCTTTCCAAAGTTGGCCTGGAGGAGAAAGCCAACGCTTACCCGCACAAGCTCTCTGGCGGCCAGCAGCAGCGTGTCGCCATTGCTCGCGCCCTCGCCATGAACCCGAAGCTCATGCTTTTCGACGAGGCCACCTCCGCCCTTGACCCCGAACTGGTGGGCGAGGTTCTTAAAGTTATGCGCCAGCTTGCCGAGGAAGGGATGACGATGGTGGTTGTCACGCACGAAATGGGCTTTGCCCGCGAAGTCGCCGACCATGTCATTTTTATGGACAAAGCCACCATCGTTGAACAGGGACCGCCTGAGCAGATTTTCGATCATCCCGAAAATGAGCGCACGCGCAACTTCCTGCGCATGATTTTATAGGTCAGGAGATAGTGAGGAGAAAGGGGAACTGGTGGCCCTGCCCTGCCCTGTTCTTTTTCTCTGCCGGGCGCTGGGGCAGCGTGAAATGGGGGTTGGAGTCAAGCAGATGGACGAAGGCGCGCACCACCGCCGGGTCGAAGCTGGTGCCTGACCCCTGTACGATGCGTTCGCGCGCTGCCTCCTGTAACAGCGGCGCCTTGTACGGGCGCTGCGAGGTCAATACATCGTAGACATCCGCCACGCTCAGCAGGCGTGCGCTTAGCGGAATCTCTTCCCCGCGCAGCCCCACGGGATAGCCATGCCCATCCCATGCCTCGTGGTGGTAGAGAACCGTTTCCACGTAGAACGGGTGGACATCGCAGCCGATCAGGATACGCGCTCCGATGGTCGGATGCCGTTGCATTGTGCGCCGCTCTTCCTCCGAAAGCTCCGCCGATTTATTCAAGATATCGTTGGCAATCCAGGTCTTGCCCAGGTCATGTACCAGCGCCGCCAGGGCAAGGTCGCGCGCATCCCTCCTGCTCCATCCCACGTAGCGCGCCAGTCGCTGCACATAGTTGGCCACGCGCCGCGAATGTTCATAGGTTACGATATCGCGCTCCTGGATGCTCTGCGCGAAGGAGAGCAACACCTGGCGGTTTTCTCGCTCCTTCTCAAAATGCGCTACCATTGCGCACCTCTGCATCTGTTCTCTGGCCGGTTTCTCATCACAGCTTCTTTGCCTCCACCGGGCCGCCCCCAATTTCTGTTGAGCCTGTCACTATAATAGACGATAAAAGCCCTTTTTTTCCGGTAGACATAAGGTTATAAGGAAAGTTTCAGTTCGTTTCCGCCCTATCTTACCGGTTCCCCTCACTGTTTGTCTACCTGCGCCCTTCCATCTGGTACTTTTGTAGGAGTCGGTCATTCATGCGCTATGCCGATACCTGTTTGATATACGTTCTGTGCGCCGACATTGTTCCCTTTTCCCCATCCTATTCCCCAAATAGTCCCTCTTTTGTCCTTATTCATTTTGCATTCTGCCAGTTTGTGATAGACTTGACCTGGGTGAGTCTGGGAAGTTTGCAGGGGAGAAGAGAACCGGGGAACGCCGGGCTTTTTCTGGCAGAGAACATGAAGCGGGTGGAGACGAATGATGCAGAGAGATGACGCTATACATGAAGAGGAGTCGTGTGCGGATGAGCGCGCCGGTGACATGCCGGATGTAAACACAAACGCACAGACAGACGAGAACGAGCAGGCGGGCGCAGAGCAACCGTCACGTGCTGATGATATCCTTACCATTGTTTTTACCGCTGACAACCATCTTGGTTCTGTCGCCTTTGGCGTGCCGCCGCAGAAACGCGAGCAGCGCGCGCAACGCCTGCGCCGCGCCTTCCAGCAGGCAACGGACTTCGCCATCGGCCAGGGCGTTGACTTTTTCATCCAGGGTGGCGATCTCTTCGATACCCCTACCCCTGATGAACGAGACCGCAGCTTCGTCGCCGAGCGGCTGGCGCAGCTCAAACAGGCCAACGTCCGCGTCTTTGCCGTCGGCGGCTTTCATGACACACCGCTGGCCGCCGATAGCCAGCAGCTCGCGCCGCAACAGAGCTATGCGCGCCTGGGCGCCCTGCACTATTTCGCCCCGGCGGACTCCTCCATGCAGAGTCTGGAACCGCTCTTTCTCACCATTCGCGGGATGCTCGTCGGCATTGCCGGGCTTGGGGCTATGACCGGCGATCCCCTCGCCCATCTCAAAGTCAACCCTCGTATCGAGCGCGCCGCAATTTCCCTGCTCATTTTGCATGCTCCCATCGAAGGCACTGCTTCCGGCTCCCATGCCTGGCCACTGGTCAGCCAGAGCAGTATCGAAAACCAGCATGCTTTTCGCTATATCCTGGCCGGCTATTCCCATCGCTTCGAGCATCGTCGTTCTGGCAAGCGAGAACTCATCATTGCCGGCGCCACCCAGCATATCGATTTCTCCCGCGAGGACGAAAGCGACGATCTACAGGCCCCCGGCTTCGTCTTTCTGGGCATCGCCCCTGACGGCCTGCGCTGGTGCAAGCATATTGCCGTCGATTCCCTGCGCCTGCGCCGTCTTGTCATCGAAGCCCCCGACCTCTGGGCGCAACCGGGTACCACTCCCACCGAGGGCATCCTTGAGCGCCTGCGCCCGCTCGGCAGCCCCGATACCCTGCTGCAACTCTGCCTGCAAGGCGAATTGACGCGCCACCAGTACCACCAGCTCGACCTGAACCAGATCCGCCGCTATGGCGAGCAACACTGCTTCGCCCTCGCCATCGACGATAGCCGTCTCTCTCTTCTTCCCGACCATGCCGACACTCCGGGAGCGCCACAACGCCTCTCTCCGCGTCAGGAGCTGCTCTCACTCGTCGAAGAAGAGATTGCCGCCAGTCGCGACGAACAGGAAAAACGCGCCTTACAGATCACAAAAGAAGAACTCCTGATCGCCCTTGATGAGGTCAAAGGAAGGTCCCTATGATTATTTTAAAGCATATTACCATCCAGCGTTTCCGGCTTTTACGTGAAGTTTCACTCCGTTTTCCCCAGCGCGGCAGCATTCTGATTGCCGGGCAAAATGAATCCGGCAAATCCGCCCTGGTCGAAAGCATCTATTTCGCCCTTTACGGCCAGCCGCTTGCTTCCACCCGCCTGGATGACCTCATCCTTTACGGCGCGTCTGACGCCAGCGTTACCCTTATCCTCTCTGTTGGCTCGACCGAAATCACGGTGACGCGCACCCTGGAGCGCAACAACAGCGACCGCGAGCGCCGCGACGCCCGACAGAGCGTGCGCTTGCTTGTGCAAAAGCCCGGCATGCCGGAGGAAGAAGCTATTACCAGCCTGAGCGCCGCCAACCGCCGCATCATCCACGAACTCGGCGGCCTCGATGCCGAATGTCTGCGCAACTCCTGCCTGCTCGAGCAAAAAGGGCTTGCTCGCCTGGAACAATTGCCCGGTCGCGCCCGCGAGGATACGCTGCGCAAACTGCTTGGCCTCGAAAGCCTGCTGCTCCTCAGTTCCCAGTTTACCGTCACTCCTCGCGACGAACTCCTCCTGCGCCAGGCCCGCGACCGCTTCGCCCTCGCCCAGGCCCAGGCCAGCATTCCTGAAGCCAGCGCCCGCCTTGCCGATTGCGAAGCCGCCCTCGATGCCGTCACCCTCCTCGACGAACTTGCCGAGATTGACCAGCAAGAGGAAGAGGCCACCGAACAATTGCTCACCCTTGAACATATCCGCAGTACGCGTGGCGAACTCAAAGCTCGCCAGCAGCGCGTTGCCACGCTGCGCAAGGCCGAAGCCACCCTGGGCGACATCATCGCCGCCTATGAGGCTATGGCCCAGGCCCGCCGCGATCTGCCCGAATTTGACCGCCAGCTTGCCGAACTGGAGCGCCGCGAGCGCGAAGAATTGCCCGCCCTCGAACAGCGCGTCGCCGACCTCGCCGACCTCACCCGCTCTTTCGGCACCCTCGAGCGCATGTCCAATGATTTGCTCTCCTCCATTCACGCCCTCAAAGAGCTTGAACAGGAAGCTGGCGTCTACCATACTCTGCAAAGTACCCTGGCCTCCCTGCAGGAGCAGATCAGTGCCACCCTCCAGCAGGAAGAGCAGTTGCAGCAGCAGATCAGCGAGCTACAGGAGCAGCACCGCGCCGCTCGCCCCGCGCTGGAGGAACGCCTGCGCCGCCTTCATAGCCTTGCCGAACAACAGGCCGCCCTGCAACAGAACGCGCAGCGCCTCAGCCAGCAGGATAGCGGGCGCCAGCAGGCCGACCTGAACAGCCGCCAGCTTGCCCAACTGCGTGCCGATCTCACCGCCGCCGAACAGGAGCAGACGCGCCTCGCCGACGAAATCCAGCAGCAGGAAGCGCAGATCGCCGATAGCCGCCAGCAGCAGGAAGCGCAGCAAGCCAGAGTGCGGCAGCAGCGCGCGCGCAAGCTGCTCGAAGAATGGCAGCGCCTCAAAGCTCAGACTAACGCGCTGAGCGGCGTCGAACAGAAAGTCATGGCCGTTCACCGCCAGCAGGAACAGTTTACGCTGGCCGCTTTCGCCGCCCGCCGCAAACTCACCACCTGGCTCATCGGCCTTGTTGCCTGCGTCGCCATCGTCATCTTCGGCCTGGCCGGTGCCGCCGCCGAACTGCTCCAGCAGGCTACCATCACAGCCCTTGTTGCCGTCGTCCTCGCCCTTGCCGCCGCTGGCGGCGCTTACTGGTGCTGGCAAAACTATCGCAAAGCCAGAGACGAAAAGAACGTTATCGAACAGCAGGTGCAGCAAACGATCAAGCAGGTTGGCGGTCTCGTCGCCGAACGCGAAAGCCTCATGCGCCAGGGCGCCAGTATTGGTACTCTTAACTTGCTTGAACAGGAACTGCGCAGCCTCGGCAGCCCCGTGCCGCGCACCGGCGAAGAGGCGACTGCCATGCTGCAACAACTCGCCGCCCCGGCGGAATCTGGCGGCGAAAGCGACCTGGCCGAAATCCAGAAACGCCTGGCCCGGCAGGACGAGACCCTTACTGGATTGCGGAATCGGCAGAACCAGCTCGGCGAGACCATCAGCAGCCTGCGGCAGCAATATAGTCGGCTGGAAGAGCAGCGCAAAGAGCAGGGCTGGGACAACATCGAACAGCGCCTGCAAGCCGAGCGGGATGCGCTCACGCAAAAGCGTCACCAGTTGCTGGCCGCTCTCGGTCAGGAAGGACTACCCATCCCGCTTGCCGCAACGCAGCAGGCTTCCCGCTCCCCTGGCAACGACATCGACGATGCCAGCATCGCGCGTATCATTGCCGATAGCATCGCCGCCACCGCTCAGGAAATCGCTCTGCTGGACGGCAAGCAACAAACCATAGACGAACTCAACGTCCAGTTGCAGGCCGCCAGGGAAAAACGCGCCTCCCTGCTCGCCGAGCAGCGCAGCCTCGAGGAGCGACAGGCGCGCTTCCAGAATGAAGCGCCGGAGCAGCAGATTGCGCGCGCGCGCCAGCAACAGGCTGCTTTGCGTGCGGCCCTGCAAAACCTGCAAGACTCCCTGCGCGAGCGCGTCAGATCGCTCGGCGTTCCCTTTGGCCAGACCGCCATCAGCAACGCGGAAGCCACCGCTCGCAAGCAACTCGAGGCCCTGCACATTGCTCTGGGCGGCAAAATAGAGCTGGAGAGCCGCCGTGATGCCGCCAACGCCCTGCTCAAAGACCGGCAGGATACCCTTTCCGAATACTACCAGCAGCTTGCCAGGTACAGCAACTCGCTGGGGAGCTGGATCATCCCCCCCAACCCGATGGCTTCCGCTCTCACCGCCCTGCGCGCCCGCTGTCGGCAGGAACTGGAAGCCATCAACGAAGGCGCCATCGAGAAGGAATTTGAAACGCTCACCCACCAGGAGAACGCGGCCAGAGCAAAAATAGAACTCTGCCGCCACGACATCGAACAGGCGCAGAGGCGCATCGCCGCCCTGCTCGTCCAGCACAACCGGCCCACACCAAAATCCTTCACCCGCAGCGAAATCGCCGTTGTCTGGCCGCTCATCGAACAGTACAGCCGTCAGGACCGCAACCGCCTCGAAGCCGAACGCGACATTCGCGCGCAGGAACTGCGCCAGATAGAGCAGCAGGAACAGCAACTCAGCCAGCAATTGCAGACCGGCGGCGAAAAACTCGATCTGCGCAGCGCCGAACAGCTCCTGCAACAGCAGGAGCGCAGCTACCAGACGCGCATCTATGCCAGCCGCCTGATCCGCGCCGTCGACGAGCGCCTCATGCACAAAATGCTCCCGCGTATCGAATACTACATGCAGCAGATTCTGCCCCAGCTTACCGGCGGTCGATACCACGACGTAGAACTCACCACCGAGCCGGAGGAGGGCGCCATCAGCGGCGGCCCCATCCAGCTGCGCGTCTGGGAGACCGCCGCCGAGCAATATATCCCGAAGACGGCCCTCTCGGGCGGCGCCGCCGACCAGCTTTCGCTGGCTCTGCGCCTGGCCTTCGCCGTCGCCTCCCTGCCGCGCGAACTGGCTGCCGCCCCCGGCTTCCTCCTCCTTGACGAGCCGCTCAGCTCCTTCGACCGCGATCGCGCCCGCTCCCTCGTCGATGTCGTCACCGGCGACCTGCTCGACCAGCACTTCGAGCAAATTCTCTTCATCTCCTACAGCAGCGCCTTCGACCCGGCCATGTTTCCCTACCATATCTACATGGACAACGGCCTCATCGTCGATAGCAACCTGCCCGCCGTCCCCGCGCTCCCTGTCCCCGCTTCAAATGGGAATGGCAACGGGAACGGTAATGACAACGACCATACCCTCGCTCGTAACGAGGACAGTGGTCTGAGCGAAGAGACCGCGAAGATCGCAGTTCCCGCTTTTACGGGGGAAGGGTGAGCAGAATGGTGACCACGTATCTGTAGGGACAGGCACCATAGGCGTTAACTTAAGCCAGTGCCAACGCAGGGCAGGCCACCCGCCAGGGGTGGCCCTACTATATACGAGGCGTTCGTGCCGCCTGTGGAGCCGCCTATATAGTAGGGCCACCCCTGGCGGGTGGCCTGCGGCGGCCTGAAGTTAACGCTTCTGGGGACAGGCACAAGGCTACAGCCTTTCTTTCTGGTTGTTGAAGTTCATCAGGCACCTGCGGCAGCGTCTGGCGGCGCGCAATCGATTGTGCGCCTACTGCTTCCGGTACAGGTGCCAGTTGCGGCGCAAATGCTCACGGATACCGCGATTGGGGGCGTAGCGGGGGTAGAGGCGACGGAACTGCTTTTCTGCTGCTTCCAGTGAGGTGTCGGGCAGGACGTGCAGGCGCGTGGCGAGGTAGAGCATGGTGATGGAAGGGCTGCGCGAGCGGCCCTGCATGCAGTGGACAAGCACTTTCATGCCCTTGCCATGCTGCTGCTCGATGAAATCCAGGGTCTGGTCGATCATCTCTTTACGGATGAAGCGCGAGATGGGCAGGTCGTCGAGGCTGAGCATGATGCGGTTTTCCCGGCGCGCAATCAGGTAATCGGGGTGCTGCGTTGGCACGTTCCTTATGAGGTATCCCACGGCGCGGCGGTGGTAGGTGCGACAGGCATGGACAACTGCCCAGCCGGGCTGGCCCGCGACGATGGTCTCGTAATCGTTTCTGTTGCCGAGAAATAAACCCGGATGTACTTCGATCATGTTTTCCCTCCTTCCGCTTTCCTCTGGAAAAAGTCTACTCCTATGTCATTCTTCGTTGCGCTCACAATGAATTTCGTCGCTGAGAAACTCTTTTACTACCGCTTCGGCCTGTTCTCTATCGTTGCCTTCGATCCAGACGATGCGCCGGTCTTTGCGAAACCAGGTGAGTTGTCTCCTGGTGAAGTCGTGGATGGCGTATTTGAGGCGCTGCACCATCTCGGCCTCGCTGGCAAGCTCTCCACGCAGCCAGCGGCTGATATAGCGATACTCTAAGCCCAGGGCTTCCAGCCGTTCATGACTGATGCCCGCCTCCAGCAGGTTGCGCCCCTCCTGCACCATGCCCTGCCGCATGCGCTCGTCCACGCGTGCATCGATACGGGCGTAGAGTACCTCGCGCGGCCAGGAGAGGCCGAGCAGGAGGCTCCGGTAGAGCGGCTCTTCCGCGCGTCGTTGTTCCGAGAAGGGCTGGCCGGTGACGAGGCAGACCTCCAGCGCGCGCATCACACGCCTGGGATTGTTGCGGTCAATGCTCACGGCGGCCTGCGGGTCGAGTTGTTCGAGTTGCGCCAGCAGATCCGCGAGCGGGCGTGCCTCCAGTTGCGCTCGTAACTCTGGCTGTGGCGGCACTGCTGGAATCGCCAGGTGATCGACGACGGCCTGGATGTAGTGCGGTGAACCACCCACCAGGAAAGGCAAATGGCCGCGTGCAAGGATGCCGTTAATCGCCTCGATGGCCTGCTTCTGGAACTGTGAAACGGTGTAAATTTCTTTCACGTCGGCGATATCCAGCAGGTGGTGCGGGACAAGCGCCTGCTCCTCCGGCGTCACTTTGGCCGTGCCGATGTTCAGCCCGCGATAGACCTGGCGCGAGTCGGCGGAGACGATCTCGCCGTGAAAACGCTGCGCCAGCGCGATAGCCAGCCCGCTTTTGCCCGATGCGGTCGGTCCCAGAACAACGATTAACGGTGGCTTTGTGCGTATCATGGATGTTTCATCAGGTAGTCGGCGCGCAGGGCGAGCGCGAGACCGCAGGCGGCGCCGACGATAATGGCCAGGGGAATGAACCAGTTCGCGGGCAGGCCGAAGGAAAGCGCGAAGCCGAGCAGGCCCCCGATCAGCGTGTAGCTGCCGATGATAAAGGTGACGGCTCGCCTCAGCAGCCAGTCGGTGCCGCGCAGCAGGAAGCCGCTGATCAGCGGGTGCGCGCCGATAGTGGCCGCCAGCGCGGCCACCAGCAGCATCGTCATCGCTTCGAGCGAGGGGGGAACGGAAGGCGGCAGCGAATGCCAGAGAACGACGCCCGCGACCAGCGCCGCCAGTGAGACGTTGAGCGCGCTACAGAAACGGTTGATCTGCTCTCTTCTATCCGGCGCGCCTTCGCGCTCAAAGAGCGCCGCGCCCAGCGCCGCGAATGGCGGCGTGGACAGCAGCAGCAACAGGAACCACTGGTTCGGCGGCAGGATTGAGTTATGTGGCCCGGCCAGCGCGGAAATCAGAGTGTAGAGCAGGCTCGTCGCCATCAGGGACGCGAACAACGTCATGCCGCGCTCCAGCCAGACCTGTTGCCCCGGTTTCACGCGCAGCGGTTCCCAGCCGCCGGAACCCGGCGGGCCGTATTTCTCGTAGTATTCGTTATACTTTGCGCTGTTGTAGAAGACGCTGCCGGTTCTTCCGGTATTGCTGCCCGCGTTTGCGCCGTTGCCTGCTCCCCTGAGCGCCTGCGCCTGCACCTGCGGGGCCATAAATGTGCCACCGGCGGCAATGGTGGGCGTATCATCATCTTCAAGGTCGTCGCCCAGCACAACCTGGTCGTAGCCCAGCACATCGACCTGCACCCTGACCTCGATATTCTCGCTCTCTCCCTCCGGCGCGATGCTAATAACGCCCGTGTACGACGTACCGCCCTGCAGCCCTGTGCTGTCGACGCGCACGTTGACGCGGGTACTCATGGCATCGAAACTGGTGGCATCAATGCGAATCCACGGCTCGGAGACGGAGATGCTGCCGCGCACGAAGGCGCCCCGGTCGCCCGCGATGGTCAGCGAGAGCGGGGCCGAAACGCCGGGGTAGACCTGCCCGAAGTCGATGCTGCGCGGCGTGACCACCACGTTTGAGGTGGAGCGCCGGAACCAGCCGGGCCGCGAGGGAAGCGATGGGCGCGAGCGGCCTGGCTGGCTTGCCCCCCCGCCCGTTGTGCGTGCCGCGTAGCTGCGTGTATGCGCCTGCGGCCCCATCACCAGTTGCAGGAAGTCTTCTACCGCCTCCTCTTCGTCCAGCGTTGTCGTGCGAATGCGCCGCGTTGCCCGCGCCAGGTCGTTCTCTCCGATTTCGCGCAGCCATGCTTCCAGTTCGCTGGCAAACAGGTAGACTGCCGCCTCCTGCGGATAGCGGGCGCATAGCTCCGCCAGTTCTTCCGGCGTTGATGCCTGTTCGCCGCTATCGAAGACAAAGGTGTTGGGACCGAGCAGGGCGCGCCTGAACTCCGCCACATCCTGGTAGCGTTCCTCCGGTGAGAGAGCCGTTGCCTTCTCCAGCGCGCGCGCCACCGGCGCCGAAATCTGCGGATTATCGGCGTGGACATGCTTCAGACCGAAACCCTTCTCCGAAAGCTGATTCGTCATCAACTGGTAGAGCGTCATGGCCAGCGAGTAGATGTCCGAACGCTCGTCGGTCTGCGCCTTGCCGTATTGCTCGGGCGGCGCGAAGCCTGGCGTTCCCAGCAACTGCGTATCCTGCGAACTGCTGCTGCGGAAGAAACGCGCGATGCCGAAGTCGATCAGCTTGACGCGCCCCCTGGTGGTCAGCATGATATTGCCCGGCTTCATATCGCGGAAGATAATCGGCGGTCGCTGCCCGTGCAGGTACTCCAGCACCTCGCATAGTTGCCTGGCCCAGTTCAACACGCGCCGCTCTGGAAATGGCCCGTGCTGTTCCAGCAGCGTTTCCAGCGTCTGCCCCTCGATATATTCCATTACCAGAAAATGGCGCTGTCCCTCGCTGAACTGCTCGTGGAAACGCGGCAGGTTCGGGTGATCCAGCCGCGCCAGGATGGTGGCCTCGACCTTAAAGTTGTGGACAATCTGCGCCCGCTCCTGTGGCGGCACCTTCGACAGCCCCATCTCTTTAATGGCAACAAGCGTGTGGTTCGACAGGTCCTGGGCCTTATACACGGCCCCCATGCCGCCCTGCCCGATGGTTTGGAGAATGCGGTAGCGCCTGTGCAGGGTGGTACGCCTGTCCAGGTGTCCCGTCGCTGTATTCTTCTGGCCGTTTCCGTTTCGCTGGCTAATGGTACAACTCCCGTCTCTCGCCTCTCTGTAGTGGCGTGTACTGCCGTGCATAATTATAGCATAGTGTATGTATTTGTGATACTGTTTCCCATCTCTATGCAATTAAACGGTTGCGCATAGCAGACAGGGGGTAAAAACTGCCCGCACCCCCGAATCTACTATCCGGCGTTGTTTATTTTCATGTTGTTCGTTCTCTCTATAGAGAATGACGAGATAGAAATGATTGCCTCAAACGTATCATGCTTCATTGCTGCACTGTATGACACGTTTGAGACGCAAAGCAGAGATAGATTGGTGGTCGCCGGTAGTTATGAGCGGATGTTTCTCACATCGCCTGCGTGTTGTCGGGTGTCTCGGCCTGCTGTTATGCCTGCTGGCCGGGGCCATCGCCCTGCTTATACAGGTCAATAATTCCCGCGCTGTCACGCCGGGCAGCGACCCGGCCAGCGTGATCGGGCCGCCAACGCTGCCGGCCGCTACCGTCGATGCCATTTTTGCCGCTGTGGGCAGCCCCATGTATGGTACGGGCAAGGTGGTGGAGCAGGCCGCGCGCCAGGCCAACATCGACGACGCCTTCGCTCTGGGTGTCTGGTGGGTCGAGACCAACGATGGCGCCGCCGGTGTGGGCAGCGCCGACCACAACCCGGGCAGCGTCAAGGCCAGCGGCGGCTATCCCGTCGCCTTCGATGGCTATACCATCTATCCCTCATATTCGGCAGCCATCCTCGACTGGTTTACTGTCCTCAAAACGCGCTATATCAGTCGCGGCCTGACAACCGTCTACGCTATTTCCTATCCCTACGTTGGCACGTCCAGTTCGCTGTTATGGGCCGGGAAAGTGGTGGCGCTCATGCAGCGTTATCGCGCCGAAGCACCTCCGCCCACGCCCACACCGCTGCCGAAGCCGCTCTATCCTGCCTCCGGCCAGCAGCATCAAAAGAGCAAGGTGATAGATCAGGCACAGGAGAGCGCGCCGCCGACGGTCGTTCCTTCTGTTCCCACGCGCCGACCCACTACGGCCCCGGTAGCCACGCCCACGCTTGCGCCCGCGACCAGCGACGCCATTCTCCTGTTCGGCCTGCTGACCGCGCTGGCCCTCGCCCTCTATGCCCTTGCTCTAGACGGCAAACTGCCCACTCTTTCCCGTCGACGGTCGGCCGTTGGCTCAACCGCGACGACAGAATCTCTCTATTACCCTTCCACCATCGCTACGCCCATTGCCGCCGCGCATTCAGCATCGCTCGTCGCCCCGGAACTTTCGCCCGTTCTCGCCGTAACCGGCGCGGCCAGTCAGGAGTCTGTCAGACAGACAGACGCACTTTCTCCGCTCGAACTCGCGCGTTTCCTCCCACGCTCACCACTCGCCCCCTCCATCGGCCTTCCTGCCCTCAACGCTGCGCAGGTGCCACCGCATTCACCGGCCATCGGCAGCCTGCGCGCTCGCGTCACGCTCCGGCCCGCCTCTAAGCCTGATGCTGCGCTTGAGCCTGAACCGGTACTCGTTGCCGCCCCCGGTTCGGGCCTGCTCAGTCGCTATAGAAGAATGCAACAATACGGGGACGGTTCGCTGTAAGAAATAACCCTTGCTTTTTCGCTGTTTCTGCTTATCATTAGTAAATATCAGGATGAGTCCTGTGTAATGCCTTGCTACCCTCGTCGGTAGAGAAGGAGGAAATTGTATGTCACTGGAATCCACCTCTCCTGGAGCAGAACAGCCCACCTTGCAGGCAAACGCCATTGGCCTGCCCGGCGTTCTGTTTCAGTCCATCACCACCATGGCGCCCGCGTCCGCTGTTGCTTTCAGTCTGGGAGCCGCCATTCCCTTTGCCGGTGGTGCGCTGCCGCTGGCCGTGCTGATCGGCCTCGTCGTCTGTTCGCTAATTGCCTTCAATATCGGCTCGTTTGCCCGTTTCCTGCCCTCTGCCGGTGGCTACTTCACCTATGTCAGTCGCGGCCTCGGCGTGCAGGCGGGCTGGATGACCGGCTGGCTGTTCAGCCTCACCTACCTGCTGATCGTTCCCTTGCAGTTGCTGGTGCTGGGGCCGGTGGCCGACTCCTTCGTGCAGCAATACTTCCATTTCACCTTTGGCACCGTTGGCTGGGCCGTCTGGGCCATGATCTTCGCCTTCATCATCTTCGCTCTTACCTACTGCGGTATCAAACTTTCGGCTGATACCAGCGTCGTGCTGGGCTGCATCGAAATTTCCGTCTTTGTCCTGCTCGCCATCTGGCTGATCGCGACGGCTGGCAGCGGGAACACCGCCGCGACCTTCAACCCTGCGTCCAGTCTGGAACCGGGCCTCGGCGGCTGGCAGGGCATCCTGCATGGCATGATCTTCGCTTTCCTGGCCTTCGCCGGTTTCGAGTCATCCGCGCCCCTGGCCGAAGAGGCGCACAACCCGCGCCGCACAGTACCCCGTGCCATCCTGCTGGCGGCTGTCTCCATCGGCATTTTCTACGTTTTCTGTTCCTACGCTGGCGTGGTCGGCTGGGGCTTCAATAAGATCGCCTCGTACCCGAACAATCCCGATCCCTGGGGGACGATGGCGAGCCGTGTCTGGGGCGTCTTCTCCTTCATCGTCATTCTTGCCATCCTCAACAGCGCGCTGGCCAACGCCAACGCGGGCGTGAACGCTGCCTCGCGCGTCCTCTACGCCATGGGCCGCACGCGCACGCTGCCCGCGCCGCTGGCGCAGATCAACCGGCGTTTCCGCACGCCCGGCATCGCCATCATCTTCACCATGCTCGTCGGCATCGTCTTCACCCTCTGGCCCGGCTTCGTCTACGGCCCCTCGACCGCCTTTGGCCTGCTCGGCACCATCATTACCATTCTCATTCTGGTGGTCTATATGGCGACCTGCCTGGCCGTCCCATTTTTCTACTGGCGCGAGCATCGCGACATTTTCAGCGTCGTGCGCCATATCATCCTGCCCCTCATCCCCTTTATCGTGCTGGTCTTCCCGATCTATGCCCAGTTCGTTCCGGCGCCCTCGCCGCCCTATAACCTGGGCGCGCCCATCTGCGCCGCCTGGTTCGTCCTCGGCCTCATCATCGTCACCATCCTCAGCTTTGCTGCCCCTAATGCCCTCAAAAACAGCAGCAAAGTCTACCTGGAAGAGTAGGGCTGGCCTCCCGTCGGCGCTTGATCCAATCGGCGCCGACGGGATTTTATATTCTACGGAATTTCGTGAAAGATCATCCACCCACCGTGTCGAAAGGCAAATCCTGGTCAGGGTCTTGCATACCGGTGGGGATGATGAGCGTTCCAGTTTTGACCAATTGCGCACTGGCTCCTACGCCGGGACCCGCGTAGACGGCGGGGGCAAGCGGATCGGCCCATTGCGTTTGCCCGTCGCTGAAGACGAAGAAAAAGGTGTGGTTGCCGGTCTGCAGCGTGATCTGCGCCCGGTAGATCGCTCCGGTGGAGTAGGAACCGGAAACATAGCTCATCGAATACGAGGTCTTATCCACGTAGAGCAGCGCGGTCGTGGGAGCATTATTATTCGTATCAGTATAGGTCGTCTGGAAGGTGAAGACCGTTGAACCCGTTCCCGATGCCGGGCTGACCGAGGAGTTTCCTACCAGTAAGGGCGTGATGGATGGCGCTTCGCTGCCGTTAAAGATCGCCACGCCGGAGCCATCATCGAAGCGGAAGCGGAAGTAATGCACCCCCACTCCCAGCGATGACGCGGTATAGGTGTATTTGACGCCTTTCTGGTAGTTCAACTTACCGGTGGCCTGCAATGCATGCGTTGTGCCATCGATATCTACAACGGCCAGCGTGGGGGCCGTATTGGTCGGTGAGGTATACGTGGCTGTGTATTTAACCGGTGTGCCTGCCACCGCAATGCGCGGGCTGATTGTGGTGATGACGTTGAAAGGGTGTACCTCCGGCCCTGCCATGGGCGCGCTGCCGTATGGCAGTGTCGTTGTTCCCCCGCTGCCGTCGGAGAAGGTGAAGCTGAAGCTGTGCGTGCCGACGCCCAGCGTGGTCACGTAGCGATAGAGCGTCCCGCCTTTCTGCGTTCCCGCGCTGCTCATGGCATGACTGACGCCGTCAATGGTCACGTTGTGAACGGTGGGCGTCTGGGACAGCGTGTAAAGCACCTGATAGGTAAAGCTGGTAGTGGTTCCCCCGATAGCGGGAACTACCGAGTTTTGATTGACGCTTCCCACCTGGCTCGGCACCTGCAAGGCCGTTGAATATTTCAATAACTTGACGATAACGGGCGGACGAGGAGCCTGCGTAAAATCGAAGAAATCCATCAGATCGCTCGTCTGCGGCAGCGCGTCGCGCTGGCCGAGGTTGGGAAGGTTGAAATCTTCCTCTACGAACTTGACGAACGAACTGAATTCTCCCTGTTGATGCGAGATGTAGCCCTGTTTCGCGTAGGGCGAGATTACCAGCAAAGGAACGCGCGGCCCCAGCCCCATGCCATCGATGACCGGCGGCTGCACGTGATCGTAGAAGCCGCCCCAGTCATCCCAGGTCACGAAGATGGCTGTGCTATTCCAGTACTGGCTGTTCATAATCGTGTTGGCGATGTTCGCGACAAAGTTCTCCCCGCCCTCAAAGGAGGTTGGCGGATGATCGGTGGTACCGGGCGTGCTTGGCACAATCCAGGAGACGGCGGGCATGTTCCCCTTTTTGACATCCGTGACAAACTGGCCCGACGGAAAACCATTGTTCGGTGATGCGGTAATTGAACTGATGAACAGCGGAGCATCCCAGACGGCAACCTTGCCATAAAAGCGCCAGCTGATGCCGTTCTGATCGAGCAACTGTGGCAGGCTCTTGATATTGTAGCAGGGGTAGGACCAGTATTCATTGCCGGTCGCCGCCGATTTCGAGGAAACAAGCGCATTCGGCACTGCCTGGCAGCCACCCGGTATCGTTTCATAAACACCGCCGCTCTGTGCTGCCACCATTGCGATATGATTGGGCGTGCTGTTCGTGCTGATAGAGGTAAAGAAATTATCGCTCAAACCAAATTGTTGCGCATATGTCCAGTACGTGGGAATATCGGCCTGCGTGTATTGCACATCCCCGCGCTTCGGAAATTCCCCATCATTGATGGCCACCGTCGCTAACGCCCCGGAATGGTCAAGGTCGCTCGGCAGAGGGTTGGATGCCTGCGGCTCGCTGATGCCGTTCGCGCCGGGAAAGCGCCCAAACATATTATCAAAGGTATGATTTTCCATCATGATGATGACCACATGGCTGATAGGCGTCGTCGCCTGCCCTCGCACGTGATGCTGAGCGCCAGCATAGTTGGAGACCAGCGCCGGGAAAAATCTCACCAGACCAATGCCCGTTATCATTCCCACCAGGGCCAGTAATACCAGTCGTCTACTCAAAACGCGCATATTCCCCTGCTTTCTTCTGAAGAATACCGGTACCGAGGATCACCGGTTAAATATTACAGTAGCATTCGATCAAAATCAATATTTCAAAATGTGTCATATTATATCAATATTCTATTGAAGAGATAATGTATTTCAACAGAAAACAACTATAGCCGACAGGAGAACAGGGTATCCCAACCATCGCCTACCGGAAAAACGCGGCTGGAAGGTTATGCTTCGCTGCCACTTAGCATGACCGATTTCAGCCGCGTTTTTCCGGTAGGCGATGGCGCTACTGATGGATCTTTGCAGATCGCTCACAGCTTCCAGACCCTGGCGTTGCTGAACACGACCTCGGTCGGATTGTTGCCCGCGTTGGCAACCACGCCGATCTGTCCCTGGCTGAAGGTGCTATCGGTCACGCTGGTCACTTTCTGCTTATTCATATACAGGGTGATGCTGCTTCCCTGCGCGACTACCGCGATCAGTTGGGACTGGTTCAGCCCTGTTTTAATGGCGAGCGAGGAGCCGCCGGCCAGCTCTTTTGAGGTTGTGCCGCTGTAGTCCGGGTACATGTAGAGGCGGTAGGAGCCATCCTGGCAGACATCGAAAAAGTAGAACTTGCCGTTCGTGCTATCGGCGCGGAAGACGATGCCGCCGCAATCGCCCTGCACAATATCCATCTGCACTTCAAAGGCGAAATCGCTGAAGTTGCTGGCTTTGGCGGCGCAGAGGTAGAAAAAGTTGGTTTTCGCCGGGCTGACATGATAGGCGCCCCCGCTAAAGGTACAGGAGCCGTTACTGAACGTGCCGGTATCCCAGTCATAGCCCTTGCTGTTATCGCTCATGGGATCGAGCAGCGCGAGCTGCCCGTTGCCCGGCGGATACGGGTCGGGGTTGGCGGCAATAACCGTCGCGGTGGCATTGCTGCTCGCCTGCGCGGTGGCCGTGAGAGACGAGGTAAAGGTGGCTGTGGCCTGCGCCTGCGCGGTTGCCGTCATCTGGGTGGGATTTGGAGGAGTCGGCGTGGGTCCTACCGAGTGCAGCACGGCGGCGAGCAGGCCGCCGATAATCAGCAGTAGCGCCAGAATAACGCCCCCGATGACCAGCGGCAGGCGATTGCGGGGTCGCGGAGGAGGTGCGGGCGCAGGTGCGGGGGCATAGGGCCCATAGCCGGTGGACGGTGGCGCGGCATACGGGTTATCCGCCACCGTCGGCGGGGGAGGCGCGGGCGTATAGGGATCATAGGGATTTGTTGATGATGGCGTTGTTCCATAGGGTTGCGCGCCATAGTCGGTATAGGGCGCAGCACCGGGCGTGCCGCTATATGGAGCGGAGGGTGGCGGGGGCAGCGGCGTCACCGTCGGCGCGTTGGGCGACGATCCGGTTGAGGCATAGTAGGCCGGGGTCGGGGTGCCGCAGCGGGGGCAATACTGCACATCCGGCGCCAGCGGCGTTCCACACACACTACAATTCATTGTAAGCCTCCTGATCTCATCTATCACAGCAAGGAGAAATAGCCATTTCTGTTTTCAAACATGTCCGTGCATGAAGTCTATTATACACCAGAGGCAGAGTCTTTTAATAGCATCAAATTTTCCCTTGACAGGTCGCGTTCGTGCTTCTATACTCGGTTCAGCACGGGGACGAATGTTCCTGTTTTCAGGAATATGTCTTACGAAAAAACAGGCAAAGGGTGAAATAGCTCCATGCGAAAAAAGGGACCATCCTCCTCAGCAAATGGATTGCGGGCGCTCATGGAAGAGAAGAACCTGATGGAAAACAACGGCAATGGTCATGGAAATCATCAGAAGAAAGATCGCACAGTAGCGCAGCAGAGAAACTATCGCGTGCTTGATGTGCGTGCAGCGAAAGAGATCGCCTTGCTCTGGCTACAGGCGGCGCAACTGGAAAACGTCGTGGTTTTTGGCCTGCCAGAGGTTGACGATCGCTACCACATCTGGCGCGTGCCGTTGCTCCATCATATCAGCCACGAGCGTATCGGTGAAGTGGTCGTAGATGCCCATACCTCACTTATTCTCGAAGATAAGTCAACCGCTCCCGCTAATTTAGAAGCGCGCTTACTTGGGCGACAGGAAATTTTAGAATCTACAGGAACAGAGGCAAAGAATGCGTCTTCCAGAAATGGCAGCTACAAACTCTCAACGCTGCGCAATACGATAGCATACGGGGACTGCGAGGAAATCTTGCAGGATTTGCCAGCTGAGAGCGTGGACCTGGTATTTACATCTCCCCCTTACTACAATGCGCGCCCGGAATATACCGATTACGTCACTTATGAAGAGTATCTTTTGAAACTGCGCAAGATTATTCAGAACGTCCACCGCGTCCTGGCGGAAGGACGTTTCTTCGTCATCAACATCTCTCCCGTGCTGGTCAGGCGCGCCAGCCGCAACGAAGCCTCGAAACGAATAGCCGTTCCTTTCGATATACACCGCATTTTCATAGAGGAAGAGTACGACTTTATCGACGATATCATCTGGGTCAAGCCCGAAGGCGCGGGCTGGGCCACCGGGCGCGGTCGGCGCTTCGCAGCCGACCGCAACCCGTTGCAATACAAACCCGTTCCCGTCACCGAATACATCCTCGTCTACCGTAAACGCACGACAAAGCTCATCGACTGGAACATTCGCGCCCATCCCAACCCGGAACTCGTCGAGCATCGCGCATCGGGGATGACTACGAACACACCAATATCTGGAATATCAAGCCCGCCTACGACAAACGCCACCCTGCCATCTTCCCCGTCGAGCTGGCCGAAAAAGTCATCTCCTACTACTCCTTCAAAAACGACGTCATCCTCGACCCATTCGCCGGTATAGGTACTGTAGGAGAGGCGGCAGTCAAACTTGGACGCCGCTTCGCGCTGATAGAGAAGGAGGAGCAATACTTCTCTATCATCCGAGAGCGTGTGAAAGACTGGCTCGGCCTCGATGCGAAAAGCGTCTTTACTATCAACTGCCCACCCGTTGAGGCCGTTCTTCATACACGTTAAGATTCTCATACTCTTCCTGACAGCATCTCCTCCGGCGTCAATGGTGGCATCAGATGATATTGCAATTTGAGGGCGATGATGCGCGTCGCTGACTGGTCGATGCGCGCCTTTGTGAGCTGGCCGTCTTGCAAGGCGGCTTTGATGGCGTTGATCATTTCGAGCATCTGATAGGAGCCGTTGGCGCCCAGGAGCATGTCGTTGCCGGCCTGCAGCGCCAGCACTGCCGCCTGGCCGAGGTTCCACTTTTTGGAGATGCCCGTCATGTAGAGGGCGTCTGTGATAACTACGCCATCATAGCCGAACTGGTTGCGCAGGATATCGGTGATGAAGGTGTGGGAGAGTTCTGCCGGCCAGACGGGGTCGATGGCGGGCATGAGCAGGTCGGTGGACATGACCATGCCGGGGTTTTCCAGGGGCTGCTTCGATTGCACAAAGTATTTGAACGGCACCAGTTCGGTGGAATAGATTTGCTCGGCGCTGCGCTTGATGACGGGCAGGCTGAAGTGGGCGTCGGTCTTTGCCGCGCCGAGGCCGGGGAAGTGTTTGATGCAGCCGATGATGCCGTCTCCCTGGATGGCGCGCAGGTAGGCCCCGCCGTAGGTAATCACGGACTGAGGCGTGTAGCCCCACGTGCGCAGGTACTGGTCTGGCCCGTCAACGAGTTGTACATCGACATCCGGCGCGAGGTCGGTGTTGATGCCGAGCAACTTGAGATCGTGGGCGATGCCGTGTCCCAGTTTGGCCGCATTGGCCGGATTGCCCGTCTCATAGGTCTGCAATGCCCCCGGTCGGTCGCCGAAAATATTCTGGATGCGCTCCACGAAGCCGCCTTCCTCGTCGGCTGAGATAATCAGGGGCAGTTGGGCGCGGCGCTGCATCTCGGCGATATCCTGCTGTGTCTGTTTCAGTCCGGTCATCTGGAAGGCATACATCACCACGCCGCCCACGTGCAGGGTGTGAATCATATAATCCAGGTCTGGCCCGTAGGTCGGCGTGTAATATTCGGCCATCATCAACTGGCCGATCTCTTCGTCTAACGTCATGCGCGAGACGTAGAGGGCCGCCAGCTGCTTCACCGTCATGTGGCTCATCAGGTGGCTTAGCGCCTGTACCTGCTCTGCGTTCAGCGGCGCCTGCACAAACGGGCCAACAGGGGGCAGCGCCACCAGCGTCGACGGACGACTCAGGCCGAAAGTTCCCTCTGAGGCGGGCGTAGGAACAATCAGGATGCAAAATAGCAGAAAAATGAACAGCGTTTGCAGGCCTTGCCCTGCTCGCTCCCGGAGCGGGCGCCTTACTCTTGTCGCTTCCGTAGCCTGTACCGCCTCTCTGCCCCTTCCCGCCTCAATCTGTGTGTCGGCGCCAGAATCCCCGTCCCTCGTTTCTTTATACGCGACCAGCAAAGGTTGTTTCTGCTCTTTCATGCATTTCCCTCGATGATTTCCCTGTTTTTTTGCTCTCTACACTCTCTATGACGGATTTCACCCGCCGATTGTTGCGCCCCGCGCTGCCGGTTCCGTAGGCGCACGATTGATCGCGGGCCTACGGAACCGGCAGCGCGGGTGATATAATACCAGTGTACACATCTCTGACAGGAGGCAATGGTTGTGAGTAGCACACAGGAAACTCGTGTTGAGCGGGACTCGATGGGCGAGATGCGGGTACCCGCCGACGCTTATTACGGGGCCAGCACGCAGCGCGCCGTGCTGAACTTCCCTATCAGCGATTTGCGTTTCCCCCGCTCGTTTATCCGCGCGCTGGGGCAGATCAAGCAGGCGGCAGCGCAGACGAACGAGGAGCTGGGACTGCTCGACCCGCAGCTTGCCGAAGCGATTGTACGGGCGGCGCAGGAAGTGATCGATGGCAGGCTGGACAGCCACTTCGTCCTCGATATTTTCCAGACCGGCTCCGGCACTTCGACCAATATGAACGCCAACGAGGTCATTGCCAACCGCGCCAGTGAACTGCTGGGCGGCACGCGCGGCTCGCGCAAAGTTCACCCCAACGACCACGTGAATTTCGGCCAGTCATCCAACGATGTCATACCCACCGCTATTCACCTCTCCGCGCTGGTGAGCATCGAGCAAGACCTGATCCCCGCCTTGCAGGGGTTGCAGCAGGCGCTGGAAGAGAAGGCGCGGGAATTCATGCCGATCATTAAGACGGGTCGTACGCATTTGCAGGATGCCACGCCCATTCATCTCGGCCAGGAGTTTCTGGGCTACGCGGGCCAGATCGAACGGGGCATCGCGCGCATGCGCCACGCGCAGCAGGAACTCTCGGAAGTGGCCCTCGGCGGCACCGCTGTTGGCACGGGCATCAACACGCACCCGGAATTTGCCGCCCGTGTGACGCGGCGCCTCTCGGAAATGAACGGCGTGACCGTGCGCGAGACGAGCAACCACTTCCAGGCGCAAAGCACGCTCGACAACATCGTCGAGGCCAGCGGCTCCCTCAACACGCTGGCGGTCAGCCTGATGAAGATTGCCAATGATATCCGCTGGCTCGGCTCCGGCCCGCGCGCCGGTATCGGCGAAATCGAGCTACCGGCGGTGCAGCCGGGCAGTTCGATCATGCCCGGCAAGGTCAACCCCGTCATCGCCGAATCGGTCTGCATGGTCTGCGCCCAGGTCATGGGCAACCACACCACCATCACCATCGCCGGGCAGTCGGGCAACTTCGAGATCAACGTCATGATGCCTGTCGCGGCCTACAACCTGCTGCAATCGATTGCGCTGCTCGCCGCCGCCGCGCGCAACTTCACGCAACAGTGTATCAAGGGACTGAAGGCGACGACGAAAGGGCCGGAGATGGTCGAGCGTGGCCTCGCTATCTGCACGGCGCTGGCCCCCATCATCGGCTACGATGCGGCGGCAGATATCGCCAAAGAGGCGCACAGAACTGGCAAAACGGTACGCGAGGTTGCCCGCGAGCGCACCAACCTCTCTGAAGAGGAACTTGCCCGCGTTCTCAACCCCGAAAATATGACAAAACCTGGCCTCGAAGGCGGCCCCGCCGGAGGCTAAGGAAGGATGCGAACGGGTGCTGCATGGGGACGCGCTCCCCGTGCAGTACCCGTTCGCATCCTTCCTCACATCCAGATGCGCCAGCGATCGGGGGTATCGACGCCGGAGGTGTCGGAGAGGTCGGGGTAGTTGGGCCAGACACTGGCATTGGCTTCCAGGGCCTTGTAGGCGACGGCGATCAGGCCCGACCACGTCTCGTCCATGCGCAGCGCGGCCATCTCCTCGCGCGTGAAGAAACGGGCGTCGTCGATCTCGCTCAGATCGGGCCGCAGTTCTTCAGGAGGGGAGAGCAACTGTGCCAGGAACATGAAAAAGTAGTTGTGTTCCCCGTCATCCATTACCCACAGTCGCACTCCTATCAACCCCTTGATCTCTACGCGCAGGTTGGTCTCCTCGAAGGTCTCGCGTACCGCCGCCTTATCAGGCAACTCGTCGGGGCGCACACGCCCCGCTGGCAGCAGGTAGCGGCCTCGCGTCACTCCGTAGCGGTTGCGCACCAGCAACACCCGTCCCTCATGCACCACCACCACCCCCGCTCCGATGGTCAGCGGGCGCTTCGGCCTTTGCCTTCTCTGCTGCTCTAGATCCTCTAGATTCTGTGGCTCCGATTGCGATTGTGATTGCGACATGCAGTACGCTCCTCAATAATTATGGCTTCTACGCCAGGTATTCCGTTGCCTATAGTATAGCGCAG
>CADDYT010000022.1 GCA_902810755.1 Chloroflexota bacterium
TTGGCAAAGTTCATCAGGGACAGGCCCCTCATTCCCACTCTGGTGTGTGAAACTTCATTATCAGCCCATTGAGACTCATCATGCGTTACCGGAATCTGGCATTCCAGAAAGAATGTTGACAAGGATAGCAGCATAGCGTACCATTACAACAACTACACATGAAAGGGCGTACCTTGTCTGGACGCCCTCATTTATCTATTCTGGGAGATCACTGGTTGTGAAGGCAATCGCAATTTTTTACCAGGGCCGCAAGCAGGATACCTCAGCCGTCGCCGGAAAACTCGATGTGTATTTACAGGAACGCGGCTATGAGGTACGCAATATCGATATTCGCAGAGAGGGTGAGGAAGAGCCTGTTCCCTCTCTGCAAGGCTGCGAACTGGCAATTGTGCTGGGGGGCGATGGCACTATTCTGCATGCCGCTCGCCTCTGCGCCTTCACCCATACACCCATCCTCGGCGTCAACTTCGGGCGCGTCGGCTTCCTGACCGAACTGGAGCCGCAGGAGGTGTTTTCACAGCTTCCCTATTATCTCAATCGCGACCCATCCGTCTGGCTCGACAAGCGCAGCATGCTGCAGGCCACGCTCGATCAGGATGGGACACACGACTTCTTCCTGGCGCTCAACGATATCGTCGTCGCGCGCGGCATGTGGCCACACGTGGTGCAGATTCGCACCTGGATCGACGAATATTTTTACAATACGACCTTCGCCGATGGCATCATTCTCTCGACGGCGACCGGCTCAACTGCCTATAACATGGCCGTTGGCGGTCCCCTGATGCACCCGCAGGTGCAGAACAGCGTCCTGACGCCCATCGCGGCGCACCTCGCCTCTGACCGCTCCCTGATCCTGCCGGTCGAAGCCTGCGTCAAGCTGCAAATTTTTACCGGCTCGCAGAACGGCGTCTTCTCCGCCGACGGACAGATGAACCGCGAGGTGAAAGACGGGGCAACGGTCATCGCGCAGAAGAGCAAGTACATCACGCAATTTCTCAGGCGTCGCCCGCCGACATACTTTTACCAGATCATCAACGCCAAGCTTAGAAGTGAGGACCCGGTAGGGAGCAGTCAGTAGATTACTATGTTACTTGAATTAAGCATCAAAGATTTCGCCATTATCGACAGCCTGCGCCTGCAACTCAGCCGTATGTTCAACGTCTTTACGGGTGAGACGGGCGCGGGCAAATCCATCATCATTGACGCGGTGAGTGCCTTGCTCGGCGGAAAAATCGGCGCGGAATTTGTGCGCGCCGGGGCCGAACGCGCCAGCGTCGAGGGCATCTTCTCCATTGACCCCCTGCCGCCCGTCACCAGCGACTGGCAGGTCCTCGAAACCGTTGCCGCCTCTTCCAACGGCAGCCATTCGCTGATCGAGGCAATGGAACAGACAACGCAGATCGGCCAGCAGAGCATCGATAACAGCAGCGCCGATGCCGCAGTTGCCCTGGCCTCGCTGCTACGCCAGTATGACATCGAGCCGGAAGATGGGCAGTTGATTCTCACCCGCGATATCTTCCGCTCCGGGCGCACCGTCTCGCGCATCAACGGGCGCACCGTCTCGCAACAGGTGCTGCAACAGGTGGCAAGCTGGCTCGTCGATATTCACGGCCAGAGCGAGCATATGAGCTTGCTGCGACCCGAACAGCACGTCAACTTCCTCGACCGCTACGCCGAACTGCTGCCCCTGCGCGAGCAGCTTGCCGCAAAGGTCAGTGAGTGGCGCAGTGACCGCAAGACGCTGCTGAGCCTGCAACAGAACGAACGCGAGCAGGCCAGACGCGCCGAATTCCTGCGCTTCGAGATCGATGAGATCGAAAGCGCGAAGCTCCAGCCCGGCGAGATCGAGGAACTGGAGCAGGAGCGCAAAGTCCTCAGCAACGCCGAACGCCTGCGCGAACTCTGCACCTTCATCTACGGCACCATCAAAGGCAGTGACCTCAGCGGCGACGACTTCAAGCCCGCCCTCGACCAGTTGCGCCTGGCACAGCGCAGCCTCGGCGAGCTGGTGCGCCTCGACAGCAGCATGCGGGAATACGCCGACAGCCTCTCCGAAGCCCTCTACCGCCTGGAAGATGTCGCCACCGGCATCAGCAGCTACGAGGCCGACATCGAAGACGACCCGCGCCGCCTGGCCGACATCGAAGACCGTCTCGACCTCATCAACAAGCTCAAACGCAAGTACGGGGCTACCATCGAAGAGATTCTCGCCCACGCTGCCAGATCACAGGAAGAGCTTGAAAGCATCGTCCACCGTGATGAGATCATCGCTCAGTTGCAACAGAAGGATAGCCAGCTCCGGCGCGAAATCGGCGCGCTGGCGCAGCAGCTTTCCGAACGCCGCAGCGAGGCCGCCGAACGCCTCTCCGCCGCTATGGAAGAGCAACTCAACGACCTTAACATGACGCGAGCGCGTTTCTCCGTCGAAATCGAGCAGGTTCCCGACGAAAACGGCGTCCCCGCCAGCATCAACGGCGAGCCGGAGCAATATTACGCCTGCGACCTGACCGGCATTGACCGCGTGCAGTTCCTCATCGCGCCCAACCCCGGCGAGCCGTTCAAGCCGCTGACAAAAATCGCCTCCGGCGGCGAAACCTCGCGCCTGATGCTCGCGCTGAAAACCATTCTCGCCAGGGCAGACGCCACGCCCACGCTCATCTTCGACGAGATCGACGCCGGTATCAGCGGGCGCAGCGGGCAGGTCGTCGGCGAAAAGCTGTGGATGCTCACCGCCAACCACCAGGTCATCGTCGTCACCCACCTGCCGCAGATCGCCGCCTTCGCCGACACCCACTACAACGTCAACAAGCAAATCTTCAACGACCGCACCATGACCATCGTCAACGAACTGCGCCCCGACCAGCGCGTGCGCGAAATCGCCCACATCATGGGAGGCAGCGTCACCGAAAACGCCATGAAAAGCGCCGAAGAGATGCTGGCCCGCTCGTTTTTATGGAAGGAAAGCCGAGGGCAACGACACGCTGGTCAATGATTAGCTGTCCCGGTTTCGTGTCTTTTAATTCTGCAATTGGAGGGGAATCAACAATACAATGCAACAGAAAGTACGCGCGGGAAGAAACAGGACGATCGATTTAACAACAGATGAGGAGAGCCGCTATCGTGGATCTCTTATCAAATTGACAGGACCTGCTGATCTCAAAACGATAACAAACAAGACTATCTGCCAGGACATACACGATGTTATTGGGTTACTGCCAGAGAGCTTTGTCGATTTAATGATTGTTGATCCCCCCTATAACCTTCAAAAAACATATAACAGCCATACTTTTAGGAAAATGGATAACAGAGATTATATATCCTGGGTGGATAGTTGGATGTCGAGAATACTTCATATTCTTAAGCCTGATGCTTCCATCTATGTTTGCTGTGACTGGCAATCAAGTTTTTCGATATACGAAGTGCTTAATCGCTATTTCTATGTGAGAAATCGCATCACATGGGAAAGAGAGAAGGGAAGAGGTTCAAAAACAAACTGGAAAAACTGTTCTGAAGATATCTGGTTCGCAACGAGAGGGGAAGGTTATAAGTTTTACCCGGACAGGGTGATGATAAAGCGTAAGGTGATCGCGCCTTACAAAGTTGACGGAGCGCCTAAAGATTGGGAGGAGACAGAGGATGGCAATTTCCGGCTAACGCATCCTTCAAATCTCTGGACTGATATTACCATCCCATTCTGGTCAATGCCAGAAAATACTGATCATCCAACACAAAAGCCAGAGAAGCTTGTTGCGAAGTTGATACTTGCCAGCTCTGACGAGAACGATTTTGTCTTTGACCCGTTTCTCGGTTCCGGCACTACATCAGTTGTTGCGAAAAAGCTGAATAGAAGATACTGTGGTGTAGAGATTGATGAGCATTTTGCCCTCCTCGCCGAAAAGAGACTGGAAGGCGTGGATACAGATAGGAGTATTCAAGGATATTCTGATGGCGTCTTCTGGGAGCGTAATAGCTTGAATACACAGAAACAGCGTGGAACTGTATATACCGGCATACAGCAGGGAAGGCTATTATGATAACCAGTCCAGTAGTAACGGTTGAGAAGCTAACTCAGATTGGTGAGAGAATACAAACATTTCTCAATACTCAAACTGAGATAATGGCTGCGAATACAATTGCCAGCCCAAGAGCAGTAGGCGATGCTATGCAATCACTGCTGGAACAGCATTTCGACCAGATTTTGCAGGGAGACATTAAAGAATATTCGAAGGACTTCGCAAGGCGGGCAATGGCAGATATAGCATTCACAGATATTGAGGATTTTTACCATGTTGTAGATGTAAAAACACATAGATTGGACACAGCATTTAATATGCCGAACCTCACATCTGTGGAAAGATTAACGAGGTTTTATGAGAATGATAAGAATTACTTTGATTTGCTACTCATATCCTATTCGGTTAGCGGGTTGAGTCTCAAGATTGAGAAGGTACAGTTTACGCCAATGGAAAATCTAAAATGGGATTGCCTGACAATCGGCGCGCTTGGTTGGGGTCAGATACAGATTGCAAACTCCAATAATGTTCGTACTGATCATTCACTGACCAGGAAAGCGTGGATGATCCAGCTTTGTGATGTGATGTTACAATTTTATCCTCACGAGATAAGTAAAATAAACTCTCGCATCAGCCATTTCAAAAAAGTTAAAGAGTATTGGGTAGATAAAGCTTAACTACCATTGTATGAGCAAGCCATACTGCCAGATACTAACCGTTCAACCTGCTCGGCTTTTCTTGAAAGAAAACTGGAATGTTACAGCAAAACAAATGTTTGATAACTATCTTCCCTTCAGGAGGTACAACCGTGCAAGTTCGCCGTTTCTCCCACGACCTGAAAACGAAAATCCCCGGCGGCCATCCCGGTCTGTATAGCGTTCCCATCCAGCTTGATCGCGCTCTATTGAACACTCAAGATAGCGAGATACTCGCCCGGCGTTTCAACGGCCTGCCCATCCTGCTCAACCGGCCCCTGACTGTTGTAGCAATGTACCTGGAACCTCATGGCTCAATGGATGAGCATTCCGCCGACCAGCCCATCCTCTTCCTCGTCACGAAAGGAAGAGGATTTGTCCGCGTCGGCGGCCCCGGCGGCGAGACACGCCCGGTCAGCGCCGGTGATGCCATTCTCTGGCCGACGGGACTCGATCACACCGTCTGGACGGAAGACGAGTCGCTCGAAGCTATCGTCATCGACGGCCCGCCGGAGCGCGAGCAAACGTTATAATAACATCTCGCTCGCAGGCCACCCGCCAGGGATGGCCCTACTATACGCGAGCCAGCCCGCTCGTGAGCGGGACGTTATAGTAGGGCTACCCCTGGCGGGTGGCCTGGAAAGGTACACATGACGACCATCGCCATTATCGGGGCAGGAATGAGCGGCCTCGCCGCCGCCCATACCCTGCAAGACATGGGCCATACCGTCACGCTTTTTGAGCAAATGGGCGAGGTTGGCGGGCGCGCCACCACACAACAGCGCGAGGGCTACATCTACGATTCCGGCGCGCAATACATCAAACCTGGCCCCGTCAGCACGCCTTTCGTCACCGAGCGTTTTGCCCTGCCAGACCTCGTCGACATTCCCAAACCGGTCTGGATATTCGATCAGCAGGGCAATATTCAGGAAGGCGACCCGTTGCAGAATGCCGAAGCGAAATGGAACTATCGCAACGGCCTCATCGCCCTCGCCCGGCGCATGGCGGAGGGGCTTGATGTTCGCCTGCACACACCCATTGCTCGCGTGCAGCATACAGCGCGGGGATGGCAACTCTTCTCGCAGGCCAACCAGCCATTCGGCCCTTTCGACCGCCTGCTCATCACCATTCCCGCGCCACAGGCCGCCGATCTCATTGCCGTCAGCATCCTTCCTGACAGCCTGCAAGAGCGCATTGTCGATCTCTTACGCGCCGCTCGCTACAATCCCATCATCTCCGTCATGCTCGGCTACACCCCCCCGCCGCGAGAGCGCCCCTACTACGCCCTCGTCAATACCGACAGGGCGCACCCTATCTCCTGGCTGGCCTGGGAACATGAGAAAACTCCGGCCCGCGCGCCGGATGGATGTGGCCTGCTCATCGCACAGATGGCCCCTGCCTACAGCCGACGGCATCACGATACGGCTGATGAAGAAGTCATACATGACACGATCAGTCATGTCGTTGATCTATTGCAAGAGCCGCTTCACATGCCCGTCTTCACCGACATCAGGCGTTGGCCTCTGGCCCTGCCATTCCAGAAAGCCGACGCAGACGCGCTCAATGCCCTGATGCTGCCCTCTGGCCTCGCCTTCTGCGGCGACTCCTTCACCGGCGGGCGCGTCCATCTCGCGCTTGAACATGGCGTCAATGTGGCAAAACAACTGAGTTATACATAACAATCCTATCGCCCACGCTGTCGCGTTTATGCTATAATAGTCTCAGAACCAGTCAGGAGGGACGCTATCCTCTGTGCTGTACAGAGTTGAGATATCAAATCCGGTTGGAAAGGAATCAAAAGGGGGTGCAGGGGTCTCCCCTGCCGGGGTTTGGGGTGTCCCAAATCATCATTCAAACGGATTTAATATGAGATATAGAAGGAATGTAGAACCATGAGCAAAAAATTACTTAGCACGATCCTGTTATTTGCCGTCTTTATTGGCTTCCTCTGGTGGGGAATCTCCATGCTTACCTCTCCCGGTAAAGATGCGGAGACGGTCATTTACGCCATTCTCATCCTGGCTTGCGCCGGCTATGCCCTCGTCTCTATCTTTCTACTGCCGCGCAAAAAACAACCATAAAGCAGAGAGCAGGTAGGTTATCATCTATGGAGAACACGCCGCCAACAGCGCCGTTGGCTATTCGCCTGGCTACCCCGGACGACATTGACACCATCAACTATCTCGACAGCTTCAGCACCTCGCCCACGCGCAACATTCACCGCGATATGCAAAAATATTTCGGCTCCGTCGACCCATCGACGCACGAGCGCACGCTGATCTTTCTCGCTGAGATCAATGGCGAACCCGTCGGTAAGGCAGAGTTGATGCTGCCCCCGGCTGAAACCGCCGGAACCACCGGCGGCACCGCCACGACCGGCTACGTCAAGCGCGTGGTCGTCCACCCCGATTATCGCGGCTACGGCGTCGCGCGCCAGCTCATGGAACACATCATCCACTATGCCCGCACTGAATGCGGGCTGGGTGCCATCGACCTGCACGTCTGGGAAGGCAACACGCCTGCCATTCGCCTCTACGAATCGCTCGGCTTCCAGCTCCAGCACCGCGAACTCTACTTCCGCCTGCCTTTATAAATAATGCCCCGTGTCATGCTGAGGGGGAGCAAAGCATCTAAGGCTGCCCACTTGCTCAGTATGGCAAGATGAGATGCTTCGCTCCCCCTCAGCATGACATATCCCTGGCCTGCTTTCTATGGACGACATGTTGTGACGAACCATGCTTTCCCCTCGTTTTAACACCTGGGTCGGAAACCGCTTGCATGTCTTCTACTCGCGCAAGCGGGCCATTTTCCGGCACTTTGACGGGAGGTAGCAAGCGCCAGGCAACCGGCGCGTCTATTCTATATGGAGCAGCGAGCAATTACGGCAGAGACAGTAGAGACCACACAAATCGCACCGGCGACAGAAACACAACAGAAACAACCATCTTCAATCAAATATCGCTGGATGCGTCTTTTCTTCACTGAGAATATTGCACCGGACAACCACCGTCTCATCGACCTGCAGCGCCGCGCCTGCTGGGTCGGCATCGCCCTGATGTTGCAGGGGCTGAACGAGTTGAACCACGTAGATTTTTTCCCGCACCCGCAGCCATACGAATCGCTGGTCAGCTTTATGCTGCTGGCGGGGAGCCTGTGGGCGATCTGGATGGCCCTGCGCCCGCAAAAGCTGAAGCTGCACAGCGTGCAGAGGCAGCCACGACGCTGGCAGCAATCTGCTCTACTGCTCATCATCGTTGAGGCAGTCATTGGCTCGTTCCTGTTCGGCTATATCATCGGCATGTGCTTCCTGCCGCCGATGATGGCCAACGACGGCACATCGCTCGACACCAACGCGGCTATCTTGCTCACGCAGGGTCGTAATCCCTACACCGATTCTAGCATTATCGAGGTAGCAAATCGCTTCGCCATTCAGGCGACCTGGACAACGCCGCTGCGTGAGGGCCAGTTCGCCAACCGGATCGATTACCCCTCGATGGAAGAGATACGCTCCGTTTTCGCAACCGATCTCAAAGCCGGACAGGCCCCCGAATTTGAGTCGAAGGTAAGCTACCCCGCGCTTTCATTCCTCATCCTCGTTCCCTTCGCCCTGCTCAAAGATTACAATGTCCTGCCTTTCTTCGTTCTCAGCTACGCGCTGCTGGTCGCGATTGCCTGGAAGATAGCGCACCCGCAGCTTCGTCCCTGGGTGCTGCTGCTCGCGCTCGCCAATATTCCCATGTGGAGTTCCGTCTACGGCAGCACCCTGGATATCTTTATCACCCTGCTTATCGTGCTGGCCTGGCTGCTGCGCAATTCCCGCTGGTCTTCAGCCCTCTTCTTCGGCCTCGCCCTGGCAGGCAAGCAGACCGCGTGGTTTCTCATCCCCTTCTATCTCATTCTGGTCTATCGCCAGTACGGCTGGAAAGAGGCCCTGGGCCGCATGAGCATCGCCAGTGGCGTCTTCCTGCTCATCAACCTGCCTTTCATGCTCTGGAACTTCCACGCCTGGCTGGCAGGCATTATGGCCCCGGTAGCCGATCCTATGTTCCCTATGGGCGTGGGCATCATCACGCTGAGTACCACCCACCTGCTGCCCTATCTTCCCACATGGCTCTATACGAGCCTTGAGGCCGGGGCCATGCTCGCCATGTTCGTCTGCTACTGGCCGCTCTGCCGCAAACGCCCGCAGGCCGCCCTGCTGTTCGCCATGCTGCCGCTCTTCCTGGCCTGGCGCAGCCTGCCCTCCTACTTCTATTGCATCGCCTATCCCGTCTTCATCCTGTTCACTCACTTCTCTCGCGGCAAGGTCGCCCTGCGTATTCCACAATTGCCTGCCCCCCTTGCCAGACCTCAACCCGCATTGCCGGATAACGCCCTTCCAGAGGCTATACTATAGGAATTGCGTCGGCGCCAACTGATGGCGCGTCATCAATTGGCGCCGACGGATACCATCTCGACTCTTTTGCCACTTCGTGGTACAATCGTCATACGCAAAAACATTTCATATCTTTTAAAGAGGGAAAGATAGATTATGCCTGCTAAAAAAGAAACAAAGATCGCTCTTTCGGCGCAAGAGGAAGCGCAGATACAGCAGTTGCTGGCGCAATATCATCAGATCGCGACAAATCTGCATAGTAGCCAGACACAGGATGAGGCCGAAACAGCCATTACTGATATCGATGAGCTATCAGAGGCGGCGCAGATGGCGCTGCTCAAATCGCTGGAGCGCGAACAGAACAGCGACGCCGCCGACGTGCTGCAAGCCCTGCACGAACTCAGCCCCAACAAGGCGGTACGGAAAGAGGCCAGACGCGGCCTGATTCGCCTGGAAGGCACAAAAGTTTATCCTCGCTGGGAGCCGCCGGTCGACCGCACGCTGGTGGTGCAACTGGTGCGCCAGCCACCGCGCTTCTGGAAAGGCTTTGTCACGCAATCGCGCGAAGAGGGTGAGGTCCAGCTTATCCTCGCCTGGGAAGAGGGCTACGAATACAACGAAGTGCGCATGCTGACCTTTCTGCTCGACTTCTGGGAGCAGGGCGTTAAAGATTTCTTTGTTGAGAACTTCACCAAACGCAGCTTTGATGAGCATATGCGCGAGTTGCAGAATCGCCTGTCCGACATTACCCTTGCTGAAGCGACGCTGGCCGAGGGGCGTCGTCTTATTGAGGACGCCCTCTCCGTGAACCAGTGGCGCGGCACCACGCCACATAAGGAATACCGCCACTACCTGCCCACCATCAACCAGTTGATCCTTCAGGCCCCCGACACGGGCGAAGATCGCGGGCAGACATTTATCAGCCCCGCGCTGGAGCCTGACGAGGTGGCAGCTACCTTCATCGGCGGCTGGGCGCTGGGCGATTATGGCCTGGACTTCGATATGTTGAGCAGCGAAAGCAAGCTGCGCGAGGGACTGACGCGCGACGAGTGGATCGAGCGGCGGCGCAACTGGGTCAATGAGGCTCACCCCACACGTTTCGAACTCAGCGTCGTTCACGAACGCGAACCGCAGGCCATACAAAGCTCCGGGCTGTGGGTGCCAACGCTCTACAGCAGCCGCACGATCACGCGCAAAGAGATTGAACTGGGCTGGTCGCTGGAGATCAGCGATACCCCGCTCAGCGGCACGCTGCCGGAGATGCCGATGGGAACCATCGTCTACAAAGAGACCGGGCGGCACTGGTACTGGACCGTCTTCACGCTCGTGCAGGAAGAGGGCCGCTGGCGCGTCCAGAGCATCACCGACGAGGGCGCCAGCATGCAGGGCCTGACCATCGAAGAGTTGCAGCAGCGTATCGAGGAAGAGAATAAGCGCATCGAAGAGATCACCAGCCGCCCCCGTTCCACCAACGAGGAGGAGGCAGTAGCTAATTTCGAAGAGGTTGTCCGACGCATCATCCACAGCCTGGCCTATGTCGACGCCCTGCTCGTCAAGCTGCCGCTCGATGAGACCATCTATGAAGAGGCTTTCGGGCGCGCCATGACGCTGAACAACTATGAGCGCGCCGCCGCCTACCTTGAGCGCATCGTCCAGCGTTTTGGTCAGGGGCGCGCGGAACATTTGCAGCGCCTGGGTATTGTGCAATCGATGCTGGCCGAATGGTACCAGCAGCGCGGCCTGCACGAGCGCAGCGAACATTTCTTCGAGCTTGCCGAATCCACGCTGAATCAGGCGCTGGCGCTCAACAATACCGTCATCGGCCATACACGCCTGGCCGAAATCCTCATCAACCATAAGGTACGGCTGGATGAGGCAGAAACACACCTGAACCAGGCCGGAGAACTGGCCGTCAGCAATGCCAGTACCGAGGATCAAGCGATGGTTGAGGCAAACCTGGGTAGCCTCTCCATGCTGCGCGAACAGCCTGAGAACGCGCTGCGCCACTTCCAGCGCGCTGCCGAACTCAACCCCAATCTGGAGAATATCTGGTTCAGTATCGGCATGGTACAGCGCGCCCTCAAACGCTTCGACGAGGCAGAGGCCACCTTCAAGCACGCCATCGAGCTTGAGCCACATGATTTCCGCATCTACGCCGAGCTTGCCGCGATCTACATGAACCGCCGCCAGTTCGCCCAGGCCCGCGAGACGCTGGAACAGGGCATCCGCGCTATCCCGGAATCTGCCTATCTGCGCGCCCTGCTTGCCTCTGTCCTCCTGGAAAGCGGCGACCGCCGCCGCGCCAACGCTCTGCTGCAAGAGGCCGAGCGCATCAATCCGCAAGACCCGATGGTGCAGGCCATGCGCGAGGAAATGGAGAAAAGGAAAAAATAACCCCTCAACATGTTAAAAAGGGGCATACATCATCATAGTAACCAGGAAGCGATGATTTCACAGGAACAGAGCATAACCTATCACACCGTCACGCCAGGAGCCATGACCCGCGAGGGCGACGCGCTGGCGGAGATTGTTGAGCGGGACGAGGCCGGGCAGGAACACACGCGCGCGCTGCCGGTTCCCGGCGGGCTGCCGGGCGAGGTCGTCACCATTGCCGTCGAGGAGCCGCCAGCGTCGCGCCCCGGCAAGAAACGCCGCCACCGCAAACCGCGGCCGCCGCGCGTCTGGATTCACGAAATCCATGAAGCCTCGCCCCTGCGCGTTGAGGCTCCCTGCCCGCTCTTCGGCATCTGCGGCGGCTGCCAGCTTCAACACATGCGCTACGAGGCGCAACTGGCATGGAAACGCGACGTGGTGTACCAGTTGCTGCAAGACATCGGCGGCTTTGAAGACCCGCCCGTGCTGCCGACCGAGCCGTGCGACATCCCCTGGCACTATCGCAACCACATGCGCTTCTCCGTCAATCGCGAGGGCCAGCCCGGCCTGACGGCGCGAGGGACGCATCGCGTGCTGCCGCTCGCCTCCTGCCCCATCGCCCACGAGCAGATCAACCGCGCGCTCTCCATCTTGAGCCAGCAGCCCAACGCGCAGCCACAGCTTTTGATCCGTTGCAGCACCCGGAGCAATCAAATGCTCATCCAGCCTTATCCAGATGAGGAGACGCGGCAAAAACTGGCTGCAGTTGGCTTAGATGTACAGGCTGAGACGATGGAAGAGCGGCTTGGCGGGGCAAGCTTCCGCATTCGCCCCAGTTCCTTCTTCCAGACCAACACGCCACAGGCCGAGAAGATGGCGCGTATGGTGCTGGACGGCCTGCTGGCTCACATCCCGCCAGGCGAGCGGCGCGCTTTGACCGTCGTCGATGCCTATTGCGGCGTCGGCACCTTCGCCCTCCTGCTCGCTCGCCACGTCGGCAAGGTCATCGCCATCGAGGAATCGGCCAGCGCCATTCGCGACGCGCAATGGAACCTGCGCGACACGGAGAACGTGGAGATACTGAAAGGCAAGGTGGAAGAGGTGCTGCCCGCGCTCCCGGCTACGCTGGATGGGCTGGTGATCGACCCGCCGCGCGCCGGCTGCCAGTCGGTCGTACTCGACGCGCTTCTGCGACATCCCGTCAGCCGCGTGGTCTATGTCTCGTGCGACCCCTCGACGCTGGCCCGCGACCTGCACATCCTTTGCCATAGCCGGAGCGCGAACGAGCAGCCCGTCTACCGCCTTCTCTCGGTGCAGCCGCTCGATATGTTTCCCCAGACGGCCCATATCGAGTGCGTCGCCACGCTGGAACGCATCAATCAGTCGGAAAAAACAGTATGAATAAGCAGAGCGAGCAACAGGAGCAAAAAAATAATCTTCCCTTAGTGCTTGCCTCGGCCTCACCCAGGCGGCGCGAGTTGATCAGTCGGCTCGGTCTGCCCTACATCACCTGCGTCGCCCCTGTCGAGGAAGAGGCACTGGAAGCGCGCTACATCGGGCCGGTTGATGGGCTGGCGCAGTGGCTGGCCGAGCAGAAAGCCTTCGCTACTCACACGCTGCCCGGCCTCGACGGCCATATCGTCGTTACCGCCGACACCACCGTCATCATGGATGATGTCATCCTCGGCAAGCCGCGCAACGAGGAGCATGCCCGCGAAATATTGCTGGCCCTGCGCGGGCGTAAGCACTACGTCGTTACCGGTGTGGCCGCCAGCAAAATGGAAAACGACCTGCTCAACGTCCACAGTGAGCGCGTCGTCACACCCGTCTATATGCGCAATTACAGCGAGGAAGAGATCGCGGCCTATATTGCCGGCGGCGAGCCGATGGATAAGGCGGGGGCCTATGGTATTCAGAACCTCTCCTTCCATCCCGTTGCGCGCATCGATGGCTGCTATCTCAACGTTGTGGGCCTGCCGCTGTGCGCCCTCGCCGATGTGCTGGCCGAATTCAACGTCTACCCCGTCCTCCATCCGCATACCTCACCCTGCCCCTGGTCGCCACAATGCAAAGTATAGAGCAGTTCTCCACTTCCGTGCGCGGGCGGTACGCTCCCAGCCCCACCGGCGATCTTCACCTGGGCAACCTGCGCACAGCCCTGCTGGCCTGGCTGTTCGCGCGCGTCGCCCGGGGCCAGTTCGTGCTGCGTATCGAAGACCTCGACCGGCCTCGCGTGCGCCCTCACGCCACAGAGCGCATGATCGCCGACCTGCGCTGGCTCGGCCTCGACTGGGATGAAGGCCCCGACGTCGGCGGCCCCTGCTCCCCCTACACGCAGAGCGAGCGTCTGGACATCTACCGAAGCCTGCTCCAGCGACTGCACGAAGCGGGTCTTGTCTATCCCTGCTACTGCACGCGAGCCGAGATCGCCCGCGTCGCCAGCGCGCCGCACGGCAACGAAGGCCCACGCTATCCCGGCACCTGCCGCCAGCTCACGCGCGCGCAGCGCCGCCAGCAGGAAGCCAGCGGTCGCCGCCCATCCCTGCGTTTCCGCGTCGATGATGAGCGCATCGTCTCCTTCACCGACCTGCTGGCAGGCCCTGTCCGGCAGCACGTGCAGCAGGAAGTCGGCGACTTTATCCTCTGTCGCTCCGACGGCATCTTCGCCTACCAGTTCGCCGTCGTCGTCGATGATGCCCTCATGCATCTCAACCAGATCGTGCGCGGCGCCGACCTGCTCGCTTCCACCCCGCGCCAGATATTGCTCTACGAAGCCCTCGGCTTCCCCACTCCCACCTTCGCCCACGTCCCCCTCGTTCTCGACGAGCAGGGACATCGCCTCTCCAAACGTGCCGAAAGCGCGGGCCTCGCCCCCTTGCGCGCCGCCGGGCTGACCCCCGCGCAGGTCACAGGCCAGCTCGCCGCTACCTGCGGCCTTGTAGAGCCGGGCAAGAGCATTACCCCACCCGAACTGGCCCAACAGTTTACCCTACCGCGCCTGAATGATATAATGCGCACGATGAATCAAAGCAATGGATAAACACAGCAGAATTGAGATAGCAGCATGTCACTGGAAACTCGTATTGTCTTAAACGTTGTTGACATACTGGTAGCCCTCATCATCGGGCTTCTTTTGCGCCGCCGGGTCGTGGAGCGGCTTAAAGGCAGCGTCCTCGATGAATGGCTGGTACAGACGCTGGGTATTCTGGTCATCATACCCTTGCTCATCCTGGCCATCGCCATCACCCCCATCATATGGGATAACAGCATTCTCTTCACCATGTGGGAGAACTTCAAGCGTCAGTTCGGCATCGGCAGTGTGACCGACCTGGTGGGAAAACTCATCGAGAGCCTGTTCATCCTGGCCATCGGCATCGGTATCGCCCGCACCCTGCTGCGGCTGGCCATTCGCGGCCTGGGCCAGCACATCGATATCAATATCCGCACGCTGATCGGGCGTATTTTCTACGTCATTGTGCTGACCTTCTCGGCTTTCTGCATCCTCACCATCTGGCAGGTCTCCATCGGCATCCCGGTCGCCGCGCTGGGTATCATCACCGTCGCCTTCACGGTTGCCGTACAGGACATCCTTAAAGACCTGGTGGCCGGTTTCTACATCCTGATGGAACGACCTTTTCACATCGGCGACCTCATCACCGTCACCGATATCGCGGGTGCAACAGGGCGCACGGGCCGCGTGGAAGATGTACAATTGCGCACCACCCGCCTGCGCCTTACCAGCGGCCAGCTGGTCAGCATCCCCAATACCAATGTCTTCAGCGGCGTCGTCATCAACAACAGCTTCTTTCCCGACCGCCGCGCCACGCTCACCATCACGCTGCCGCAAGAAATGTTTATCAAGGACGAAACGCCGCAGCAGATCATCGACGCTCTGCTAGAGGTCGATGAAATCCTGCCCAGGCCAGAGCCAACTGTCACGCTCAGCAGCGCCAGCGCAGGGAAACTCACACTGACCGTGCGTTTCTGGGTTGCCAACGGCCATAGCGGAACCGATCTGGGCCTCATCTCCAATGCCATTTTCGCCCTGCTTGCCATCCTGCCCGCCGCCGATATCACCGTCGCCGAGCCTGCCGGGAACGTGTAATAGTATGCCATGAGGTGGGCGAGAGGACCTTTTTCATGGCAGGGGATTTTTGAGAACTTCTATCCCATTCTGTTTCTCTGAAGGACAATCATTCGTTGGAAAAGTATCAATCTGCAAGGGGAAACAAAGATGCAGACACAGAGACGCCGGGTTGGCTTGATGGGCGGCACATTTGACCCCGTTCACTATGGACACCTGGCGATCGCGGAAGAGGTCTATTTCGCCCTCGGGCTGGACGAGATGGTCTTCATCCCGACCGGGCAGCCGCCGCACAAGCTTGGGCAGGCTGTCACGCCCGCCCATGACCGGCTGGCAATGCTCGAACTGGCGACCGCTGCGAACCCGCATTTCTCGATCTCAAAGGTGGATATCGAGCGGCCCGGCCCATCGTATACCGTTGATACCCTGCGCCTGCTGCGCGAGCAATGGGGCAAAGCGGTCGATCTCTACTTTGTCATCGGCTGGGACAGTCTGGAAGAACTGGCAAGCTGGTACAACCCGCAGGGCATACTGGAACAATTAGATTATCTTGTGGCCGTCCACCGGCCCGGACATCGGGAAAGGCCCGGCTACCGCGAGCAGCTAGAGGCGCGCCTGCCCGGCACCACACAACGTCTGCTCACGGTTCCCGTGCCGCAGCTGGATATCTCGGCCTCGGACCTGCGCCAGCGTGTGGCGACGGGCCGTCCCATCCGTTACCAGACGCCGGACGCGGTCGTCCAGTATATTCGAGAACATAGCCTGTATCGTGAAGAGAGAAATGCCCATGCCGAGGCCAATGCAATTTGAAATAGGGGATCGATTACAGCTACGCAAACCACATCCCTGCGGCGGCTATATATGGGAAGTTGTGCGACTGGGGGCCGATATCGGGCTGCGCTGCGAGCAATGCGGGCGCCGTGTCCTCCTGCCGCGCGCAGAGGTCGAACGCCGCGTCAAGCAGGTGCTACCCCGCGCACCTGAAAACGCCGAGACTGATGAAGATGATATGTAATCTGGAAGCGCCACAAGGCGCGAGGGAAGAATAGAATGGAAGCACCCGCTTCACGCCAGGGTTTTCTGACCTTGCTCAGGAAAAAAGATTTTTTGTGCCTCTGGCTGGCACAGCTTATCTCTATGACCGTTCTCAATGCATCCAACTATGCAGTTCTCGTCCTCATTGAGGAAGTCACCGGCTCCACAACACTTGTCGGTCTCGCCATTATCTGCTTCAGCCTGCCTGCCCTGCTGCTGGGCGCGCCCGCCGGTGTCTTCATCGACCGTATGAACCGGCGGCGCGTGCTGTGGATTAGCAACTGCCTGCGCGCTATCGCCAGTTTCGCTTTCGTCATCTCCCTGCTCACCAACCGGCACCAGTTGCTTCCAATCTACCTGCTGACCTTCCTGGTCTCCAGCATCGGCCAGTTTTTCGCGCCTGCCGAAGGCTCGACCATCCCCCTGCTCGTCAGCGATGATGAGTTGATGCCCGCGCTCTCGCTCTTCAACATCACCTTCATGCTCTCGCAGGCTCTGGGCTTTATCCTGCTCGCACCGCTCGTTCTCAGCCTGATCCCGTCCTTCACCCTCTCCGGCATACCTGTTCACCCGGTCGATACCCTCTACTTCATCATTGCCCTGCTGTATATCGCGTGCGCTCTCCTCACCGCGTTCATCCCCGCCTCGTATTTCAACCAGGCGCAGACAAAAAGACGCGACATCGAACAGCTCACCGAACAATCGCTCAGCGCCATCAGCAACGTCTGGCAGGAGATGCGGCAGGGATGGAGCTTCATTCGTCGCAACAGGCGGCTTTTCCTCGCCATCATCCAGCTCTCTTTCGCCGGTATCCTGCTGCTGGTCATCGGCGAGCTTGCCAGCCCGCTCGTGACGAAACTGCTGCTCTTCGCCGCCAACGACATGGCCTTCGTCTTCGCGCCCGCAGGCATCGGCCTCATCCTCGGCTCCATTCTCATGCCGCGCATCACCAGACACATCGGCAAATCACGCGCCATTCTGATCGGCTGCATCAGTCTCGCCACCTGCACTCTCTTGCTGCCGCTCGTGACCTTGCTCGCGCATAAACTCCTGCCGCAGGGCTGGAATACCAACCCGCTCTCTAATCCGCTCCTGCTCTTCACCGTCGCGCTGATCATGTTCTTTGCCGGGATCGCCATCGACTTTATCAACATCCCGGCACAAACCGCCGTGCAGGAACAAACCCCGGACTGGATCAAGGGCCGCGTACTCTCCCTGCAACTCACGCTCTACAACGCCGGTTCCATCCCCATCATTCTCTTCATCGGAGCCATCGCCGACCTTTTCGGCATGAACAACGTCCTCGGCCTCATGACGGTCAGCGCCATCGCCTTTGGCCTCTGGAGCCTTTTCTATGAACGCAGGCACGCCAGGCACTACCTGATTGAGAAAAGCGCGCCTCCCCCAGAACTGGATGAGATCGCCCCGTAAGAGAGCAGGAAAGGGAAAATCAACAATTGACGAGGCGGGCCAGAATGTCTACAATTATCTTGAACAGGACGGAAATCAGAACGCCAGGCATAGTCAGGTAAAGGAAATACATGGACCCAACGCTGAAAGCAGAAATCCAGCCATATGAACCCTGGCTCATTATCGCGGGCGTCATCGTGTTCTTGATCCTCCTGCGCATCACCCGCAAGCGCCTGCGCCACCACATCGACCAGATCGGCTACTCCCTGTGGGGAGAGCGCGGCCTCTACATCTGGTTCTGGCTGAACGCCCCCGGCGTCATCCTGCACGAACTGAGCCACGCCATCGTTATCTTGCTGCTCTATCCTTTCAAGTTTCGCATTACCAGTATTGCCCTCTTCCGCATTCGCCCGGTGCAGCAGCGCCTGCCCGATGGGCGCATCGTCAAAAATATCGGCGGTAAGCAATCGCTGCAACTGGGAGAAGTGCAGTATATTCGCCCGCAGGGGAAAATCATGAGCAATGTCGGCGACGGCCTGAGCGCCATCGCCCCCTTATTCGGCGGCATTGCCATGTTCATTTTCCTCTACTGGGTCGCCACCGGCTACAACCTCTGGGAATATAATCTCCTGCTCACCAACTTCCACCTGCTGCGTCCCGGCTGGCCCTGGTGGACGCTGCTCTTCGCCCCCTACCTCATCCTGACCGTCACCTCCGAGTTGTTTCCCAGCGGCCAGGACTGGAAGGGCGCGCGCTGGCTCGTCATCATCCTGCTGCTCATCACCATCCTCGTCCTCGGCTTCCTCTGGTACTTCAAAGTGCTGGTCTTCAACACCGCCCTGCTCTACGCCATCTCCGGCATCGCCGCCCATATCGACTTCGCCCTCCTCGTCCTCCTCGCCCTCGACCTGCTCCTCCTCTTGCTCTCTTACGGGCTGCTGCGCCTGGTGCGGAGATAGCAGATCTGCCACAGAAGCTACTTGTAGAGGACGAAAATTTAGCCTGCTGCCTGCTCAAAACCGCTACTGCGGCTTAAAAAATCTCATCGACGCCCGAAGCATCACCAGTCGAACCGGTCGATCAAAAATGCGCGGCTGTAGTGCAAGAGAATCGGGCTGCCGTGCGGGCAGGCTGCGGGGGCCGAGGTGTTGGCGAGGGCGGTAATCAGCGAACGCTGCTCGTCTGGCCCCAGTTCTCGCCCGCGCCGCATGGCTGAACGGCAAGCCAGGCCGATCAGCAGGTGGTCTTCCCAGTCGCTGCTATCCTCTGCCGCGATCTGCGCCAGTTCTTGCAGGTGGCCGACCAGTTGTTGCGTGTCCTCTCCGATTGAGACCGGCACCGAACGAATCAGGAAACTGCGCCCCCCGAATCGCTCGCATTCCAGCCCCAGCCCGCGCAGCGCCGGCAAACGCTGCTCGAACAATTCCGCCTCGTGCCGCTTCAGTTCCAGCATCACCGGCTCCAGCAGCAGATTGGCGGCGTTCTGCTCCTCTTCTTCCGTTTGCTGCTCTCGTGTCTCTACGCCCATATACGTCTTGCGCAGGTGTTCGTAGATCACGCGCTCGTGCGCGCGGTGCTGGTCGATCAGGTAAAGGCTACCGTCCGGGGCCTCGGCCAGAATGACCGCCTGCTGCAATTGCGCCAGCGGACGCAGGCTATGGAGAACCTCCGCCGTTCCCGGCTGCGCCGCCTCCGCTTTGTAGCCCTCCGCTGACTCCGCCACGTGCAGGCCGCGACGACGCGGGCCGGGCAGGTGGCGCTGGTAGACCAGTTCCGGGCCAGGAAACTGCGCCGATTCCGGCAGCGCCGGGCTGCGTTCCAGCACCGAGCGCACGGCCCCCGTCAACAGGGTCACCACCTCCGCCTCGCGCTGCAGCCGTACCTCCGTCTTCGTCGGATGCACGTTCACATCGATCTCTTCCGATGGCAGTTGCAGGTGAAAGACCAGCAGGGGATGCTTTCCCTTCGGCAGCAAACTCCGGTAGCCTGCTTCCAGCGCCTCCTGCAAGGGCCGCGACTGCACCCAGCGATTATTGACGAACAACATCACGTGCTGGCGATTGCTCTGCGCCAGCGCCCGGTTGCCCACGTAGCCATGCAGCACGAAGCCTTCGCTCGTCTCTATGTTGACGGCATTGAGCATCTCCGCCAGGGGCAGGTGATACAGTTCGGCCAGCGCCAGCGCCACATCGCCCGTGCCGCTTGTCTGCAAGACCGGATACTCTTCGATGGTCAGGTTGAAACGCACGCCCGGATAGCCGATGGCGTAGCGGCGCAGAAGCTGCACGATATGCCCGTTCTCGGTACGCGCCCCGCGCATAAATTTCAGGCGAGCTGGAACGTTGTAAAACAGGTCGCGCACAGTGACCGTCGTGCCGTGCAGGCGCGCCCGTTTGCCGCGTTCGATAACTTCGCCGCCACGTATCAGCAACAGAGCGGCAGGTTGTTCCTCGCTCTCCGTCTCAATCGCCCGACTCAGCAGCGTCAGTTCCGCGACCGCCGCGATGCTTGCCAGCGCCTCACCGCGAAAGCCCAGGGTGTGCAGACGGTAGAGATCTTCAACGCTATTGATCTTGCTGGTGGCATGGCGGGCGCAGGCGCGTTCCAGTTCGTCGGCGAACATGCCCATGCCATCGTCGGTGACGCGCATCAGGCGCAGGCCGCCGCCGCGTATCTCCACGCGTACATCGCGCGCACCCGCATCCAGCGCGTTCTCCACCAGTTCCTTCACCACCGAGACGGGCCGCTCAATGACCTCACCCGCCGCGATACGCTCCGCCACCTCTTGCGGCAGCGTCAGAATTGGCTTGCGCACCTGCATATTGTTCTGTTCAAGATTGTATAACCGACTCATACGTGTTTCTTCTGTCGTTTTTTCTGCATCAAGAATAAAAGATTAAGCGCGTCCAGCGGCGTGATGGCACAGATATCAACTGCGTCCAGATCGGGTTCCTGCCCGTCCGCGCCCGCTCGCTCAAGGGTCTCAGCCGCTGCCTGCGCCGCCTCGCTCTGCCACGTGTAGCGCCAGCGACCCTCGGCAACCTTCAAGCCGTTGCCATTCCCACTGACCATGTGTGCTTGCAGCGTCTCTCGCGGTAAAGTATGCCTGTTCTGCATTCCACTATGACCATGCTGCGTCGGCAGCGTGTTTTTGCCAGCTTCCAGGTGCTTCAACACCTCTTCGGCGCGGCGCACGATACTCTGTGGCATGCCCGCCAGCTTCGCCACATGCACGCCATAGCTGCGACCGATGCAGCCCGGCGTCACGCGGTGCAGGAAGACGATTTCTCCCCGTTCATCATCGCTGATCGCCATTGTATAGACACGCAGGTGCGGTAGTTCATCGGCCATCGAGGCCAGTTCGTGATAGTGCGTGGCAAAGAGCGTGCGCGCGCCCGTCACCTCGTGCAGATGCTCAACTACCGCCCGCGCAATCGCCAGCCCGTCATAGGTGCTTGTTCCCCGGCCAATCTCATCGAGGATAATCAGGCTGTTGCGCGTGGCGTGGTGCAGGATGCTGGCCGTTTCCTCCATTTCCACCATAAACGTACTCTTGCCCGTCACGATATCGTCCTCGGCCCCCACACGGGTGAAGATACGGTCAACCAGCCCGATGCGCGCCCGGCGCGCAGGCACAAAGCTGCCCATCTGCGCCATCAGGGCAATCAACGCTACCTGTCGCAGATAGGTTGACTTGCCGGCCATATTTGGCCCCGTCAGCAGCAGGATGCGCGCACCCTCGTCGGCCTCCATCACGGTATCGTTGGGAATAAACACATCGCCGTCCAGCGCGTATTCAACGACGGGATGGCGACCGCCCGCGATTTCCAGCCCGCGACCGGCTTCCAGCACGGGCCGCACGTAGCCCTGGTGAGCCGCCACCTCCGCAAGGCTCAGCAGCACATCCACCTGCGCCACCACCTCCGCCGTCTTCATCAACTGTGGATAATAGACGCTCAACTGGCGCAGCACGTCGGCGTAGATGCTACGCTCCATCTCATCGATACGCTCCTCCGCGCTCAGGATACGCGCCTCGTGCTCCTTCAGTTCCGGCGTGATAAAACGTTCCGCGTTCACCAGCGTCTGCTTGCGCATGTAATCATCCGGCACCAGAGCGAGATGGGGATTGGTCACCTCGATATAATAGCCAAAGACTTTATTGAAGCCGACCTTCAGCTTCTTGATGCCCGTGCGCTCGCGTTCGCGCGCCTCCAGCGAGACGATCCAGCGTCGCGAGTCCCGAATCGAAGCAATCAACTCGTCCAGTTCGCTGTGAAAGCCCGCACGGATGAGTTTCCCATGATCTTCCTCCTCGCTCTCCTCGTCCCGATCAACCAGGGCCCGATCCACCAGTTCGATGACTTCAGGACACAACTCAAGCTCGTCGGCCAGTCGGCTCAATAGATCGGCGTCGCAGCCGCGCAGCAAGTCACGTAACGGTGGGATCAGACCCAGATAGGCGCGCAGCCCCAGCACTTCACGCAACACCGCCGTTCCCTGGCGCACGCGCCCGGCAGTCCGTTCCAGATCGCCCATCCCTTGCAGGCACATCGTGAAACGACTGCGCAACGCCGGACTCTCGTACAACTCTTCCACGCTCTGCAACCGCGCTTCCAGCAGGCTCAGATCCAGCAATGGCTGCGTGATCATTCGGCGCAGCAGGCGCGCGCCCATCGGCGTGATCGTTCTGTCCAGCACGCCCAGCAAGCTACCCTGCACCGACCCGCTGCGCGCGCCCTGCAACAGATCCAGATTTTGCTGCGTGTGGGCATCCAGCACCATGTAACTGGTCGTGCTGTACGACCGCAGCCCGGTCAGCAGGGCCAGCAACCCCGTATTCATCTTTTCGAGATAGGCCACAATCGCCCCCGCCGCCGCGATGGCCTGCGGCACGCCCGCGCACCCATACGCCTCCAGCGACTGCACGCCGAACAGCTTGCACAACCGCGCACGCGCCGCCTCCGGCTCAAAGAAAGAGGCCGGGCAATGCGTCACCGTCATCGTGCTGGAAGGAAACTGGCAGACAGTATCTCGAATCCCCTCGGCCAGCAGGCACTCAGCCGGGTCCAGGCGTTGTAGTTCCGCCTCCAGAGCCGCCGGTAGCTCGTTGGGCGCGAACCATGTCACCAGAAACTCGCCCGTACTCACATCCACCGCCGCCAGCCCCGTCTGCGCGCGTCCCGGCGCAATCGCGACCAGATAATTATTCTGCCGCGTGGGCAGCAAGTTCGGCTCCGAGAGCGTGCCGGAGGTCAGGATGCGCGTCACCGCCCGCTCGACAACGCCGCGCCCGACTTCGCCCACCTGGTCGCAGATTGCTACGCGATAACCACGATGCACCAGCTTGCCCACATAATTCTCCAGCGCATGCAGCGGGATACCTGCCAGCGGCACGCGCTCATCCCCATACAGACGGCTCGTCAGCACAATCTGCAACTCGCGGGCCGCGATCTCCGCGTCCTTATCGAAGGTTTCGTAAAAATCTCCTACCTGATACAACAGAATTGCATCAGGATACTGGCTCTTAATCTTTAAATACTGTCTACGGGCGGGAGTCGACATCTTTCTCTCTCTACTTCCCTGTCCATTTGCAGGCATTCTTCCCAGATTTCCAGGAACGCCTGTACTCTATCATATTCTGACAAACCTGACAAAAAACGGTATTCCCCTCTACGCAGCAAGTATAGCCCTCCTCATGCTTTTATGCAACAAGAACTCCTTTGTTTCGATTGCACCGGCATGGCATCTACGCAGAAAAGCGCATTGACACGCCTGGTACGTGTCCCTTACAATGGAAGACGCAAGATGAGTTTCGGCAAAGATGTCTCCCTGAGAGAGGAGATATCTTTTTCTGAGCCGAGAAAAACAGGGGGACACAGGCAATCATGGCAGAGGTGCCGGGGACAATTGGCGAGTATCAACTGCTGCAACTACTCTGGCAGGGGCAACTTGCCAGCGTCTATCTGGGCGAACACAGGCAGTATGGCACACGGGCAGCCATCAAAATTCTGCATTCGGTTCTGGAAGAGGATGAGGCCGAAAAATTTCTGGCACAGGCACAGATCACCGCGCATCTCGACCATCCTCATATTGTGCGCCTGCTGGATTACGGAATCGAAAACGCCATCCCCTATCTCGCCATGCAGTACGTTCCCAACGGCTCGCTGCGGCAGTTGCACCCCAGAGGCTCGCAGTTGCCCATCTCCACCGTTGTCGTCTACGTCAAACAGGTAGCGGCAGCCCTGCAATACATTCACGATCAGGGACTCATCCACTGCGATGTGAAGCCGCATAATATGCTGCTCAACGCGCGTCACGAAGTCATGCTCAGCGATTTTGGCATCGCCGTCATCTCGCAACGGGGCGGCTACCGGCGCGAAAGCGTCTCCGACTTTGAAGGTACCATCCTCTATGCCGCGCCGGAACAAATTCGTAGCCGTCCCCGTGTCGCCAGTGACCAGTACGCGCTGGGCGTCGTCGTCTACGAATGGCTCACCGGCACGTGGCCCTTTCGCGGCTCTGTCGATGAAATCGCCAGCCAGCACGTCCTCAAGGCGCCGCCGCCGCTACGGGAGAAAGCGCCAGCCATCACTCCTGCCGTCGAGCAGGTCGTCTTGAAGGCGCTGGAAAAAGACCCCATGCGGCGTTTCGAGAGCGTCTACGCCTTCTCCGTCGCCCTCGAACGCGCCAGCCGCCTGGAAACACCCGGCAACATTACCATTCCCGGCTCGCCTTTGCCCTTCACGTTGCCATCAAAACACAGGCCAGCCTCCGTGAATGCCGCCCCCTCGAACCTGCTCACCTATCGCGGCCACACCGACCACATTTATGCGCTGGCATGGTCTCCTGACGGCAAATACCTCGCTTCCAGCAGCCTCGATGAAAGCATTCAGCTCTGGCGCGCCGCCACCGGGCAGACGCTGCACACTCATCATACCAGCTCGCTCAAAGGGCAGGCGCTGGCATGGTCTCCTGACGGCAACTATCTCGCCTCCACCGGCGGCCTGCTCTGCGACACCATTCAGATATGGCACATCTCTGACAATCTGGCTCTGAAAGCCAGTCCATACCCTCCCTGCAACGGCCACACGGAATCCATCAACGCGCTGGCATGGTCCCCTGACGGCCACGCGCTTGCCTCTGCCAGCGACGATGGCACGGCGCGCCTCTGGGATGTGCGTAGCGGGCGTTCCATCCTCATCTATCGCGGCCACAACGCCGCTGTCAAAGCGATCTCCTGGTCGCCTGACGGCAACTATCTTGTCTCTGTCGCTGAGGACAGAACCGCCCACGTCTGGAATGCCGACAACGGGCGCAACCTGCTCATCTACTACGGCCACCGCGATAAGGTCAACGCCGCCGCTTTCTCGCCCGATGGCTCGCGTATCGCCTCCGCCAGCGATGATGGCACCATCCACCTCTGGGATGCCAGCAGCGGACGCAAAATTCTCGTCTACTCCGGCCATAGCGGCTTCGTCACCACCCTGGCATGGTCCCCTGATTCACCCGACAGCCCGCTCATCGCTTCCGCCGGTCTCGACGATACCATCCAACTCTGGGATGCCAGCAACGGCGCCCACCTGCTTACCTGTACCGGCCACAGCGACTGGATCAGCGCCCTCGGCTGGTCACCCGACGGCACTCGCCTCGCCTCCGGCTCCTGGGACAAAACCATACAACTATGGGATATGAACTGACCCCTCCGCTTCAACAGTCTTGCCAGCCCGGCTTTGTAACGTGTCATCCTGAGCGTTGTTTACGCTAAACGATCCACCGCATCCTTCGCTTCCTTCAATCCCACGCCGGTCTTCTCCCGGTACAGCTTAATCGCTGCGATCTTCTTGCCGGAGAGCGCCAGTTGCCGCACCTCCGCCAGAAAGGCGAGCGCGGCACCCTCTTCCACGTCATTTACGTCCCCAACACTTCCCATCACCGGCTGCGCAGGCATTGAGAGCGACTGGCCGGACAGCAGCTCCCGCTCCATCTGCTCCACCGCCGCCTTCGCCTCGGCCAGCCCCACCCCGGTCATCTCCCGGTAGCGTTTAATCGCCGTAATCTTCTGCTTCCTCGTCAGTAACTCCGCTATCTCATCCCGGTTTCCGACCGGCATGCCCATTTGCCCCTGCCTCTCCAGGGCCTCCAGCGAGCGCATCGGGTTCTCCCTGCGCCTGCGCGATGCCTGCGCGAACCCCATCACAATACCAACAACAAGCACCAGCACAATCACCAGTACAATCGTACTCATCTTATCCTCTCTTTCTGCCAGCATAGCAATTCACGACTCTACAATACCACATACAAGAAGCCCCTGCTCTATCCACTACAGCGCGGTTCGTAAGGTATGTCATCCCGGCAGTTTGCCACCATATCACCAGCTATCCCATTTGCACTATTGACAATACTTCCTCGCCTCTGTTGTAATTGCTGATAGCACATGCAGATCATCCAATCAGCAAGAAAGCAGGTGGAAATATAGCAGTCGAAAGCTTTGCTAGATGAATGGATAAACAAAGGAATGACATTTGAGCATGATGATGAGCAAACTTCTGAGGATGCGGAGCGTAAGCAATGACAGACAAGAAAATAGATAAAGATGGGGAGCAGATCTAAATGGCCTTTGATTTGCAACGCGCGCGACAGGAGACGCCGGGCTGCGAGCAAGTGCTACACCTGAACAATGCCGGGGCCGCGCTCATGCCGCAGCCGGTGCTGGATGCCGTCATCGCTCACCTGCAACGCGAGGCGCGCACAGGCGGCTACGAGGCGGCGGAAGAGGCACAGGGGGCCGTCGAACACGTCTATGATGCCGTCGCAGCCCTGATCGGCTGTACGCGCGATGAGGTTGCCATCATTGAAAATGCCACACGCGCCTGGGATATGGCTTTCTACTCCATCCCCTTCCAGCCGGGCGAGCGCATCCTCACCTCGATGGCCGAGTACGCCAGCAACTACATCGCCTATTTACAGGTTGCAGAGCGCACGGGCGCAACCATCCAGATCATCCCCAACGATGCGCACGGCCAGATCTCCGTCGAGGCCCTGCGCAGCGCCATTGATGAGCGCGTCAAACTCATCTCTGTAACGCATGTGCCAACCAATGGCGGTCTCGTCAATCCGGTGGCTGAGGTCGGCAAAATTGCGCGTGAGGCCGGTATTCTCTACCTTGTCGACGCCTGCCAGTCTGTGGGACAGATGCCCATCAACGTCGGGCAGATTGGCTGCGATCTGCTCTCGGCGACCGGTCGCAAATACCTGCGCGGGCCGCGCGGCACCGGCTTTCTCTACGCGCGTAAAAACATCCTCGATCGCCTCCAGCCGCCCATGCTCGATCTGCACGCGGCACAGTGGACGGCCAGAGATCGCTACGAAATGCGTCCCGATGCGCGCCGCTTCGAGAACTGGGAGACCAACTACGCAGCAAAAATCGGCCTCGGCGTCGCCATTGACTACGCCCTGCAATGGGATATCCCCACCACGTGGCGACGCATCAAGAATCTCGCCTACACTCTGCGCGCCCGGCTCAGCCCGCTGCCCGGCGTCATCGTGCGCGACCGGGGCGTCACGCAGTGCGGCATCGTCACCTTCAGCGTTGAGGATAGGGACCCCGAAGTCATCCGCCAGGCCCTGCGCCAGCGCAACATCAACGTCTCCGTCACCACCGCCAGTTCCACCCTGCTCGATATGCAGGCTCGCGGTTTCACCAGCCTCGTCCGCGCCTCCATCCACTACTACAACACTGAGGAAGAGATTGAGAGATTCTGCCGCGCGCTGGAAACAATCATATAATCCAATCGCGTTTTATGGCTATATGAAGAATCAGACCCTTCCATTGAGAGGTGTTTTGTGTTATAGTATTTATCATTCACGATGTTCTCTCAGTATTGATATGAGGTGGAACAATGCCACTCGAAGGATTGCAGCTGGGCCATTATCGCCTGATTCGCCTGGTGGGCAGCGGCGGCATGGGGGAAGTGTATCTTGCCGAAGACCCGCGTATTCACCGGCAGGTGGCCATTAAGGTGATTCGCACAGAGATCAGCGCGCAGCCCGGCCTTTCCGGCGAAGAGGATGCGGCCCGCCTCTTCCAGCGCGAGGCCAAAGCCATTGCCATGCTCGATCACCCGCACATCCTGCCGCTGTATGACTATGGCGAGCAAGAGGCCAGTGGCGCGCGCTTCACCTATCTCGTCATGCCCTTTCGCCCGGAAGGCTCGCTCACCAACTGGCTGCGCCAGCACAGTAGCGACCGCTTGCCCTCCTCCACAGACGTTGTCCACTTCATCCAGCAGGCGGCCAGCGCGCTGCAATACGCCCACGACCGCCAGATTATCCACCAGGATGTCAAGCCCTCCAACTTCCTCATCCGCAATAACCCGGATACGCCGTACCGTCCCGATCTGCTGCTGACCGATTTCGGCGTTGCAAAGCTGAGCAGCGCGACCTCCAGCGTGAGCCATAGCATTCGCGGCACCCCGACCTATATGGCCCCGGAACAGTGGAGCGGCGACCCCGTACCGGCGACAGATCAATACGCGCTGGCAGTCATGGCCTATGAACTTCTGGTAGGTCACCCGCCCTTTCAGGGATCGCCCATGCGCATGATGTACCTGCACGCCAACACGCAGGCACAGCCGCCTAGCACGCTCAACCCGCAATTGCCGCACGATGTCGATATTGTGCTGCTACATGCGCTGGCCAAGCAGCCCGAGGGACGTTTCCTCTCCATCACCGCCTTCGCCAACGCCTTCCGCCAGGCGTTGCAGGACGTCGATGTGCCAACGCTCATCAACTCGGCCCCTGCCGCCGACAGCAAAGACCTGCAAATTACCCTCGCCATCAGCCCGGCAGAGGCCATCAACGGCACGCAGCGTACCCTGAACCTGCCCGGCGGGAAAAGAATACAGGTGGTAGTACCGGCCAACGCTTACGATGGGCAGATTCTGCGTCTCGACCCTGGCAGCGGCTCCATCTTCCCGAACGGCGCCGCGAACAGCCTTCATGGTATGCTGGTCTTGAAGCTTGCTGTAAGGCAAACAGCCGGGTCAGTAACACCTTTTCTCGGCATCCCAGGCTCTTCCAACCCGCAACTACCGGCCATCTCAGCTTCCGACCCGAATCTGCCGACGGTGCCAATAGCTGACCCACAGATGCATTCGACACAACTGGCCGGCTCCCGGCTCAGCCCGGTCACTCCACCACCGATTGTCGTTCAGACGCGGCCACCCGCTCAGGCCACAGGCGGCGGATTCAATCTCAAAGGCTTCGCCCTTGTCGCGCTCGCCCTGCTCGTCCTGCTGGGCAGCGGCGGATTTTTCTTCTATGCCACGCGGCCAGGTCAGCCCGCCCCTGCCGGTCAGAACAACGCGACCTCGACCGCTCTGGCGAACAGCGCGAATATTACCGCAACCGCTCAGGCCAATGCTGTCGCGACGGCGCGCGCCAGCGGAGCCGCGACCCAGCAGGCCAACGCCCAGGCCACCGCCCAGGCCAATGCTGTCGCCACCGCTCAGGTACAGGCCACCGCCCAGGCCAATGCGACGGCAACCGCTCGCGCCAGCACGCAAACCAATCCCAACCCCTACCCGCCCTACACCGGCACCCTGGCCCTCTCTGACCCTTTAAGCGACAACAATCAGGGCAATGAGTGGCGCACCTATACCGATACCCTCAGTTCCTGCAACTTCTCCGGCGGCAGCTACCAGATTGTAGAGACGAAGAATAAGTATTATGCCGACTGCGGCTCGCAAACGCTTTCCTACAGCAATTTCACGCTCCAGGTACAGATGCAGTTCGTGCAAGGCGATTGCGGCGGCGTCATCTTCCGCGCCGACCCCACCCTCACACAATTTTACTTCTTCCGCATCTGCCAGGATGGCACCTATGCCCTGCTCAACTATGTCGACAACACCAACACCAACGCAGTGACGCTGGCCGCGAGTTCCACTGCCAGCATTCAAACCGGCTCCGGCGCCTCTAACCTGCTCGCCATCGTGGCAAATAACAACGCGATCAGCCTTTACATCAACAACCAGCTTATCGCCTCAGTTGTCGACAGTAACTACAGCAGCGGCCATATCGCCTTCTTCGCGCAATCTGAGGGTAATCTCACCGAAGTTGCGTTCACCAACCTGAAGGTCTGGAATATCTGAAAAGACAGCAGGAGCAAACGCAAGCAGGCCAGCCCGGCGGTTTGCCGCCGGGCTGGCCTGCTTGCATTCAAGTTTCAGACTATTCACTGTTGTTCAGGGCTGCAGATCAGGGTTAACGTACTCCGGGTAAGCTGGCCTGTAGGGCTGCTCCACCATCGTATCCACCGCGTTCGGTGTCGTCTCCCTCCTCGCCAGATTCTTCAGCCCGCGCTCCACCGGCGACTCCGGCCCCATCGCGCGCTGCACTATTTGCTGCAACTGCTCGTTACCGGCAAGCTGGCTTCCCATATCCTGCAGCCGCTCGCCCAGCATCTGCCGCAACTCCTGCCCCGGCATCGGCGCGAACAACATGCCAAGTCCGGCCCCGATCAAAGCGCCAACCAGAAACTTATTCATCTTCCACTCCTTTCCGTTGTATCTCTACCACAACTTCCGTAAAATATAGCCACCTGCACAAAAACAATCACAAAAGGTCAACTAAAGAAATACACGGGAAGCTAGCGGAAGTGGTTTCAGACGCATGAAGCCGCTTTCTCTCTCATGATATAATGTTCGATAGTGATTTCACCGAGAGAAGATAGAGCAAAGGAGCGAATGATGCGTCTACAGGGAAAGAGCGTTGGCGTTTTTGTAGCTCAGGAAGTGGAAGACCTGGAATTCTGGGTACCGGTTATGCGCCTGATCGAAGAGGGGGCGAATGTTGTCATTATCGGCCTCACGAAACAGACGGTTCGCGGCAAGCATGGGCTGGAGATGACGCCCGATGTTAGCATTGAGGAAGCGCCGAAGGCAGAGACGCTGGATGGACTTGTTATCCCTGGCGGCTGGGCGCCCGACAAATTGCGGCGCAATCAGGCCGTTTTGCAACTCGTGCGCGATATGTACGAGCAGGGTAAGATTATCGGCACGATCTGTCATGGCGGCTGGGTTCCCATCTCGGCGGGCATCATGCGCGGCCACAAAGCTACCGGTTCGACCGGCATCAAGGATGATATCACCAACGCGGGCGGCATCTGGGTCGACGAAGCGGCTTTCCGCGAAGGCAACCTCGTCTGGGGGCGCGTTGTGGAAGATATTCCGGTGTTTTGCCGGGAACTGGTGGCTGCTCTCGCTGAACAGCGACTATGACAGCCATAAAATAAATATTTAGGATGGTCTCGTAGATTGGATGAAAGTTAGAGACGTTATCAAGCTGATCGAAGCAGATGGATGGTACCTGATTAGTACAGAGGGCGATCATCGCCAGTACAAGCACCCGACGAAGCGAGGTTGAGTTACTGTTGCGGGGCATCCAGGTAAAGAAGTTCCACCAGGAACTCTGATTAGCATTTTTAAACAAGCACAAATCCCAAGGAGGAGATAAGATGTACCGCTACCTTATCATTATCGAAAAAGGGGAGGAGAATTACGGGGCATATTCTCCTGATCTGCCAGGATGTGTTGCAGTGGGAGATACAGTCGAGGAAGTTGAGAGAAATATGCGTGAGGCGATCAAGATGCATATAAAGGGCATGATTGAGGATCATGAGCCAATTCCGGTGCCTCAAAGCACCGCGGAGTACGTAGATATCGCCTTACCGGACACGGCAGCTTAGTCCATTCAAAATAGAGGAGGGGATTGGGGAGCGTATGAGCAAGTTTTTAGAGACCCTGGCGCAGCGCGTTTTGATCTATGACGGTGCGATGGGGACAAATATACAACGCTATCAATTGACGGCAGAGGATTATGGCGGACAGACGACCGAGGGCTGCAACGAATATCTGGTGCTGACAAAGCCAGCCGTGATCGAGGAGATTCACGCGGGCTTTCTTGAGGTCGGCTGCGATGTGCTGGAAACCGATTCGTTTACCGGCAGCCGCCTCAAGCTGGATGAGTATGGGCTTGGCGAGCTGACGCACGAGATTAATCTGGCCGCCGCTCGCCTGGCGCGCCGCGTGGCCGATCGCTATAGCACGCCTGAGCAGCCGCGTTTCGTTGCCGGTTCCATCGGCCCCACCGGCATGCTTCCGTCCTCGGATGATCCCCTGCTCAGCAATATCAGCTATCAGCAACTGGTTGAGGTCTTCCGCGAGCAGGCCGCCGCGCTGCTGGAAGGCGGAGTCGATGTCCTGCTGACGGAGACCAATCAGGATATGCTGGAAGTGCGAGCCATCATCACCGGCATGCGCCGCGCCATGCAACAGGTCGGGCGCAGCGTTCCCATTCAGGCCCAGGTCTCGCTCGATACCAGCGGGCGCATGCTGCTCGGCACCGACATCGCCGCCGTCATGACCACGCTCGCCAACCTGCGCGTCGATATCATTGGCCTCAACTGCTCGACGGGGCCGGATTATATGCGCGAGCCGGTGCGTTTCCTCTCCGAAAACTGCCCGCTGCCCATCTCCACCATCCCCAACGCGGGCATTCCGCTCAACGTCAACGGGCAGGCCGTCTACCCGATGGAGCCGGAGCAAATGGCCGCTGCGCTGCGCGAATTCATCACCGAGTTCGGCGTCAACATCGTCGGCGGCTGCTGCGGCAACAGCCACGAACACCTGCGCGCCATTGTGCGCGCCTGCCGCAACGCTCCCCGCCGTGCGCGGCCCATCGCCGATAGCAACATCACCGGCAAAGATTTCACAAAAATCTCCATCCCGCTCGTCTCAAGCGGTATCCGCGCCACCGCATTGCAGCAGAACCCACCGCCTCTGCTGGTTGGCGAGCGCGTCAACGCTCAGGGCAGCCGCAAAGCGAAACAGGCCTTGCTCAACGATGACTACGATACCCTGCTTGCCATCGCGCGCGAACAGGTCGAGGGCGGCGCGCACGTGCTGGATGTGCAGACGGCGCTAACCGAGCGCACCGATGAGGCAGAGCAGATGGCAAGGACCATCAAGAAGCTCTCTATGGGTATCGAGACTCCGCTCGTCATCGACACTACCGAGGCCAATGTCATCAAGGCCGCGCTGGAAACCTATCCCGGTCGCGCCATCATCAACTCGATTAATATGGAGACGGGCCGCGCGAAAATCGATAGCGTGCTGCCGATGGCGCTGGAGCATGGAGCCGCCGTCGTTGCCCTGACCATCGACGAGGTGGGCATGGGCAAGACAGAGGCACGCAAAGTCGAGATCGCGCGCAACATCTATGAGATTTGCGTCAACGAGTACGGGCTGGCTCCCGACGCGCTCATCTTTGACCCGCTCACCTTCCCCATCACCACCGGGCAGGAAGAATTGCAAACGGCGGCCATCGAGACGCTCAACGCCATCACGCGCATCAAGGCCGAATTGCCCGGCGTGCTGACTATTCTGGGTGTCAGCAACGTCTCCTTCGGCCTGCAAGCGCACGCGCGCGCCGTTCTCAACAGCGTCTTCCTCTACCATGCCGTCAAAGCCGGGCTTGATCTCGCCATCGTCAACCCGACGCACATCACGCCCTATGCCGAGATCGATGCCGAGCAGCGCCAGCTGGCCGAAGACCTGATCTACAACCAGCCCGACGCCCTGCCGCGCTACATCGCCTACTTCGAGGCCCACGCGCCACAGCAGGCAAGCGAGAGCGCGAAGGCCGACCCGACCGAGGGCATGACCACCGATGAAAAGATTCACTGGCACATCCTGCACCGGCGCAAAGAAGGCATCGAGCCGCTCATCGATCAATCCATCGCGCGGCATGCAGAGGAGCAGGGTATGCCTGCGAGCGAGGCGGCAGTGCAGGTACTCAATACCGTGCTGCTACCCGCTATGAAGGATGTCGGCGACCGTTTCGGCGCGGGAGAACTCATCCTGCCTTTCGTGCTGCAATCAGCCGAGGTGATGAAACGCGCCGTCGCCCACCTGGAAAGGTATCTGGAAAAGAAGGAAGGCTATACGAAAGGCAAGGTGGTGCTGGCCACCGTCTTTGGCGACGTGCATGATATCGGCAAAAACCTGGTCAACACCATCCTGAGCAACAACGGCTACACCGTCTATGATCTGGGCAAGCAGGTGCCGCTCAATACCATCATCGATAAGGCCATCGAGGTCAACGCCGACGCCATCGGCCTATCCGCCCTGCTGGTCAGCACCTCGAAGCAGATGCCGCTCTGCGTCAAAGAACTGCATAGACGCGGCCTCAGCTTCCCCGTCATCGTCGGCGGCGCGGCCATCAACCGCTCCTACGGGCGGCGCATCCTCTTCGTTGACGAGCAAACGCCGGACTCGACGCCCGTTCCCTATGAACACGGCGTCTTCTACGCCCGCGACGCCTTCGAGGGCCTGGAAATCGTCGACAAACTGACCAACGGCCCCGCAGAGCGTGCTGCCCTCGTGCAGCGCGCCATTAGCGAGGCCCTGCGCGAACGGCAGAAAAAAGCTGCAGCGGCAACAACCGATGAAACAGCCGGTTCCACAGAGCAGACAACGCCATCCATCAGCATTCGCCCGCTCACAGAGATTCCACAGCCGCCGTTCTGGGGGCCGCGCGTGCTGGAACGTATCGGCCTGGAAGATGTCGCCGCCTGCATGGACCTCAACACGCTCTTCCGCCTGCACTGGGGCGGCAAGGCGCACGGCCAGGATTTCAACCGCCTGGTAGAGCAGGAGTTTCGCCCGCGCCTCCAGCGTATGCTGCTTCAGGCGCGGCAGCAGCGATACCTGCAACCAGAGGTCGTCTACGGCTACTTCCCCTGCCAGTCTCGCGGCAACGAACTGCTCATCTATGATCCCGCCGACCCGCAGGCGCGGCGCGAGATCGCCCGCTTCCAGTTCCCGCGCCAGCACGAACGCGATCGGCTCTGCCTCGCCGACTACTTCGCCTCCGTCGATAGCGGCAGGCTCGATGTCGTCGCTTTCCAGCTGGTGACAATGGGGCAGGCGGCCAGCGAAGCCGTGCAACGCCTGCAGGACGAGGGCAACTATGCCGAAGCCTACTTCCTGCACGGCCTTGCCGTCGAAATGGCCGAGGGTCTGGCCGAGTATACTAACCGTCTGGTGCGCCAGGAACTTGGCCTGAACGAGCAGCGCGGTCGCCGCTACAGCTGGGGCTACCCTGCCATTCCCGATCTGGCAGACCACGCAAAGCTCTTCCAGTTGCTGCCCGCCCGCGAAACCATCGGCGTTGATCTCACCGAGTCCTACCAGCTCGTGCCGGAGCAGTCAACCGCCGCCATCGTCGTCCACCACCCCCAGGCAACTTACTTTGCGGTACGCGGGCAGCAGGAGGTGGTGAAAACGGGATAAAATACGAAAAAGAAAGGCGATTTTACCACATCACTATTACACATCCAACCACTTACTCATTCTTTTTCAGACAGATGAAGGTAGGCATGAGTCAACCAGAGCAAATTACTCATTCCTACCTTCATAGCATTAGCTAGCCATCCTCATCTTCATCCTCGCCACCATCTTCTTCACCAGCAGCAGCGTTCTGGCCTCCTCCATTCCCGTTGTCATTATCATTTGGGCCGGGCTGCGGATCTGGCCCACCGCCAGGGGCCGGTTCAGGTTCAGGTTCAGGTTCACCACCTTCTGTATTTGCAAACGCTTTTCCAACGTGACACGACATAACTCGCTATCTCTCCTTTCCTTTCCGTGTGCTATCTCTCTACACACGATAGCTCTATCAAATAACTGGCATGCCACCATAAAAAGTTGCTTCAATTTCAATATACTTCTGGAAAGTCAATTTTTCATCTATTATTACCACTTTATTCTTAAAGACGCCTGGAAGTCGTAAAAATGAAAAAGGATAAATCCGCGCCAGCGCCAGAAAAAAGGCTATACGCGTAGCGCAAAGTGTGGTATACTATGGAAAACTGGCGTGTCAGACCAGATGTGTCGGGGTGAATGGTGAAACCTGTAGCGTTTTCTCTACAATTTACAAGATACTCCTGCACCTGTCCTGGCGTTCGCAGAGGAACGAACGGTAGCTCAGCCCTCTGTGAACGTGATGGTGACTGCGTGCCTGTTTCTGTGCGTTCTTACTAGCGTAACGCCCTCGCGCACGCCCCCAGTCTGAGCTACTACCTCTTCCCTGATTTCGTTTTTTCGCCTTTGCGCGTCCTGTTTCGTGTCTCTGACAGGAGAGATCGACTGTACACAACGAGAGGAGAATGCTCATGACCATGCAGATAGATGAAAATACACGAAAACCTGTTTACCTGTATAACACTTTGACAAGAAGCAAGAGCGAGTTCCAGCCGCTCAACCCGCCCCACGTGGGCATTTATTCGTGCGGGCCGACCGTCTACAAAGATATCCATGTTGGCAATTTCCGCACTTTTGTCATGACCGACCTGCTGCGCCGCATGCTTGAATACAATGGCTATGACGTTTTTCTGGTACGCAACATCACCGATGTCGGCCACCTGCAAAACGACACGGAAGAGCGCGGCGAAGATAAACTGGAGTACGAGGCGCGCGTCACCGGGCGTTCGGCCTATGAGATCGCCGCCCACTACACGGAGCAGTATATGCGCGATTCCGCCGAGTTGAATATCCTGCCGCCGCATCTCAGCCCGAAGGCCACCGACCACATCCCGGAGATGCAGCAGATGACGGAACGACTGCTGGAAAAGCAGCTTGCCTACGTCACCCCGCAGGGCAACGTCTACTACGATGTCAGCCGCTTTCCGTACTACGGCGAGCTTTCCGGCAATACCGTCGAGAAACTCCGTGCCGGGGCCAGCGGGCGCGTGCAGGAAGAGGTGGCCGAGGACAAGGAAGCGCCGGAAGATTTCGCGCTCTGGAAACGCGGGGAGGAGACCCGCCAGATGAACTGGCCGAGTCCCTGGAGCATCGGCTTCCCCGGCTGGCACATCGAATGCTCGGCGATGGCGACGAAATACCTGGGCGAGCAGTTCGATATCCACACCGGCGGCATCGATCTGGCCTTCCCGCATCATGAAGACGAGATCGCCCAGAGTCAGGGCGTTTCGGGCAAGCCACCCGTGCGCTTCTGGGTTCACGGCGAATTTCTCATCTTCGGTAAGACCGATGCCATCAAGATGTCGCGCTCGAAGGGCAACGTTGTGCTACTGAGCGATATCAAGGCGCAGGGCATCGAGCCGCTGGCCTTCCGCTACCTGCTGCTCACCGCGCACTATCGCTCGAAGCTGCACTTCAGCGACGAATCGATCATGGCGGCGCAGAACGCGCTGAACAACCTGCGCGCCGATCTGGCAGAGCTGCCGATCGAGCCGGGGATTGAACAACAACCCTGGTCGGAGGAAGCCCTGCGCGTTCGTGAGGCCTTCCACAGGGCCATCAACGATGATCTGGATATGCCGACGGCGCTCAGTATCACGCGCGAGACGGCGCGCAATAGCCGCATCGCTCCGGCAGAACGCCGCCGCCTCATCCTCGATTTCGACCGCGTGCTTGGCCTGCGCCTCGATACCGTGCAGCCCAGAGCGGCACGCCAGCTCAGCGAAGAAGTGCTGGCCCTCGTCCGCGAACGCGACGCCGCCCGCGCCGCCCGCAACTGGAAACGTTCCGACGAGCTACGCGGGCAACTCAAAGCCCTCGGCTTCGAGGTACGCGATACACCACGCGGCACGGAACTGCTATAATGTAGGGAATGACCTTCACGGACGTGTCATGCTGAGTGAAGCGAAGCATCTGAGCGAGCCATGATGACTAATCTGGCAGGGAGACGCTTCGCTTCACTCAGCATGATACCTCCCAGGCTTACGGTTCACGTCCATAGCCCAATAACCATAACAGACAGATCAAGGAGGCACACATCATGGCTTCATGGTGGAAAAAGACGATAGCAGTCGGGGTGACGCTTGGCGGCCTGGCCGGGGGAGCGTATTATATGCTGATGCGACGACCGCTGGCACGGAAAAAGGGGAAATTGCGCCTGCATGGCCTGCATGCCCCGGTTGAAATCATCACCGATCGCTATGGTGTGCCTCATATCTACGCGCAGAACGACGACGACCTCTATTTTGCCCAGGGCTACATGCACGCGCAGGAGCGGCTCTGGCAGATGGAAATCAACCGCCGCATCGGCTCCGGTCGCCTCTCCGAAATCTTCGGAGAGATCGCCATTGAGGCCGACCGCTTCGCGCGCCGCCTGGGCCTGCACCGCGCGGCGGCACAGGAAGCCACTCATCTGCCGGAAGAGAACCGCCGCCTGCTGCAAGCCTACGCGAACGGCGTCAATGCTTTCATTGAAGGCAACAGAAAGCGGCTGCCCGTCGAATTTACCCTCCTGCGCCTCTCACCCGAAGCCTGGAAAGTCACCGACAGTATCCAGTGGAGCAAGATGATGGGCTGGAACCTGGGCGGCAACTGGGAGACCGAAATTGTGCGCGCCCTGCTCGTCAGCCACGTCGGCCCCGAACGCGCCGCGCAACTGGAAGCGGGCTACGACCCGGCGCACCCGCTCATTATCCCGCCCGGCGTCGAATATAATGGCGTCAATGCCGGGATGCTTGAACAGTATGAGGCCCTCAAGCAGTTGAGCGGCTTCGGCCTGCTGGGCGCCAGCAACAACTGGGTGGTGGATGGCACCATGACCGTCACCGGCTCGCCCATCCTCTGCAACGACCCGCACCTGGGGCAGGCCGCGCCTTCAATCTGGTACGAATGCCACCTCAACGCCCCCGGCATCGATGTGGTAGGGGCCAGTTTCCCCGGCACGCCCGGCGTCGTCATCGGCCATAACCGGCACATTGCCTGGGGCGTCACCAACGCCATCTCCGATGTCGAAGACCTCTATATCGAGAAATTCAACCCGCAGAACCCGCTCCAGTATGAATATAAGGGACAGTGGGAAGAGGCCGAGGTCATTCGCGAAGAAATCCGCATCAAAGGACGCGCGGAGCCGCTCATTGAAGAGGTGCGTATCACCCGGCATGGGCCGATTCTCACCAGCATCCCGCACCCGGCAGCGGTCGATACGGCTAACACCAACAGTCGCAATCCTGAACCGGCGGAACTGCCCCTTGCTTTGCGCTGGACGGGCCTGCAGCAGTGCCATATTCTTTCATCCATCCTGAAGCTGAATCGCGCTACAAACTGGGAAGAGTTCCGCGAGGCCATGCGCGACTGGGATGTGCCGCCGCAGAACGTCATCTATGCCGATAACGAGGGCAACATTGGCTATATCATGGCCGGAGCTATCCCCATTCGCGCGCAGGGACAGAGCTTGCTGCCGTCACCCGGCTGGACAGGCGAATACGAGTGGGTCGGCCTCATTCCTTTCGATGAACTGCCCCAGACCTACAACCCGGAGCAACATTTCATCGTCACCGCCAACAACCGCGTCGTCGACGATAATTACCCGTATTACATCACCAATGAATGGCTCAACGGCTACCGGGCGCAGCGCATTCGCGACCTGCTGCTGGCAAAATCCGGCAAGGGCAAACTTTCCCTCTCCGACATGGCCGCCATCCAGGCCGATCAGTATTCCATTCCCGCTTCCCATATCGTACCCCACCTGCTCAAGGCGCAGCCAGCGCACGCCCTCGCGCGGACAGCACAGGATATTCTGCGCGACTGGGATTATGTTCTCGCTCCCACCAGCGCCGCTGCCGCCATCTACATGACTACCCTCTACAAACTGACGCGCTTCGTCTTCAGCGCCATGCTCGGCGAAGAAACCTTGCGCGAACGCTATCTCGGCGTCGGCACCACGCTGCTGGCCCCCACCAATGGCTACACCAGCCGCGAAAGGCCCCTGCTCATTCGCCTGCTCAATGAACAGAACGACGCCTGGTTCGCCGGTTCCGCCATCCCCAACGGCCCGCGCAGCTGGAACGACGCCATCAACAGCGCCTTCTCCGCCGCCGTCGAGGAATTGCGCGAGCAACTGGGCAATGACCCCTCACGCTGGCAATACGGGAAAATTCATACGATGACTTACAATCACGCCCTCGGCAGCGTCAGGCCGCTCGATAAGGTCTTCAATCGCGGCCCCTTCCCCATTGGCGGCGATATCGATACCGTCAACATGGGCGCGGCTCATCCGGGCCAGCCTGAAGTTGTCATCACCGTTCCTTCGTTCCGCCAGATCGTCAACCTGGCCGACCCTGCCGCCTCGCTGTCGGGCCACTCGCCCGGCCAGTCCGGTCAGCCTGCCGACAAACACTATGACGACTTCATTAAACCCTGGCTCAACGTCGAACACCACCCCATGCTCTTCGACCGCAGCCAGATCGAGGCCAACGCCGAAGGCAAACTGCACTTGCTGCCTGCATAGCCCTGGAGCAGGCCAGGGCGGAGCTACATAGGCGTTAACGTAAGCCCGTGCCAGCGCCAGGCAGGCCAGCCGCCAGGGGTGGCCCTACGAGAGACGCGGCGTTCGTGCCGCCTGGGGAGCCGCGTATATAGTAGGGCCACCCCTGGCGGCTGGCCTGCGGCGGCCTAAGTTAACGCCTATGGGGCGGAGCTAGCCTCCGCCCTGGCCTGCTCCAGATGCTTCGCTCCGCTCAGCATAACATGCCCCGATATGAGTTCACCCCTGTCTGACCATCGCTACCCGGCACTTTTCCAGCCCATCACGACTGAAACCGCGAGTGTAGCCTGTCACATTGAAGCCCATTGCACGCACATACTCATCGATCCACTCTCGCGTGAGGTCCTCTCGCGTGCTGCGATACTGCGCCACCAGCAGCGTCCCACCTTCTTTCACAAACTCCTTGAGCAGGCGGCGCAGGAAATCGCAGCGCAGGTTGAGCGGCACGTATTCTATGCTGGTGCGCACGTAGTCGAAGCGCATGGGTGAATGCCAGTCCAGCGCGTTTCCCACGAACAGGTTCTCACGGAACTGCGGCAGGCGCTCTCTTGCCAGTTCCACCAACCGCGCCGACATATCAAGCCCATACGGTGTGATCTCCATACGCTTCAACTTCGTCCACGCCAGCAGGCACTCCAGCAGGAAGCCGTTGGCGCAGCCAATATCCAGAAATGTTCCCGACTGCTCAATACACTCACAGATGGGGATGCGCAACCGTGTCCACTCCTCGAAATTTCCTGACTTCCCTGACTGCTGCCACGGCGTCTCCGCTGCCAGGTAGGCTTGCTCAATCAGTTCCCTGTATTCCTCGTACCAGCCCTCCAACTCACCTTTCTCAATCAGAAATGTATAGCCGCATTCGCAGCGTTGCGCCCTTTCAGCCGTGATGCGGCTGCAACGAGGACAAACCATCTCTTTCTCCTCCTGCAATAACTCAATGTTGTGCCATAATTGCGAGACCCGGCTCCCCTCTTGTGATTTTTCGGTAATACTGCTATTCTATCGTTGAACTCAGAGAAAATACAAAAGGGAGCTTGCTCTCAACACAGGCGTCATCTTTTTAAGGGAGTATAAAGAATGGAACAACCTGGTACGCCAGCGCGGCCACTGCGTATTGCCATCATCGGGGCCGGCCCTGCCGGATTTTACGCCGCTGAAGCCCTGCTCAAGAAAAGCGATCTCAACCTGACCATCGATTTTTTCAATCGCTTTCCTACGCCCTTTGGTCTGGTGCGCGACGGCGTTTCGCCCGATCACCAGTCGATCAAATCGGTGATTCGCGTCTTCGATAAAATTCTGGCGGACCCGCGCGTGCGTTTCTTCGGCAACGTCACCTATGGAACTGATATCCATCATGATGAATTAAAGCAATTCTACGATCAGATTATCTACGCTTATGGCGCGCAGGCCGACCGGCGCATGGGCATCCCCGGCGAAGACCTGCCCAATAGCTACGCGGCAACCGCCTTCGTCGGCTGGTACAACGGCCACCCCGACTACTGCACGCTGCCCATCGATCTCTCATGCGAGCGAGCCATCGTCGTCGGCAACGGCAACGTGGCGATGGACGTGGCGCGCATGCTCGTCCTCTCGCCGGATGTGTTAATGAAAACCGATATCGCCGATCACGCGCTGGAAAAGCTGCGCGAGAGCAAGGTGCGCGAGGTCGTGGTGCTGGGGCGGCGCGGCCCGGCTCAGGCCGCCTTCAAAAACCCGGAAATCAGGGAACTGGGCAAGCTGGATGGCGTTGATGTCATCGTTGACCCGCGCGATCTCGAACTTGACCCGATCAGCAAGGCAACCATCGAACAGGATCGTTCGGCAAAGGTTAATCTCGATATCCTGCGTGAATATGCCGCCCGCACAGAGCATAACGCGCCGCGCCGCATCATCATGCGTTTCCTGGTCTCGCCGGTGGAAATCATTGGCACAGACGGGCGCATTACGTCGGTAAAAATCGAACACAACGAGCTTGTCCCCGATGCCAGGGGCGTCGCGCAGGCAAAAGGGAACGGCACATTTGAGACCATCGAGGCAGGCATGGTTCTGCGCTCCATTGGCTACCGCAGCGTGCCGGTCGAGGGCGTGCCGTTCAACTTCAAGAACCATACCATCAACAACGTAGCCGGGCGCGTTGTGCAGCCGGAAACGGGCGAGGCTGTGCCGGGCGAATATGTCGTCGGCTGGGCCAAACGCGGCCCCTCTGGCCTGATCGGCAACAACAAACCGGACTCCGCCGCCACCGTCGAATCCATGCTGGCCGACCTGGAAACCCTGCCGGGCATCAGCGACGACCGGCGCGACCCCTCACAGATCGAGGCCTTCCTGCGCGAGCGCGGAGTTGACTACGTGACGTACAAAGACTGGAAAATCCTCGACCAGTACGAAATCGCCTGCGGCGCGCCACATGGTCGCCCTCGCATCAAGCTCACGACAGTGCCGGAGATGCTGGCGGTGATTCGCCAGGGAAGATAATGCCCTCTGGCTCCCGCAGATGCTTCGCTGCCGCTCCGCAGGACACGTCAGGGGACGTTTGTAATGGTAAGCCATAACATGCCGGAGACAGCTAACTATACAACTCGGTCAACGTCTGTACAGGTGGTGTTCCGTTGTTATACGATCCTACTGTCCAGAGTTGCCCACTGCCTGGCACGCGAGTGACGGCGGAGAGGCTGTTGTTATAGGTGCCGGGATTGGGACTGGCAACAATCTGCCAGCTTGTGCCATTCCAGTGTTCGATCAACGTCGGAATCGCCGGGCTATTCGTGGATGCGGTTCCGCCTGTGACGCCTCCTCCACCGGATGGATAACCTGCTTCGCCAACTGCCCAGATGTCGCTGGCAGAAATGGCCGCCACGCTGTTCAAGATGCCACCGTTCTGTGGATTCGGGCTATTGACCACCTGCCACGCCGAACCATTCCAGTGTTCAATCAGGGACTGCGTAGCATTCTGCGCGTTCTGATACACGCCCACCGCCCAGATGTTCGTCGCCGAAACGGCAGTTATGCCATACAAGTCGTTCACCGTTCCTGGCGAAGGGCTGGCAACAACACTCCATCTCTGCCCGTTCCAGTGTTCCACCAGCGTCTCCGGCGTTCCCTGCGCGTTCGTATAGTTTCCCGCCGCCCACACATCACTGGCTGAAATCGCGGTCACGCTATTGAGGCGGTTGTATGTCGTGGCCGAGCCGGGATTGAGGCCGGGGAAAACATTCCATTTTGCGCCGTTCCAGTGTTCTATGAGAACTCTGGATGAGGTATCATTCAGCGCATAGTAACCGACCGCCCAGATGTTCGTCGACGAAAGCGCGGCCACACTCACCAGTCGGTTATCAAACGTTCCTGGCGAAGGACTGGCAACGACGCTCCACGCGCTGCCGTTCCAGTGTTCCACCAGCGTCTGCACCGGGCTATTATAGGAGTAACCCACCGCCCAGACATTCGCCGGCGAAAGCGCGGTCACACCGTACAGGTGGTTATTACCCGGCCCCGGATTCGGGCTGCTCACCACCTGCCACAATGTGCCATTCCAATGCTCAATCAACGTCACGGGAAGTGCGCTCCCCTGGTTGGCCGTTCCCACGGCCCATACATCGCCAGTTGAGGTCGCGGCCACGCCAAACAGGCTGTCATCGCCCTGCGGGTTAACGCTGGCAACCACTTTCCAGCTTTTGCCAGCCGCAGCCGCTTCCGCCATTGCTGAGCCGAGAATAATACACAATAACGCAATACAGAACGCAGTAAAAACCAGAGAGGAGCAGTGAAACTTGCGTAAGAAATTGTTTTCTGACATAGATTTTCTCCACAGCTATCAATACAGACATACAACATTGCTTCAGTATCTATCTACCTACTACATTAACTATACAACCATACAGACAAAGCTTATGTGAGCTACCTCGCACCTGTCCTGTGAAATAGCACACTATGCTGTTTTCCTCTACCATACTTTACTCTTTTTTGACACTTTTTTTACTTTTGCCTGCTATAATGGCTGCGCATATAAGCCCGGTTTGAGGAAGAGTGGAGGGGAAGGGGCGCAAAACGGAAATTACTCACACGGAGAGGTTATTATGAACCAGAGAGCAAATGACACTTCGGTAAAGAAACGCACGAGTACGGGGACAGGCCAGGGACAACCGGCAACCCAGGCGAAGGCTTCCCAGAAACCGCAGAGGCCACAATCTCCGCCATCATCTCAATCGTCGCAGCCACTACCACCGCTGCCTGCGCAACCGCAACAGCCATCGACACCAGCAACGTGGAAAGCAAGCTGGTTCTTGCTGCCGCTACGCCTCTTCCTGGGCATCACCTTTATCTACGCGGGCATCCAGAAAATCACCGATCCGCAGTATTTCAATACCTCGGCTCGCGGCTACATCGGCAAGCAGATTGCCGCCTTCGCCAATGGCTCGCCGCTGCACGGCTTCCTCGTCCAGTTCGTGGTGCCGCATGCCAGCTTCTTTGGCGCCCTCATCGCTTATGGAGAGATTGCCATTGGTCTTGGCGCGCTCATTGGCCTGCTCCTGCGCCCGGCAGCCTTCTTCGGCTTGCTGCTGAGCATCACCTTCTTCCTGACGGCCACCTGGCGCGTCTACCCCTACTTCTATGGCTCCGATATCGTCTTTATCTTCTGCTGGATTACCTTGATTCTCGCCGGGCCGCTCTCCAGCGGCCTGCCCTCGCTCGATGCCTTTCTTGTGCCGCGCTTGCTGCAATCACTATCGGCGCCGCGCCGCGCCGCGCTGGCACGGTTCCTCAGCATCCTCAGCGGCGTAGGAGAAACCGCCACAACGCAGCAGAGCGGCCAGTGGCTGGCGCCGCCCGCGCCGACAAAGGGGAAGTTTGCAACTGCCCGTGCCGCCCAGGAGAGCCGCCGCAACTTCATCTACGGAGCTGTCACCGGCGGCGTGAGCATGCTCCTGCTCACCTGGTCCACCCTGCTCGTGCGCTCCTTCCTGCAACCCGGAGTCGATACCTCATCCACCACCGGCCCGGCGACTTCTGGCGATTCGGGTACTGCGACTGCCACCGGCACCGCGAACAATGTTATTGCGAAGGTTGACGCTGTTCCCGATAACAGTTCGGTCAACTTCACCATTCCCTCGAACGGCGATCCCGGCATCCTTGTGCGCCTCAATAATGGCCAGTTTGTCGCCTATGATGCCACCTGCACCCACGCCGGTTGCCCGGTCGATTACGACTCAAGCCAGCAATTGCTCGTCTGCCCCTGTCACGGCGCGGCCTTTGACCCGGCCAGAAACGGGGCCGTCGTCCAGCCGCCAGCTCAGACACCGCTTGCCAGCGTCACCATCCACGTGGACAGCTCAACCGGCGAGATTACGCTGTCTTAGCCTTCCTGCATCGCGGCAATCAGGCCTTGACACACTCCGCTTTTTTCGTTATACTCAATATATGAGTACACAATGATTGAGTATCTATTCCCGTCATATGCAGAGTCTTGCGCGCTTCATCGCCCAGGGCGGGAATGGTTATTCAGATCGCCCGGCAGCCACATGGGAAAAAGTACTCATATTTTTTACTCGTAATAAAAAGGGGGCATAGCACAGGGAAATAATGCTATCCCTGTACCATGTCCCCTTTTTCTGAGACAGGTACCTGGCTAGCTCTTGCCAATCATCACTTCAGTGGCTTTGATAATCGCAACAACCTGGTCACCCTGCTGCAAGTTCAGGGATTCGGCAGAACTGCGCGTAATTGCCGAAACGATCTCCTGCCCATCCGGCAATTGCATCACCACCTCGGCCATCACCGTTCCCAGTTTGACGGATTTCACCGTTGCACGCAGCTGGTTACGCGCGCTAAACTGGCTCACCATTTCGCAAAACTCCTTTCATCGATATCTGAGACTCAAGCCTACATAGGCTTGAGTTGCGCGCTTCCTCACAGAACATATTGTAACATGCTCCTGGCCGCCAGGACGAACATAGCACTCGCTCCAGCACCCCGTATGTGTACTCTTGCCAGACTGGCATACATCAGGCACAATAGTGATGAAATTCACGTGTTTACCCCTTGACATCGTGATAACAAATAGTTATACTTGCTATAGCAAATAGCAATCACGGAGATGGTGGTATGAATCTGGCCGAGAAAATCAAACATTTGCGTGAAGTTGAGGGTGAATTGCGAGGGCTGAACCGCGCGATGACACAGGTGGAGGTCGTTCGCGCCATGCAGGAAGAGCTGAATGATCACCTCAGCCAGGCGTATCTCTCGCAGTTGGAAGCGGGCAAACGAGTCCATCTGACGGCGGCCAGCCGTGACCTGCTGGCCCGCTTTTTCAAAGTTCACCCTGGCTACCTCGTCAGCGACCCGCCCGATTACAGCGTCGACCTGCTGACGGATATCGAGCAGGGGAGCGATCGTCTGGAGACCTGGCTGGCCGCCAGTACGGAGGAATGGCGCGGCGAGCCGGAGGTCGAGCAGTTTTTCCAGTCTCTGAGCGCCGTTACTGACCCACGCCGCTATCTTTCGCTTTTTACAGAGTTGCTGAACCTGCCGTTGGAGGAGCTTGAGGCTATCGTTCATGCTGTGACAGGAACTCATGCCGATTAAGTTTTTTGAGATTGGATTTTTGAGGCCGTTCAACGTTTACAGAAGTGGATACTACTTTTCGTTGAGAGCGTAGCGTTTATCTCTGGCCTGCCTGGAAATACCGGTGGAAAAGAAACGTCAGTGATAAGGAGCTATTTTATGATCCAGGATTTCGATCATTTTCCTGGTCGGCAGCCGCTTCCGGCAGGGCAGGGACATAGCTCTCTGCGCCGCAGGTATCCGGTGCTGCTCCCTGTCTTTCTGTTAAGCAGTTCGGTTGCTCTGGGTATCGCCGGTGTATTTGCCGGTACGCTCTTTCCTGTACTGGCGTTCATTGGCGCGCCGGTTGGCCTGTTCTGCCTGGCTCTGGCCTGTGTAGCGGGCATCGCTGGCCTGCTGACCGCCATTATCGGTATCCTTGAAAGTATTGATCGCCATCATCTGAAGGCCGCAAAGAGATTGCGGCCAAAGGAGCAACGTTATGGCAACTGATCCGCTTTCCCTGTTTTTCATCGGCTGTTTCCTGTTTGGCCTGCTCTTCCTGCTGGTCACCATCGTGCTTGGCAATCTCGGCCACGCCGGACATGCCCATGTCAGCCATGCGGGGCATATGGGGCATACTACTCATGTAAGTCATACCGTTCATGGCGGCCATACGCAGGCTGGTGGCCACGCACACGGCGCAGGCAGCAATCATCCCACGTCTCAGGCTCCCAGCACACACGGTCAGGGGCAGGAGCGGGGGCAGGCAAACCAGAGCAGCGGCCCCGCCTGGTTCGCCTACGTCAACCCTACCTCTATCGTCTTCTTCCTGATCGGCTTCGGATTCTTCGGCTACGTCTTTCACAACACCGCTCATTTCCTGCTTCCCATCACCCTGCTCCTGTCGGGAATCAGCGGCCTTGTCATTGCCGGACTGCTGCTGCTTCTGTTCAGCCGCATCTTCAGCAACATCGAGGGGGAGACGGAGCAGGATGTAGCGGACCGCACCGGGCTGCTAGGAACCGTGAGCATTCCCATTCAGGAAAACGGCATGGGGGAGATTCTCTACACATCGCCCGCCGGCCTGCGCAAGAGTATCCCGGCTCGCAGCGTCGGGGGCCAGCGGATTGAACGCGGTCAGGAGGTAGTTGTCGTCAACTACGCGCAGGGAGTTGCCGAGGTTGACACCTGGGAACATTTTATCAATGAGCAGGGCGCGGAGAACAAAGCGCCCGGCGGCTATGAAGGCTATGCAGGCAACACAGAACAGGCCGCGCCGCAGAGCGCACTGCACGCTGCCCCTGCCGCCGACGAAATTGCCCGCTTACGCGCGCTCCTCGAAGAAGCTGATAACACCGGTATGGAAGTCGTCATACGCAATGAAATGCAAAAGGAGTAACACGCAATGGATCCACTTCTGCTTACCATAGTATTCGTGGTAGTTCTGGTCATCGTGGTTTTCTTCATCATCAGTACCGTCGGGCGCCTGCTGCGTAAGGTGGGGCCGAACCAGGCGCTCATCGTCTACGGCGCAGGCGGCACAAAAGTTGTCACCGGCGGTTCGCGGCTGGTCATTCCGCTCACGCATCGCGCCGATGTCTTCTCGCTGGAATTGATGTCCTTCGATGTCGCCCCTTCGCAGGACCTCTACACCATCCAGGGAGTGGCCGTCAACGTCGAGGCTGTGACGCAGATCAAGGTGCGTTCCGATGAAGAGAGCATCAAGACTGCCGCCGAGCAGTTCCTCAGCAAGCGGCAGGAAGACCGCGAAAACCTCATCCGCCTGGTGATGGAAGGCCACCTGCGCGGCATTGTCGGCCAGCTCACGGTTGAAGACCTGGTGAAGAACCCCGAACAGGTCGGCGCGAAGATGCTGCAAACCGTCACTCCCGACATGCAAAAGATGGGTCTGGAAGTCATCTCCTTCACTATCAAAGATGTGCGCGACAAGAACGACTACATCACCAACATGGGCCGTCCGCAGATCGTCGAGATTCGCAAGAGCGCGGATATCGCCGCCGCCCTTGCCCAGCGCGATACGCAGATTCAGCAGGCCAACGCCGCGCGTGAAGCCGCCATTGCCAAATCGGCAGCCGACCAGGAGCGTGTCAAGGCAGAAACCGAGTCGCTGGCCTTGCAGGCTGAATCGCAGCGCAACCTGGCCTTGAAGAAAGCCGCCTTCGACGCCGAAGTCAAGAAGCAGCAGGCAACCGCCGACAAGACCTATGATATCCAGGCCAATTTGATGCAGCAGCAGGTGGTGACCGAGGCCGTCAAAGTGACCGAGGCCGAGAAGATGGCGCAGATCAAGGTGCAGGAGGCAGAAATCCGGCGCCGCGAACTGGAACTGCAGGCCACCGTACAGAAGCAGGCCGAGGCTGAGCGGCGGCGCATCGAAACTGTCGCCGAGGCCGAACGCCAGCGCCTCATCCTGGAAGCGCAAGGTCAGGCCGATGCCGCCAAAGCGCGCGGTCTCGGTGAGGCCGAAGCCAACCGCGCCAGAGGTCTGGCCGAAGCGGAGGTCATCCGCGCCAAAGGTCTGGCCGAAGCGGAAATCATCCGCGCCAAAGGTGAAGCGGAAGCCGACGCCATGAAGGTCAAAGCGGCGGCCTACCACGAGTACAACCAGGCAGCGGTCCTCGACAAGTTGCTCACCAACATGCCGGAAATCGTGCGTGCCATCGCCGAGCCTCTGGGCAAGGTCGACAAAGTCACCATCGTCTCCACTGGCGGCGGCAACGGGGCCAACAACGGCGGTCTCGGCGCCAGCCGTCTCACCGGCGACATTGTCAACATGGTTGCCCAGGTTCCAGCCCTCTTCGAACTGCTCAGCGGCACGCGCCTCGGCGACCTGATGAGCCGCGTCCCCGCTCTGGCAACCGAGGAGCAGGCCGGCAGCAACGGCAAGGTCAACGGCTCCGTCGTCCCCGTCGAAGCCGCCGACACCGCTGCCGACGAGAAACAATAGACTTCCTGCCGTAAGGAGTTTCAGTATGCGCGATTTACTGCACGATTCGCGCATACTGAAACTTTCCATCGTATCTATTCGCCTTACTATTTGAAACACCGTCAATATGGGGAAGTAAAGAGGCCCACATGAATTTGCTGGAACGAGTGCTTATCCTGCTACGAGCGAACCTCGATAGCGTGGTTGAGAAATCTGATGACCCGGAAAAGGTGCTGCGGCAGTTGCAGCTTGATATGCGCAATCAACTGGTACAGGTCAAGACACAGGTGGCCACCGCGATTGCCGCCAGCCATAAACTGCGCACACGCAGCAAAGAGAAAGTGGCGGAGGCCGAGACCTGGCTTCACAAAGCAGAGCAGGCCATCCAGCATAATAACGATGACGCTGCCCGCTCCGCCCTCACCCGCTATAACGATATTCTCAAACAGGCACAGCGTTATCAGCAGCAGCAAAAGGAACAGGAGCAGCTGGTCGCCACCATGCGTGATGCCCTGCGCCAGCTCGAGGCCAAAATTGCCGAGGTCGAGACCACCATCGAGCTACTCGTTGCCCGCAAGCGCAACGCCCTGATTCAGCAGCGTGTCCTCGAAGCCCTCAATAAAGCTGGCAGCCAGCAAGACCGCGAGCGGGCCAGCCGCGCCCAGGAAGCCGTTATGGAGGCTGAGGCCCGCGCTCGCGCCCTGGCCGACCTGCACCGCCACGATCTCGACTCCCAGCTCGAACAGCTTTCCAGCGAACAACTTGTCGAGCAGCAGCTTCACGACCTCAAAGTGAAACAGCAGGCCAGGCAGCCGGAGCCGCCACTGCTGCAAGAGGGAAAGCCGCACCTCTCACCACTCGTCCCGCCACAGCCAGTCGAGGGCGAACCGGTCCGCAAGCAGCCACCACGCCAGGCCAGCACTCCCCACCCGGCCCAACAGCCAGCGCCGGAATCAATCTCCTCTTCCCCGGATGAGGATGCGGCCATCGAGCGGCTAAAAAACCTGCTAGAGTAGGAAGACAATTGCCAGGCCATCCCTGGCGGCTGGCCCCATAGGCGTTCCCTGAAGCCCGTACGCGCGCGACGCAGGCCACCGACGCCGCGCCAGGCAGGCCACCCGCATCAGGCCACCCACATCAGGCCAGCCGCCAGGGATGGCCCGGAGCTTGCTCCTTCACTTATCACTTCTCCCGTTGAGATCCCCGGCCACCACCTGCAACGATGGGAGGCCGGTAGAGTAGCCGCCTGAAGAACGTTTCTAAGAAAAGGCGGTAATAGAGAGGTATGCAACCTATTTTATGAAGCCTGCAAAGTAGAGAATCACATAGAGGGCCATGATCGCTATGCCAATGCAGATACCGATATAAAAAGACCTGCGATCAATCCGCTTCTGCTCTTCGGTGCGAGGACGCTTCCCCTCACTCATGTCTGTCTCTCCTCTTGTAAAAATCTCACCTCTACAGTTCAGTTTAGCGCAGGGCCGCGCTGATGGCCCCTTCGACATTGGCCATCACTTCCAGACTCTCCGCCGGGTCGGCCTCATGGGTCGTAATCAACACCTGAAACGCGTTGCGCTTCCCGCCGACGATGCGCAGCAAGATATGCCCGTTTCCGCTGCTAATGATCGTCTCCTCATGCTCGCCCTGCCCAACCTGCTCAAGCGCATGCAGCACGCCGCGCAAAATTGTACTGAAATAGCCACAGACCTGAGAGATATCCAGATCATCTACCGCCACCTGAGCGACCGGCTGACCATCCAGCCCCGCAACAGCAGCGGCCACGAAGCCGGGGATAGAATAGCCGAGCGTTTGCAGCGCCGAGACCAGCGCCGGGTAGTTATGCTTTGTCACCGTTGCCGGTGCCGTCCACTGCGGCAACCCTTGCTCGCCCTGCCGCCGTGCATCGTCTCCACTCGCCTCGCTGTCAGGGCGCGGCCCCTGCGGCCTCTGGCCCATCGTTTTTCCCGGCTGGCTGCGCGCACCAGGGACCGCTTCCTCTTCCGGTCCGACGGGTGGCGGCATGGGGGTCATCAGGCTGCGCAGGCGGGGCTGTGTGTACCCATGTCCATCAGCCGCCGCTAGCTGCTCCGGCGGTTGCCATTCCGCCGGACTCTGGCGCGGCGCTCTGAGAACAGGTACGGAATCACTATTTTGCGAGCCGGTGGTCTGCCTGCCCGGCAATTGCTCGGTCACCCTGACCACAGGCGTTGGCTGCGCTGGCGGCGCCGGTGACACGCGGGACAACTGTGCAGTTGGTCGCGACACGGGTGGCGGCATCGGTGACTGCCATTCCGCCGGAGAAGGCTTGACCGGCGGCACCGCCGGTAAATGCGTGCTGCTGGAAAGTGCGGCGGGACGCAGCGGCTGCCCCGATGCATCTCCTCTTGTCGGCTGTTCCGTCAGCCAGGAAGGCAGGTCGGGCCGCTGGCTGGCGGGTGTCTTGCGCACCACAGAGGGAACAATATTTGGATTGCCCGTCAGCGAACGCCTGCCGGGTGTAGCTGGAATCTCACCGGAGGATCGACCATTGCCCTGCGCTCCACCAACCGGTATATGCCCCGTATCCTGCCACCATTCCCGTCTTTCCTCTGTCTCCTGGCCGCTCTGGAACAGGGCGGCGTCGGCCTGGGTCGCCGTCGGCGCGGGCTGCCCGGTATCTTGCGCAAAGACAAAGGGCGAATCATCAACCTCATCAGAGAGCAGGCCCTGCGTCTCCTTCGGGTATGCCAGCGCCGCCTGCTCGCCCGTTAATTGCTGACGGACGGCGTACTTGCTGCGATATTGCAGCGCCTGGAAGATCAGACGAGAAAGGGGCTGTGTGACATTGGGCTGAATACGCTCGTTCCAGGGCTGGTGAATAACCGTCCCATTCATATGCGCGGCCAGCGCGAAGAACGCTTCCTCGCCGCGCAGGATGCCATACTCCGCCCAGATCAGCTCCCCATCCTGAAACCGCAGCACCCCGCGCTCCTCCAATCCCGTATTCACCAGCAGGGCGATGCTCTTGCGACTTATATTAATGATCTGAATTACATCCAGCAAATCGAACGAATCCAGGCTGGCGGAGAAGCCGGTTTGTTGGAGCAGGCGGCGCAGTTCCTCTTTGAGCATGTGCAGGTTAAGCGGCTTTTCCAGGTAGCCCACGGCCCCACTCTCCAGCGCCTGCGCGCGTGTCTCCGGCGAACCGTATTCAGAGAGCATAATCATGCGCGTATTGGGCCGGTTGGTGCGCAGCCATTGCAGTAACTCGAAACCATCCGCGCCGGGCAGCTTCTGATCGCCAATCACCACATCGCATTCTTCCGTCCACAGAATACGAATCGCGTCCGCGCCGCTCATGACCCCCTGCACCATATAGCCATCCCGGCGCAGAGAATTGACAATACTCTGATTCAGGGTCTCTTCCTCTTCAACAACCAGAATGCGAAACTGCTCAGCCATTACCGCTCACCTGTATTAACATGGGGTGTCGTTCCTCCATACGCTTCAGCCTTGTGTGAAGCAACTATATCACGCCTCCCCCACCTTGACAAGCCTCTATTTTTCCCATGCTGTCTGTGGAACCATTGCCTTTTCATCCGCCGCCTCCATGATCGCCTTCTGGCCATTGCTACCCCTGAAATTAAACCAGAGGGTGGCAATGGCGGAGAGGTAGCAGCAGGCGGCGAGGATGAAGATGGGGGGGTAGCCGGAACGGGCGATGATGAGGCCGCCGATGGGGGCGGTGATGGCCCAGGCGATCTGGTAGGCGGCCTGGTAACCACTGTTGGCAAGCCCGCGATGCCGTCGCGGCACGACCTCCATTGAGAAGACTTGCAGCACGCCGTTGGACATGTCCATCAGGCCCTGGCGCAGGGGATAGAGCAGGGCGGCGAGCGGCAGCAGACCCGTCAGGCCAATGGTGAGCATGAGGGGAATGCTGGCTAGCTCGGTCAGCGTGATACCTTTGATTCTGCCCAGGCGCAGCGCGAGCCAGGGCGCGACGAGCGTGAGCAGGGCCGTGAGCGCGTTTGCCCCCCCATCGATCAGGCCAAAGAGGGCGGACGAGGCCCCCAGGTGATCGACGAAATAGATGTTGAAATAGGGCGTGAACAGGCCCGCTCCCAGCCCGATCAACACCTGCACGACAATCAGCAGGAAAATGGCGTTGTGCAGCAGTTTGCGCGAGCGCACAAACGCCCGGGCGGCCCGCAGCCAGCGCGCTGGCTGCGCTAACCCGTTGCCCAGGCTCTCCCGCGATAGAGCCTGATGTATGGATGACGACGGTGTGGATAATGCAGCAACGGGCGAGGATTTCGCGGGGTGATCGCTGCTTAGCAGGAAGAGAGGGATCAGGCTGGGCCCGGCGATGAGGCCGGCGAAGAGCAGGGCAAGCTGGTAAGAGCGAGGCTCAGGGGAATGCGCTAAGAGGGGAGAGAGCCAGGGCGGCAGCGAGGCCATCAGCCAGGGAATGCCGCGAAACCAGAGGGGCAAGGCCCCACCCAGCACCTTGCCCAGCACGGTGGTAATCAGGGAAAGGGTGATGTTCAGGCTGAACAGGTGCGTGCGCTCATCAGGTGTACTGTTGGCCGTGAGAAAGGGGGCGTTGACGACGAGCAGGGCCGCGCCCGCCACCCCGGCGATAAAGGCCGTGATGAGCAGCGGCAATGGCTGGCGAAAGAGAATCTGGCCGAGGCCGATCAGCCCCAGGATGATACTTGACCAGATCATCACCAGCTTGCCGCCGAAACGGTCGACGCAGACACCGGCGGGGAAGATGGCTATGCCCGCGCCCAGCGTGCCGACGAAAAGGATGGCACCGACAAAATCAGTGCCATACCCCAGCGATACCAGGTAGAGGTTGTAGAGAACCAGCAGAATACCCGTAGAGACGCCGCCCAGCGCGTTGCTGATCAGGTAGAGACGAGCATTGCGCTGCAATTGTCCGAACTGCCGGATGTAATCAAGCAGTAGATGCATCTTTGATTTCGCCCGATTGCACCGTTCCCACGAAGGCATTCCCGACCTGATCCGGCGTCTCCGGCACTCGCTCCTCTACCAGCCGACGATAGCCCGGGCTGGCGATACCGATATCTGCCCGGCGCCCCTCCAGTTGTTTCTGCACCGCCCGTGGAGCGAAGAAGGCTTTAATTATGCCCTCAACCATCACCGTGCGCGCGCGAAACTCGATGACCGCCTCCGCCACGCGATCGGCCCCTTTGTCAATCTTCTTCTCCACGTCATCGATTTTTGCCGGAACCTCGGCTATGGTGCGTACCACCTTGTTCTCATCCGGGCCCGGCGGGGGCAGCGTGCCATGAATAGCCTCTTCCGTCGTCGTATTCACGCTTTCAACGGTTGGCCGCAGCCGCTTAATCAACTCCACCTTCTGGCGTACCCAGGCCAGGCCGAACATCAGCGCCCCTACCAGTATCAGGCCGATCAGGACAAAGAAGAATAGCTCGATCACCAGGATAATGGCCGCAGCCTGGCCCCAGGCGTCGATGGGGGTGCTTGCGAACACGTATTGCATGCTCATTCTCCTCCACCGGCAGCCAGCCCGCCACCGGCTTGACCCGCCGCGTTGGCCGCCTCTATCGCCTCCATCTGCTCGATGCGCCGCCGCTCGCGCTGGCTCTCAGCGCGACGCCCACCGGTAAAGACACTTATCACCTGGCGCAGCGCGACCAGCCCCGCCACAACCCGTATAGTGGGTTTCACCGCGAACTCCTGCGTCAGCTTTGCCGTTGAGCCAATCGTACTTGCCGTCTGCCCCGCCGTCTTCGCCGTATCCTTCACAATACCCACCGTCTGTTGCACCGAAGTGATTAGCGGCTTCATCTCATCGCGCACCGTCGCAATCGAGCGCACGAGCATGAGAACCGCGTATATCTGGAAAGCAACGGCGATGAGCGTGAAAGCGGCGAGGATAATCAGGGCAATATACAGAATAGTCAGCCAGGCGTCGAAGATAGCAGCAAGGACGATACCGATGATTAACAGTATCCCCACCACAACGCCCACAATGATCGCGTAGCGTTTTGCCTTTTGCATAACACATACCTCCCGGCGGTAGTTATTTCAATCAGGGCTCCCACTGTGATTATAACGCACAATCGCCCCCTGCTACCAGCGCCAGCGCGCATCACCAGCAGATTCAGCGTCTGTCTTCTCTTTACACGTCAAAAATGCTTGCATGGCTACATTCCCCTGGCCCGCCATGCCACTAAAGCCGCCCCGGACATGTCCGGGTCACTTTTTCACAGTATACCATGCCTGGATATTCAAGAAGCTTAGAAAGCTGAACATCTTCTGAAAATTGACTGAGACTTTTTATTGTTCACTTGCCTTCTGGCAAGCGACAGGTTATGTTCAACTAGAGAACAGATGCATTCATCTCACCTTCCTGTCGGTGGTGCAGGAAATACTGAAACAGGATATTGAAAACGAAAGAGCTGAACAGGTGAGTGAATAAACAAGGAGGTAAACACAATGTTTACACTGGCTACATTGCTCAGCAGTCCCGTAGTTGTGACCATCAACTTCGGCTCGACCCGGTGGGTCATCACCTTGAGCATGATTGTCTACCTGATTATCGCGGCCATCATCGGGTTGATCGCCGAATTCATCGTCGGCTGGCGGCTCCCACTGGGCTTCATCGGGGCCTTGCTGGCCGCATTGCTTGGCATGTGGCTCATCAACAATGTGGTCGCCATCGTCATTCCCGGCGATCCCGTCATCTACGGTGTGCCGCTCTTCAAGGCGCTGATCGGCGCGATCATCGTCGTCGCCCTCTGGTATGCCGTCACCTGGGGCCTCTGGCACAAACGCCGCCCCTACTATCGTAGAGCGTAGTCGCTGAAGGCTACTCACGCGCCCTCGGTCACCGACGCCGCCCCAGGCAGGCCACCACGCAGGGAGCAGGCCACCACGCAGGGAGCAGGCCACCACGCAGGGAGCAGGCCACCCGCCAGGGGTGGCCCTACTCTATATGACCGCTCCACCAGCAGCACGGGACTATCGTCTCTCGTAGGGCCACCCCCATAGGCGGTAACTTAAGCCCGTGCGAGCGCCAGGCAGGCCACAGAGCAGGCCACCACGCAGGGAGCAGGCCACCACGCAGGGAGCAGGCCAGCCGCCAGGGGTGGCCCTACTCTATACGCCCCCCTCCCCCCTCCCTCATGCCATCGCTCGCCCGTATAGAGTAGGGCCACCCCTGGCGGCTGGCCTGCTCCCTGCGTGGTGGCCTGCTC